>NZ_JBEZXE010000023.1:0-120835 GCF_040637885.1 Kitasatospora sp. NPDC028055 | reverse complement strand
TGCTCCACGCCGTACTCGTCCAGCTCCGACAGGAGGCCGTCCACACCCTCCCGGTCCGTGGTGTGGTCGTCCGCGAAACGACGGTCACCCGTCGCGTCCGGCACGTACTTCACACAGACAACGATCCTCAAGCTCATGAGCGGTTTCTCCTGTCACGGGTGCACGGATGCACTGGATCCATGGCCTCAGGTCAGGCCGAGGGTACTGAGTGCCAATCCCGGCCCGGCCGCGGCCCACGTGCCGCAAGCGCCACCTGGACCGGCATGCCGGGTCGGCTGTCTGCGACTGGCATCAGAGGCTCCACCGAGAGAATACGGCACTCAGTACCCCTGGTAAAGGCACTCAGTACCCTACCCGGTGTCCGGGGCCGCCCGTCGGGGCGGCAAGCGGGCACAAGGTTTCCGCAAGGCCCCGCCAGGTCTCGTCAATGAATCCACCAACCGGCCGGGGGAGCATCGGCGGCGGGGCTCGTCGACGGCCCCGACCTGCGATCAAGGAGGGGGAACGGAATGACCTTGGTGCACGGGGAACAGGACATCACGACCGCTCACGGGACGCACGACAGCCCGGCCTGGGGCAGCAACGGGCCGTGGGAGACCATGCCGGACCGCAAGCGGGTGCTGGTCGTCGCCCAGACCGTGGTCTACGCCCAGCGACTGCACGACTTCTACGCCCTGCTCGCCTCCGACCTGCGGATCCACGTGCAGTTCACGGTGGCGCCGCACGTGTTCAACCGCGGCGCGGCCGAGGGCCTGCTCGCCCTGGGCGCCACCGTGCTGCCCTGGGAGCAGGCCGTTCGACGCGAGTTCGACCTCGTCCTGGCGGCCGGCTCGCAGGGGATGGAGCAGCTGAACGGGCCGGTCGTCCGGCTCCCGCACGGCGCGGGCAACATCAAGCTGTCCCGGCGCAGCGGACCGGACGGCGAGCGGGCGGCCATCGGACTCGGCCCGGACCACCTGTGCTGGGAGGGCAGGATCGTCCCCAGCTCGTTCGCGCTGGCCCACCGGGAACAGCTGGACGAACTAGGCCGCAGCTGCCCGGAGGCCGTACCGATCGCCGAGGTGGTCGGCGACCCCTGCTACGACCGGATCGCCGCCGCGCTGCCGCACCGGGAGCACTACCGGGCGGCCCTGGGACTGCGACCGGGGGAGAAGTTCGTCCTGGTCTCCTCCACCTGGGGGGCCGGCTCGCTGTTCACCCGGCTCGACGCCGTCCTGCCCCGGCTGAACTCCGAGCTGCCCCGGTCGGGCTACCGCACCGCGCTGCTGACCCATCCGAACATCTCGGCGGCGCACAGTCCCTGGCAGGTGCGGTCCTGGGCGACGGCCACCGCGGGCGGAGCCGTCTCGGTCGTCCCGCCGGAGGCGGACTGGCGGCCGCTGCTGGTGGCCGCCGACTACGTCATCGGCGACCACGGTTCGGTCACCCTCTACGGGGCGATGACCGGCGCCCCCGTCCTGCTGGCCGAGTACCCGCACCGGAACGTCAACCCGCGCTCGCCCTCCGCCCAACTCGCCCGGACCGCGCCCGCGCTCGCCCCCGGACACCCGCTCACCGACCAGCTCGCCTACGCCGCGGAGCAGTACCACCCGGAGGACTACGCGGCGATCGCCGACCGGATCAGCTCCGAACCCGGCCGCTTCGACCGCAACGCCCGTCGGCTGCTGTACCGGGTGCTCGGACTCGGCCAGCCCGCGCACAGCCCGGTGCCGGCCACGCTGCCGTTGCCGGACCCGCTGGACGCCCCGTTCGCGCCGGACTCCCGGCGGGCCGGATGACCGCCGTCCTGCACACCGTACGGCTGGCGCCGCTCGCCGCCCCGCCGTCCGGTCGGCCCCCGGCGAGCCTGTTCGACGCCCGGGTCGTCTCCCCCGCCGGCGCCCGCCACGTACTGCTGACCGCGGACCCACCCGCCGCACCGCACGACGGCCGGCCCCGGCCCGGCTTCGAGGACGAGCACCTGGTGCTCGACCTCACCGAACCGACCGCCCTGCGCTGGCGGCGGCAGGCCGACGTGCTCCACCTGGGGCTCCTCCCGGCCGCCGACATCGGCGCGCGGCTCGTCGAGGCGCTGTCCGCCCACCCCGGCTGCGCCGTCGCCACCGCCGAACGTCGTGGCGGAGCGGTGCTGCTGCTCGCCCGGACCGGGGCGCGGCTCCTCCTGCGCCCCGCACCCGGGGCGCGCCGCACCGACGGTGCGCCGGCGCTGCCGCTGGCCCTCGGGTCGCTGGCGCACGCCTGGCTGGCGGCCGGTCGGGCGCTGACCGAGCTGGACCGGTTCGGCCCGTGCGCCCGGTTCAGCCGGACGGGCCGTCGGGACGCCCCTCGGGAACGGGGGTAGCGAGCCCGTACGCGGCGAGGCGGTCCGCCAGTCGGGCCGCCTCGGCCGCGGCACCCACGTCCTGGTAGCGGGCCCGCGACTGCTCGAACCGGGCGCGCGCCGCCTCCGGGCGGCCGCGCCGTTCCTCGACCTGGCCGGCGAACTCCAGCGTCCGGGCCTCCCAGTGCACCGACAGCGCGGTCCGGAAGCCCGTGAGGGCGGATTCCAGGCAGGCCTCGGCGCGGTCGTACGCACCCAGCAGGCCGTGCGCCAACCCCAGGAAGGCCCTCGCCCGGGCCACCTCGTAGTCGTCCCCGATCGAGGACAGCTCACGGCCCGCCCGCTCCAGGAGCTCCACCGCCTCGGCCGCCCGGTCGGCCAGCAGCAGCACCTCGCCGTGAGCCAGCCGGGCCAGCGCCGAACCGCGGAGCTGGCCCTGGGCCTCCCTGAGCTCCACCACCCGGTGCAGGCACTCGGCCGCCTCCTCCAGCCGACCCGCCATCCGATGGGTCTGGCTCAGCCCGTACAGCGCGTTCGCCTGGGCCAGCGGCTGGTCCCCCTCCCGGGCCAGGGAGAGGGCTGCGGCGAACCAGTCGGCCGCCTCCTCCGCGTCGCCCGCGTTCCGCAGGCCGTTGCCGCCCGAGGTCAGCATCCGCAGCTCGCCGTCGCGGTCACCGACGGCACGGGCACCCCGCAGACCGATCCGGTGGGCCTCCACCCACAGCCGGGCCGGACGCAGCCGCAGGAACAACGGCCACATGGCGTCCGCGAGTTGCCAGGCGGCGGCGGGCCGGCCCAGCTCCTCGGACCAGCGCAGGAGGTCGGCCAGCCGGTCGCGCTCCTCGTCCAGCCATTCCAGGGCCCGGGTGGCGTCCACGAACTCGCGGGCCGGGTGCACGGGTCGGGTGAGGTAGTCGCGGGCGAGCGTGCGGTGGCTCGGCGAGACCACCGCCTCGGCGGCCGTGGTCGAGGCGAGGTACCAGTCGACGAGCCGGTCGAAGGCGGCCCCGGTGGCCGCGGTGCCCCGGTCCTCCGCCCCGTGCGCCCGGGCGTGCAACCGGACCAGGTCGTGGAAGCGGAACCGTTCCGGCCCCCTCTCCTCCAGCAGGTGCACGTCGATCAGACCGTCCAGCAGCCGGTCCGCCCCCGACAGGTCCAGATCGGCGAGGACGGCGGCATTCTCCAGGGTGAACTCGGCGAAGGGCAGCAGGCCCAGCAGTCCGTACAGCCGGGCGCTCGCCGGCTCCAGCACTCCGTAGGAGGCGTCCAGCAGTTCCTGCACCGTCTCGCCCTCCACGTCCAGCACCGCCAGCCGGTCCGCGCCGCGGCCCAGCTTCTCGGCGGTCGCCGCCAGCGACTGGGCCGGCCGCGCCGCGATCCGCGCCGCCGCCAGGCAGATCGCCAACGGCAGCCCGGCACAGGCATCCACCACCTCGGCCGCGGCATCGCTCTCGTCCGCCACCCGGCGCTCACCGACCCGCTCGGCGAGGATCTCCTTCGACGCCTCCGGCGCGAGCGGCTCCAGCCCCCGGAACACCGCGCCGTCTATCCCCAGCCCGGTGAGCCGGCGCCGACTCGTCACCACGACCACGGTGCCGTCCGAGCCCGGCAGCAGCGGGCGGACCTGTGCGGCGGTCGAGGCGTTGTCCAGCAGCACGGAGATCCGCCGCTCGGCCGCCACCGAGCGCCACAGGGCCACGCCCTCCTCCAGACTGGGGGGCGCCGGTGAGATGCCGAACGCCCGCAGGAACGCGCCGAGCGCCTCGGCCGGGTCGGCGGGCCCACCCGGCGCGTACCCGCGCAGATCGGCGTACAGCTGGCCGTCCGGGAAGCGCCCGGCCAGACCGCGCAACCACTGGGCGGCGAGGGCCGTCTTACCGACTCCGGCCGGTCCGGTCACCACGACGGTGGCATCCGCCGCGCCGCCGTCCTCGCTCAACACCTGGTCCAGCGCCGCCAGATCGGCACACCGTCCGATCAACCGCCGTGGACCTGGCGGCAGTTGGCGCGGTGTCGGCAACAGCGGCCGGGCGACCAGATGCACCCCACCGTTGATCGTGCCCGCCTGCACCACCGAACCGCTGACCCCTCCGCCGGTCAGCGAGTTGCGCACGACCCCTGAGGGCAGGTCGGCGCCCGTCACGGGCAGCACCCCACCGCGGCCGGAATTGTCACTGGCTCCCCCTGCCTTCGACGAATTTACCGTTCCGCACTAGCAGATGACTTGTCGTCAAGTCGAGAACATTCCCAAAGGACCATCTCCCGAACCCCATCGTGGTATAGCCGATCGCCCCGGACGCGTGCCATGCTCACCCGCGACACGGCAAGCTGGTAGCCAACCGGCGGGGGGCGTCGCATGCGGATCCATCTCCTGGGTTCAGTTGAACTGTCGGTGAACGGAGAGCCGTTGGCACTCCACTCCGACAAACGGAGGCAGTTGCTGGCCGCACTCGCCATGGAGCTCGGAAGGCCGCTCTCCCATACGTCGCTCGCACACCGACTGTGGGACGAGGAACCACCGCCCAGCGCACTGACCAGCCTGTACAGCCACGTTTCCCACCTCCGCGCGCTCCTGAGACGCGCCGCCCGCGCCGCCGGGACGGAAAGCCCCGGGGAAGTGCCCACGATCGACACCCGATCGCACACGTACACCCTGCGGGCGGACCCCCAACTCATCGACTGGCACCGATATCTGGACCTGTCCCAACGAGCCGGACTGCTCGCCGGTAACGGACAGGAACACCAGGCCAGAACCGTCCTCAGCCGCGCCGAGGAACTCTGGGGCGGCGAACCCCTCGCCGGTCTGCCCGGCGACTGGGCCCGCACCACCCGCGCCACCATGGCCGACCAGCGCTTCGCCACCACCCTGCAACGGATCGAGCTCGACCTGCGGATCGGCCGCCACCACGAACTGATCCCCGAACTCACCGCCCTGCGCGAGGACCGCCCCACCGACGAACGCCTGGCCGGTCACCTGATGACCGCACTCCATGCGGCCGGTCGCCAGGCCGACGCCCTGGCCGTCTACCCCGCCGTCGTCCGGCTGCTGCGCACCCGCCTCGGCACCGACCCCGGCGAGGAACTCACCCGACTGCACCGGCTCATGCTCAACGGCGAACCCCTGCCGGGCACACCCGGACGGGCGGAGCTCGTCCGGGCCGCCGACTCCCCTGCCGAGGTCGCCGCGTCGGCCCCCGGTGCCCCGGGACGGCACCGGATGATCGGCAGACGGGACGACCTGCGCCGTGTCCTGCCCGGTGCCGCCGCCGCTCGGGGAGGGGTCGTCACCGTCTCCGCGATCCTCGGCATGCCCGGCGTCGGCAAGACCACCCTCGCCCTGCACGCCGCCGACCTGATGCGCGAGCACTTCCCCGAGGGCTACGTCCACCTCAACCTGCGCGCCCACGTCGGCAACCAACCGCCACTCACCCCGGAGGCCACCGGCGCCCTGCTGCTCAGACGCCTCGGCGTGCCCGCCACCACCATCCCGCTCGACGCCGACGAGGTCTTCGCCCTCTGCGCCGAGACCCTCTCCACCCGCCGGGCCGTCCTCGTCCTGGACGACGCCGCGAACGCCTCCCAGATCCGCCCGCTGCTGCCACCCGCGCCGGCCGCCCTGGTCATCGTCACCAGCCGCCAACGACTCGCCGAACTCCCCGGCTCCCGGCCGGTCTTCCTGGACGTCCTGCCGGTCGACGACGCCGTCGCCCTGTTCACCGACCTGGTCGGCCCCGAGCGCTCGACGGACCGCGACCGCGTGGTCGAGATCGTCAACCGCTGCGGCCTCCTCCCGCTCGCCATCGAACTCGCCGCCAGCCGCCTCCGGGCCCGCCCGTCCTGGACCCTCGACCACCTCGCCCGACGCCTCTCCCGCAGGGGCCGCCTCGCCGAGATCCGCAGCGGCTCGGACAGCATCGCGCGCGCCTTCGAGGTCTCCTACCAGTACCTTCCGCCGAGCCAGCGATCGGCCTTCCGGCTGCTCGGCCTGTATCCGGGACCGGACTTCGGTGTGCACGCGGCGGCGGCACTGCTCGGGCGCACGGTGGACGAAACCGACCAGGTGCTGGAGGCATTGCTGAACTGCCACCTCCTCATCGAGATCACGCCCGAAAGGTACCAACTTCACGACCTTTTACGGGATTTCGCAGTGGCCCTGGGAGTCGAGGACGACCTCCGGGAATCGTCGGTCGACCGACTGCTCCGCTTCGCTCTGAGTGCGGCCGACCAGGCGGATCACCTGCTCTATCCGCGCAGGTCGAGAGCCGAGCTGCTGACTGATCATCAATTTCATGATCTGGAAGCCATCCTGGCGGATATGGCGATGGATTCGGCCGAATCGGCCAGGGCCTGGCTGGAGGCCGAGATCGCCACGCTCATCGCCCTCGCCGCCCACGCACATCGCGTCGGCCGCGCGGAGACCGGCGCCTGGCTCGCCCACGTGCTGGCCGGCCACCTGGACGCCGAGGCGTACTGGAGCGAGGCCCAGGACATGCACCGCGCCGCGGCCGCCCTGTGGCAGTCGCAGACGAACGACCTCCAGGAGGCATGGGCGCTGAGCGACCTGGGGGCGACACTCGCGAACGCCTCCCACTACGACCCCGCGGTCGAGGCCCTGGAGCGTAGCCTGGCCCTCGCCCGCCGCGAGGGCGACCCGGACGCCACGGCGAACGCGCTGGGCCTGCTCGGGCGACTGAGATGGAACCAGAGCCGACTCCACGAGGCGCTCGCACTGCAGGAGGAGGTGCTCGCCATCCGGATCCAGCAGGACGATCAGCTGAATGCCGCCCGCTGCCTCGCCAACATAGGAATCCTGCACCGCTCGGTGGGGAATTCGGAAGCGGCGCAGGCCGCCTATGACAGCGCCCTCCCATGTGCCCGGGATTTCAATGACCGGGTTCTCGAGCTCCGCATACTCAACAATCTCGGAGAGCTCCACTCCAGCTCCGGAAGAAATGCGGAGGCACGCAGCACCTTCGAGCGGATCCTGGAAATCGGAGACGGCCTCATGCCACCGGTGGAGCTGTCGGTGGTACGCGTCAACCTGGCCGGAACACTGAGAATTCCCGCCGAACTCGACCGCGCCCTTTCGCTCCACCGGGCTGCCTTGACCACCTTTCGCGAGGTCGGCAGCGTCCGCTACGAGGCGGACGGCCTGAACAGCCTCGGTCAGACCATGTCGAGCGCCGGCCGACACGAGGAAGCCCTGGACCAGCACGCGACAGCACTCCAGCTGGCCCGCTCCATCGGTGCCGCGCGGGAGGAAGCAGCAGCCCTGCGCGGCCTGGGCCGCTGTGAGGCGGCACTCGGGAATACGACTGCCGCCCGCGCGCAGCTGACCGCCGCCATTCATCTGGCCGAGCAGGTCGACATCGCGGACGAGGCGGCACTGGCCCGCTCGGCACTCGCCAACCTCGAGCCGAAGTCTTCAAATAATCTCCACTCCTGAAACTTCGTTCGTACATCGGCCAACCGTTTGACAGGAGCAATGGCGTTTGGCCTATCATCTGCCCCGACCGGCGATCTTGCGCCGCCCGGATTCCAGGCAGAGAGCCACGAAGCACGATGAACATGTTCATGCACATCTTCATGATCGCCGCTTCCATGCCGTTGTGGTGCTAGGCATGTAGGGCGACGGCTGCCTCTCCCGTGTAGACGCTGAAAGTCAACGACTCCTGCAGATAGAGGCGTACCGAGTCAGCGTCGTGGGAGAGGTAGCCGACGGAAACGTCCTGCCCGAGGAAGAGTTCGAAATCGCCTCCCCGGGTGGAGAGCAGGAAGGCCCCTTCGATCGCGGGGGCCCAGATGATGTCCCCGTCGAGCAGCCGGGCCAGGTGGTTGTGGACGGGATGGCCGTGGTCCGTGATCTCGTTCACCGCGGTGTACGCCTCGGCTCCGAGCAGGAGCGAGTAGGGCCCGCCGACGCCGGCGAGGCGGAGGGCGGTGAGGGCCTGGCTGACCGCCTCGGGGTATTCGCGGACGTCCGGGGGGAGTTGGACCGGCGGGTTGGTGGAGTCGGCGCGGATGCCCTCGATGTGGGCGGCGGGGTAGCCGTCGAAGACGGTGCGGTCCTCGGCGCGGGCTAGGGTGCGGGCGGCGTCCTTGACGGGTTGCCAGTCGGAGTCGCGGGAGCCGCGTTCCACGTCGTCGACGGCGGATCGGCTGACGGTGAAGGGGACGCGGAGCTCGACCACCGGGCGGCTGGTGCGGGCGTGGGCCTGGACGCCGTCGAGGGGTGGTTCGATGGTGGTGAGGTGGCCGGTGCCGACGGCGGCGAGGGTGGGGCCGTCGGGGCCGTTGAGGTCGACCACGCGGCGGCCGGCGATGTGCAGTTTGAAGGTCTGCCGGGCCTCCTCCTCGATCTCCTCCCAGGCGGCGGCGGAGACGGGGGCGAGTTCTCGGTGCAGGTTGCTCATGGTGCGGGTCCTGTTCAGGAGGTCGGCTGTTCAGGAGGCGGCCGGTGCGGGCGGCGGCTGTTCAGGAGGTCGGTTTGAGGCTGCCGATGCCGAGGGAGCCGTCCGGGTGGGCCAGGGGCGGGGGCGGGGCGGCCGGGGGCGGGGAGTCCAGGAGGTCGGCGGTCGGGACGAAGAACAGCGAACCGGTGACGGCGGTGGAGAAGTCGAGCAGCCGGTCGGTGGTGCCGGGCGGGCGGCCGAGGAACATGTTGCGCAGCATCTCCTCGGTGACCCCGGGGTCGCGCGCGTAGCCGATGAAGTAGGTGCCGAACTCGCCGCTGCGGTCGAAGGAACCGAAGGGCATGTTGAACCGGAGGATCTTCCGCTCGGCGCCGTCCGGGCCGGTGATCACGGTGAGGGCGACGTGCGAGTCGGCGGGTTTGACGTCGTCGTCCAGCTCGATGTCGGTGAGCTTGGTGCGGCCGACGGCCCCCTCCTGCTGCTCGACGCTGAGCGCGTTCCACTTGTCGAGGTCGTGCAGGTACTTCTGCACGATGACGTAGCTGCCGCCGGCGAAGCCCGGGTCCTCCTCCCCCACCACGACGGCGGTCTCGGCCGCGCGGCCCTCGGGGTTCTCGGTGCCGTCGACGAAGCCGAGCAGGTCGCGCTCGTCGAAGTACTTGAAGCCCTGGACGGAGTCGACCACGGTGGCCGCCCCGGCGAGCCGGTCGACCAGGCGGCTCGCGAGTTCGAAGCAGAGGTCCATCCGTTCGGCCCGCAGGTGCAGCAGCAGGTCGCCGGGGGTGGCCGGGGCACGGTGGCGGGGGCCGGCCACCTCCTGGAAGGGGTGGAGTCCGGCGGGACGGGGGCCGGTGAAGAGCCGGTCCCAGAGGTCGGAGCCGATGCCGGTGACGCAGGTGAGGCTGCCCTCGGGGGCCCGGAAGCCGACGGCCCGGCGCAGTCCGGCGAGGTCGGGCAGCAGGTCGCGGACGGTGGGCTCGCCGCCGGGTTCCACGGTGAGGACCAGGAAGATCGCCGCACTGGTCAGCGGGGAGAGCACGGCTTGGGGTTCGGGCTGCACGGCGGGGTTCCTCCTCGGGAGGTTCGCAGGAGGCTCGCGGCGGGCTCTCTCGCTGGGCCGGGGGGTGGACGGGTCGTGACAGATCGGTACCAATCTGATCATCCCGACGGCGACCTCGCACGGCGGACGGCCCCACCCGGCGGACGGCCCCACCCGGCGGACGGCGCGCAGCCGGGCGCGGGAAATGGGGAAGGGGCGGGGCGCTCGGTCGCGCACCCGCCCCTCCGCCTGCCCACGCCCCTCAGACCCGCAGCGCCGCCAGCTGCTCGGCGAACGGGACCACCTGCTCCGGCACCGCCGCCGCCTCCGCCGCCGGGGCCCGCCCGGCCAGCAGGGCCGCCAGCTCGCCCGCCGCGCGGTCGATCCGGCCCGGCAGGCCGTCGGTGAGTGGGTCGCCCGCCGTGCCCCAGTCGTCGGTGGCCGCGTACACGGCGGTCGGCAGCACCACCGCGCGCAGGTAGCTGAACAGCGGCCGGACGGCGTGCTCCAGGGCGAGCGAGTGCCGCGGCGTGCCGCCAGTGGCGGCGATCAGCACCGGCTTGCCGGTGAGCGCGTCGTGGTCGATCAGGTCGAAGAAGGACTTGAACAGGCCGCTGTAGGAGGCGGTGAAGATCGGCGTCACCGCGATCACCGCGTCCGCCCCCGTCACCGTCCCGATCGCCCCGCGCAGCGCGGCGGCCGGGAAGCCGGTGACGAAGTTGTTGGCGATGTCCACGGCGAGGTCCCGCAGCTCGACCACGGTGACCTCGACCTCCCGCCCCTCCAGCCCGAGCCGGCGCACGGTCGACTCGGCGAGCCGGTCGGCCAGCAGCCGCGTCGAGGACGGCTTGCTGAGGCCGGCGCTCACCACGGCCACCTTGAGTGCGGTCACTTGGCCACCTCCACGGTCTGCTCGTCCCGGGCCGCGACCAGCGCGGCGTGGGTCGGCCCGTCCGGGACCTGGGCCGGGCGGCCCTTGGCGAACTCCTCGCGCAGCACCGGCACGACCTCCTCGCCCAGCAGGTCCAGCTGCTCCAGCACGGTCCTGAGCGGCAGGCCGGCGTGGTCCATCAGGAACAGCTGGCGCTGGTAGTCGCCGAAGGTCTCGCGGAAGGTCAGCGTCTTCTCGATGACCTCCTGCGGGCTGCCCACGGTCAGCGGGGTCTGTTCGGTGAACTCCTCCAGCGAGGGCCCGTGCCCGTACACCGGCGCGTTGTCGAAGTACGGGCGGAACTCGCGCACCGCGTCCTGGGAGTTCCTCCGCATGAACACCTGGCCGCCGAGCCCGACCACCGCCTGCTCGGGGGTGCCGTGCCCGTAGTGGGCGTAGCGCTCGCGGTAGAGGTCGATCAGCTTCTGGAAGTGCTCCTTGGGCCAGAAGATGTTGTTCGCGAAGAAGCCGTCGCCGTAGTAGGCGGCCTGCTCGGCGATCTCCGGGCTGCGGATCGAACCGTGCCAGACGAACGGCGGGACGTCGTCCAGCGGGCGCGGGGTGGAGGTGAAGGACTGCAGCGGGGTGCGGAAGCGGCCCTGCCAGTCGACGACCTCCTCGCGCCACAGCTGGTGCAGCAGCGCGTAGTTCTCGATCGCGAGCGGGATGCCCTGGCGGATGTCCTTGCCGAACCACGGGTACACCGGGCCGGTGTTGCCGCGGCCCATCATGAGGTCCACCCGGCCGTCGGCGAGGTGCTGGAGCATCGCGAAGTCCTCGGCGATCTTCACCGGGTCGTTGGTGGTGATCAGCGTGGTCGAGGTCGAGAGGATGATGCGGTCCGTCTGCGCGGCGACGTAGCCGAGCATGGTCGTCGGCGAGGACGGGACGAACGGCGGGTTGTGGTGCTCGCCGGTCGCGAAGACGTCCAGGCCGACCTCCTCCGCCTTGCGCGCGATGGCCACCATCGCCTTGATCCGCTCGTGCTCGCTGGGGGTGCGGCCGGTGGTCGGGTCGGGGGTGACGTCGCCGACGGTGAAGATTCCGAACTGCATGCTGCTCACCACACTCCAGGAGGTCCAAGTCGTTCAACTTTCAACCACCCTAGCACGCGGCTGCGGATCGTTATTCCCGCGGTTCCCGCCGACAATGGAAGGCGGGCCCCGGCAACGGCCGGAGCCCGCGGAAGGACGGCGAACCGATGACGCCGTACATCGCGGTGAGCGCACTGAGCCATGAGGGCCTGGTGCGGGAGCACAACGAGGACAGCCTCACGGTCGGCCCGTGGACGCTCTGCGCCACCGTGACCACCAATCCGCAGACCCTGCTCTTCCCGCTCGGCCCGCCCTGCGTGGTCGCCGTGACCGACGGCCTCGGCGGCCACCCCGGCGGCGAGGTGGCCAGCGCCCTGGTCGCCCGGCGGCTCGCCGCCGCCGGGGGTGGACTGGACGGCGAGGAGGCCGTCCGGGAGGAGCTCCAGGAGTGCAACCGGGCGGTCTACGCGGCCGCCGCCGGGGAGCCGGAGCTGGCCGCGATGGGGACCACGGTCGCAGGGCTGGTGCTGCTGCCCGACCGGGCCGTGGTCTTCAACGTGGGCGACAGCCGGGTCTACCGGATCAGCAGTGACGGCCCGGAGCCGCCGCCCGCTGAGCCGTCGCCTGCCGAGCCACCGACACAGGAGCGGTCGACACGGGGACGGCCGGGCCCGGCCCAGGGCAGCCCGGCACCGGTGAGGCTGGAGCGGGTCAGCGTGGACGACAGCCCGCCGCTGCCACCCGGCCGGCGCACCACCCCGCTGGTCACCCAGACCCTGGGCGGCTCGCTCGGGCTCACCTTCGTCGAACCGCACGTACGGGTCGCGCCGCTCGCCGCCGGCGACCGCTACCTGGTGTGCAGCGACGGCCTGACCGACCCGGTGCCCGAGGAGGAGCTCGCCGGACTGCTCACCCGCGCGGACGGGCCCTCCGACCGGGCCGACGGCAGGGCCGCCTTCGAGCTGTGGAAGGCGGCCATCGAGGCGGGCGGCCCGGACAACATCACCCTGGCACTGGTGCGGATCGGCGAGTGATCGCGCGCGGCACCACCTCGGAACGCCGGAACGCCGGAACGCGGGACGCCGGAACGCGGGACGCCGGAACGCGGGACGCCGGAACGCCGTACTGACGGTCCATCAGTACGGCGTCCCGGCAAGCGAGTTGAGCCGCCGAGGGGGCGGCACTGGCCCGCTACTTGCGCAGCAGCAGGATCACCCCGGCCGTCGCCAGGCCGACCAGCACGGCGGCCACGCCGTACGCCAGGCGGTGCGCCTTCAGCACCGGCAGGAAGCGGTCCACCGCGTAGCGGCCCGGGCCGGTCAGCGCCAGGGCGGCGGCGCCCGCCGTCAGCAGCAGCTCGTACTCGCTGCCCTTCGGGGCGAAGAAGCCGCCGCCCCAGGTGACGGCGATCGCGTTGACCATCGTGCCGACGATCGCGGCGCCCGCCAGCGGGGTCAACAGGCCGACGGCGAGGCCGAGTCCGCCCAGGACCTCGGTCAGGCCGGCCACCACGGCCATGGCGTTGCCGGCCGGGTAGCCGCTCATGGTGAAGAACTGACCGGTGCCGTCGATCCCGCCGCCCCCGAACCAGCCGAACAGCTTCTGGCTGCCGTGCGCGGCCATGGTCAGGCCGAGCACCAGGCGCAGGAGCAGGAGTCCGGCGTCGTAGGCGTGCGGGGAGGTCGTCGCGGACCCGGAGCCGTCCCGCGCGAAGCGGGCGGCGAGGCCGGTCGGGCCGGTGGGACTGGTGGCGGCGGTCGTGCTCGGGCTGCTGCTCGGCATGCGCGTCTCCATCGATCGGGGTCGGTCGTAGGGGTGCGTGTGGTGATGCGGCCGGGCGGGGCGGGACACGCCGCGCCTCTAGTTGAAACTTGAACCGGCCGCTCTCCGACCGTACCGTGGAGTTCGAATTTGAACAACTGACGGTGCATGGACGACTCGCGAACCCCACCGGGGCCGGGGCAGGGTGGAGACATGGCTCACCGCAGGCAACACCAGCCGGCCAGCCGGTCCGGCACGCCCTACCCCGAGGCACTCGCCGCCTTCGACGAGCGGGTCCGGCTGGTCGCCCCCGGCCAGTGGGACTCCCCCACCCCGTGCGCCGACTGGACGGTGCGGGACCTGGTCAACCACCTCACCGCCGAACAGCTCTGGGTGCCCGACCTGCTGATGGGCGCCACCATCGCCGAGGTCGGCGGCCGCTACGACGGCGACGTGCTCGGCGACGACCCGGTCGCCGCCTGGAGCTCCGCCGCCGAAGCCGCCCGGCAGGCCTGGGAGGTGCCCGGCGCCACCGAACTCACCGTCCACCTCTCCTTCGCGGACGTCTCCGGGCAGTACTACCTGGACCAGCTCACCGCCGACCTGGTCGTCCACGCCTGGGACCTCGCCGAGGCCATCGGCACCCGCACCCGCCTCCCGGCCGGCCTGGTGGACTTCGCGCTCGGCGAGATCGGCGGCTACGGCGACCTCTCCGGCAGCGGACTGTTCGACCCGCCGCTGCCGGTGCCCGCGGACGCCACCCCGCAGACCCGGCTGCTGGCCCTCACCGGGCGGCGGGACAGCGGCTGAGCAGGGACTTTCCGTACGGAACCCGAGCCCGGCGGCAGCCGGACCGGAGGTTCCACGCGGCGGCGCCGGATACTGGACAGTACGGGGGGCGAGTCCTGATCCCGGACGAGAGGCGGGCACGCCATGAGCCGCAGGCCGGACATCCTCGGCGAGTTCACCGCCGACCACAAGGCGGCCACCGACCTGCTCGACCGCGCCGAGGCGGCGCCGGCCGGCTCGGCCGAGCGCGGCGAGCTGGTCACCAGACTGACCGATCTGCTGTTCAGCCACTGCGCCGCCGAGGAGGAGCACCTCTTCCCGCTCGTCCAGCACGACGTGCCCGAGGGCGGCGCCCTGGTGTTCAGCAGCATCCACGACCACCTGGCGATCGGGCAGTACCTCGCCGACCTGCAAGGAGTCGGCCCGGCCGACCCGGCCTTCGACACCCTGCTGCGCGGCCTCGGCGACACCCTCCGGCGGCACCTCACCGGCGAGGAGAAGACGGTCTTCCCGGCCGCCCGCAAGGCCCTGCCCGCAGCGACCCGCGCGGCGCTCGGCGAACGGCTCCGGGCGCAGCGGGCGGACACCGAGTCGGCAGGCAGCGAGCCGGCAGGCGCCGAGCCTTCGGGCACCGGCCCCTCGGGCTGAGGCCGCTCAGCTCTTCGGGCTGATCACCGCGAAGCGGGCGCCCTCACGGTCCCGCAGCCGGGCCACCCGGCCGTACGGGGAGTCGAAGACCGGGCCGATCCCCGCCCCGCCCAGCTCCACGGCCCGCGCCACCGCCCGGTCGGTGTCGGGGACGGCGAAGGAGACCTCCCAGTGCGGCGGCGGGCCGGCCGGGCCCTCCGCCTGCTCCTTGGCCAGCGCCGCGACGCTGTGCCCCTCCGCGCGCAGCACCACCCGGTCGTGCTCCCAGCGGACCTCGAAGCGCTCCGGGTCCCGGCCGTCCCAGCGGAACACCTCGCCGTAGAACAGCGCCGCCGCGAACGGGTCCGGGGTGCGCAGTTCGATCCAGACCGGCGCACCCGGCAGGTTCAGCCTCCGGGCCCGGCCCAGCGGGCCCTCCCAGATGCCGAACACCGCCCCGGCCGGGTCCGCCGCGAAGGCCACCCGCCCGGCGTCGAAGGCCAGCGGGCCGACCGCCAGGGTCGCGCCGCGCTCGCGCACCGCGTCGGCGGCGGCGTCGGCGCTCTCCGTCCCGAAGTAGCTGGTCCAGGAGACCGGCACCGCCCCGAGGCCCGCCACCCCCAGCCCGGCCACCGCCTCCCCGCCGGTCACCGCGTGCACGTACGGGCCGAAGCGCTCCGGCCCGGGCTCGAACTCCCAACCCAGCAGCGGACCGTAGAACCCCGTGGCACTCTCCAGGTCCCGGGCCATCAGGCTCACCCAGCACGGAACGGCCGCCACGCAGCGCACCTTCGCGGTCGTCTCCTCGCTGCCCATCGCGGACCTCCTCGCCGACCCGGCCGCCGGGCCCCTCCCGACTCCCGCGGCCCACCGGCCGCCCGGGACGCCCACACCCTACGGCGGCCGGGGTAGCCCGTCCGGGAAGGCACGGCCGGGCTCAGCGGACCCAGTTCTTGAGCGGCTCGGTGTCCAGCGTGATGCCGACCGGGTCGGACAGGCGGACGCTCCTGCCGAAGGGGAGGGTCTGGACGGTCTCGTAGCGGACGCCGTCCGGCTGGCTGTGGACGATGACTTCGGCGGAATCGCGATCGATCAGCAGGTAGACGGGGATCCCGGTCTCGGCGTACGCGCGGGGCTTCTCGACGCGGTCACGGCGGTCCGTGTCGGATTCGAACAACGTGACCTCCGCAACCATGAGAACCTGCTCGGTCGTAGCCCACTCACCATGGCCCACAAAGGCATCCGCGTCGGCCAGTGTGCCGTCCGGGCGAGCGAATCCGCCCTGGTAGCCCTGCAGCTTGAGTCCTTGGTCATGCACGTAGAGCTCCGGCCGAGCCTGGATGGAGATCCGGTTGAGCCACTGGATGATGCGGCCGTGGTCTCCGTCCGGCACGGGCTTGACCCCCAGCTTCCCGTTGATGAACTCCGGCCGGATGCCTTCGACGGTCCGGCCCAGTCGGCGGACGAACTCCTCGAACTGCTCGGGCAGCATCTGGGGGCGTTCGGAGATCGCGGTCACGGGCTCTGCTCCTTCGCCTGGGCACCCGCCGGGTGCAACGAGCGCACCGGCGAGTGGATACGCGGGCGCCCGGTTTTGACGACAGCCGACCGCATCCCATCCACACATGGATGTGACGCAGGTCACAGCACGGGAGGAAATTGCGGGGACGGATTCCCCGTTTCCGAGTACGTTGGAGAAAGCGGGGAGAACTTCCCCGGTATCCTGGAGGAGCAGTCGCCATGACCACCGTCGCCGCAGAGCCGGCCCGTTCCACGGGGAGTGTGCGCACGCCGAAGTTGCGTGCGGACGCGAGCCGGAACCGGGAGCGGATCGTGCTGGCGGCCCGGGACGCGTTCGTCGAGCACGGTGCCGAGGTGCCGCTGGACGAGATCGCGAAGCGGGCGGGGGTCGGCAATGCCACGCTGTACCGGAACTTCCCGGACCGCACGGCGCTGATCCAGGAAGTGGCGCTGCTCGTCAAGAACCGCATCCTGGCCCTCGCCGAGACGGCGACGGCCGAGGCGGACGCGGGAGTGGGCGGCGGTCCGTTCGACGCTCTGCAGCGGTTCGTGCACGCGACCGTGGCGGAGAAGGTCGGCGGGCTCTGCGCCGTCTTCACCAGTACCGTCGATCCGGACGACCCGGAGTTGACCGAGACGCGGGAGCGCCTGCGGTCCGCCGTGAGCGGACTGATGGAGCGCGCCCGGGCCACCGGCGAACTCCGGCCGGACGTCGACCACGGGGACCTGTTCGTCGCGATGAGTCAGCTGACCCGGCCGCTGCCGGG
Source organism: Kitasatospora sp. NPDC028055 (assembly GCF_040637885.1). NCBI lineage: Bacteria > Bacillati > Actinomycetota > Actinomycetes > Kitasatosporales > Streptomycetaceae > Kitasatospora > Kitasatospora sp. NPDC028055. The sequence continues at coordinate 103,633 of NZ_JBEZXE010000023.1, read as the reverse complement.
CACCTCCTGCCAACTGCTCGACGAGTTCGTCCACCGCCACCTGCAGCTGTTCCTGGACGGCCTGCGCGCGCCGGCCCGCTCGACGCTGCCCGGCCGGGCCGCGACCTTCGAGGACTTCCGCCCTCGGCACTGACCGACCACCTGGACCCACCACTGATCCGATCCTGATCCGAGTCCGATCCGACCCACTCGCACCCCACCTTCCGCGCGACTGACCGGAGTCGTCTCCGGGCGCCTCCGCGCGCCCTCGCACCCGTACGGCAACCTGCCGTTCCCGTACGGCAGTTGACCGTTCTCGCACACCACGCACCGTGAAATGGGTACCCCCATGTCTCAGACCGACGCCGCACAGGCGACGATCCCCGATCCCAGGCGCTGGAAGGCGCTGATCTTCATCGGCCTCGCCCAGCTGATGGTCGTCCTCGACGCCACCATCGTGAACATCGCCCTGCCGTCCGCCCAGACCGACCTGGGCATATCCGACGGCAACCGCCAGTGGGTGATCACCGCCTACGCGCTGGCCTTCGGCGGCCTGCTGCTGTTCGGCGGCCGGATCGCGGACCTCTGGGGCCGCCGGCGGACCTTCATCGTCGGCCTGACCGGCTTCGCCCTCGCCTCCGCGCTCGGCGGCGCCGCGGCCAACACCGCGATGCTGCTCGGCGCCCGTGCCCTCCAGGGCGTGTTCGGCGCCCTGCTCGCGCCGGCCGCACTGTCGCTGCTCGCCGTGACCTTCACCGAGGCCAAGGAGCGCGCCAAGGCGTTCGGCATCTACGGGGCGATCGCCGGTGGCGGTGGCGCCATCGGCCTGATCCTCGGCGGCGCGCTGACCGAGTACCTGAACTGGCGCTGGACCTTCTTCGTCAACATCCCCTTCGCGATCGTGGCCATCGCCGGCGCCGTCATGGTGATCCGCGAGCCGGCCGGCGGCCGCAACCGCAACAAGCTGGACATCCCCGGTGTGGTGCTGGTGACCTCCGGCCTGGTCTCGCTGGTGTACGGCTTCACCCGCGCCGAGTCCAGCGGCTGGACGGCCGGCAGCACCATCGCGCTGTTCGCCGCGGCCGTCGTCCTGCTGGGCGCCTTCGTGCTCGTGGAGCGCTCCGTGGCCGCCCCGCTGCTGCCGCTGCGCGTGGTGCTGAACCGCAACCGCGGCGGGGTGTACCTGTCCCTGGGCATGGCCGTGATCGGCATGTTCGGCCTGTTCCTCTTCCTGACCTACTACCTGCAGGTCGTGCGCGGCTACAGCCCGGTGCTGACCGGCGTCGCCTTCCTGCCGATGGTGGCGGGCATGATCACCGGCTCGACCCAGATCGGCGCCCGGCTGATGACCCGCGTCCCGGCGCGCTACCTGATGGCACCGGGCTTCCTGACCGCCTCGGTCGGCATGTTCCTGCTGACCCACATCGGCCTGGACACCTCGTACCCGGCGCTGATCCTGCCCGGCCTGGTCCTGATGGGCCTGGGCATGGGCACCGCCTTCATGCCGGCGATGAGCCTCGCGACCCACGGCGTCCAGCCGCGTGACGCGGGCGTGGCCTCGGCCATGGTCAACACCTCGCAGCAGGTCGGCGGCGCCATCGGCACCGCGCTGCTGAACACCATCGCGGCCAGCGCCACCACCAGCTGGCTGACCTCGCACCACGCCGCCGCGGCGGACAAGGCGGTGCAGCTCCAGGGCATGGTGCACGGCTTCTCGACCGCGATCTGGGTGTCCTTCGGGATCCTGGTGGCGGCCGCCACCGTCGCCTTCACCCTGATCAACGCCGGCCAGCCCGGCGCCGCGGGTGCGGACTCGGGTGCGGCGAAGAGCGACGAGGTGCCGGTGCTGGTGCACTGACCCTCGCGGGACCCCACGGGGTGACTCGGGTGCGCATGCGGCCCGTTCGGTGTCTTCCACGACACCGGGCGGGCCGCTCGCCGTTTCCGGGTCGCCCGTCGCTTCCGGGCAGGCCGTCCGTCATCGGTGAGCCGCGACGGAACGGGCCCCGGGTAGAAGTGGGGATCAGTCCCCGATTATTGTGACCTCAGTGCGAATCGGGGACTGATCCCCGTTTCCTTCGGACTGAGGTGCGTGCACATGACCCGGAATCAGAACCCAGGGCGGGGGCAGCGGGCCGCCGACTGGGCGGACGGCCGGCTGGGGATCTACTCCCTCGCCAGGGCCAACCTGCGCAAGATCTTCCCGGACCACTGGTCCTTCATGCTGGGCGAGATCTGCCTCTACACCTTCCTGATCATCATCCTGACCGGTGTCTGGCTGACCCTGTTCTTCAAGCCGAGCATGGGCGAGGTGGTCTACAGCGGCTCGTTCGTCCCGCTCAAGGGCGTCCCGATGTCCGAGGCCTACGCCTCCACCGTGGACATCAGCTTCGAGGTCCGCGGCGGGCTGCTGATCCGGCAGATCCACCACTGGGCGGCGATCGTCTTCGTCGCGGCCATGTTCGTGCACATGATGCGGGTGTTCTTCACCGGCGCGTTCCGCAAGCCGCGCGAGATCAACTGGGTATTCGGCTTCCTGCTGCTGTTCCTCGGCATGCTGGACGGCTTCTTCGGCTACTCGCTCCCGGACGACCTGCTCTCCGGCACCGGGATCCGGTTCATCGAGGGCGTGGTGCTGGCCGTGCCGCTGGTCGGCACCTACATCCAGATGTTCCTGTTCGGCGGGGAGTTCCCCGGGCACGACATCATCCCGAGGTTCTTCACCATCCACGTCCTGCTGATCCCGGGCATCATGCTCGGCCTGCTGGTCGCGCACCTGATCCTGGTCTTCTACCACAAGCACACCCAGTGGGCGGGCCCCGGCAGGACCGAGAAGAACGTCGTCGGCATGCCGCTGATGCCGGTCTACATGGCGAAGGCCGGCGGCTTCTTCTTCCTGGTCTTCGGGATCGTCGCGCTGATGGCCGCGATCGCCACGGTCAACCCGATCTGGGCGTACGGCCCGTACCGGCCCGACCAGGTCTCCACCGACGCCCAGCCCGACTGGTACATGGGCTTCGCCGAGGGCCTGATCCGGGTGATGCCGGGCTGGGAGATCGGCCTGTGGGGGCACACCCTCAACCTCGGGGTGCTGATCCCGTTCACGCTGTTCCCGGTGATCCTCGGCGCGATCGCGGTCTACCCGTTCGTCGAGAGCTGGGTGACGAACGACGCCCGGGAGCACCACCTGCTCGACCGGCCGCGCAACGCACCGGTCCGCACCGCCCTCGGCGCGGCCTGGATCAGCGTCTACCTGGTGATGCTCGCGGGCGGCGGCAACGACCTCATCGCCACCCATCTGCACCTGTCGCTCAACTCCATCACCTACGCGGTGCGGATCGGCTTCTTCGTCGTCCCGGTCCTCGTCTTCGTCGTGACCAAGCGCTGGTGCCTGGGCCTGCAACGGCGGGACCGCGAGAAGGTGCTGCACGGGCGGGAGACCGGCGTCATCAAGAGGCTGCCGCACGGCGAGTTCACCGAGGTGCACGCCGGGCTCGCGCCCGCCGAACTGCACCGGCTCACCTCGCACGAGCAGCCCCGCCCCCTCGAACTGCCGCCCGCGGTCGACGAGAATGGAGTGGCCCGGCCCGCGGGCGCGCTCACCCGCACCCGCGTGCGGCTGTCCCGCGGGTTCCACGGCGAGCACGCCCGGGTCGAGAAGCCCGGCGTCGAGGAGTACCGCGAGATCACCGAGGGCCACGGTCACCACTGACCCCGCCCCCCCTGTGCGAGGGAGGAGATCATGCACGACCCCACCGACCGGCTCGCCGACAGCAGGTACCTCCTGCTGACCACCTTCGGCGACGACGGCAGCCGACTGGACTCCCAGCTGTGGGTGGTCGCGGACGGCCCGGCGCTCGGCGTCTGGACCCCGGCCCACTCCGGCGAGGCCGAACGGATCCGCCGCCACCCCCGGGTGCTGATCGGCCCCTGCGACGCCCACGGGCGCCCCACCGGCCGCCGGCTCCCGGCCCGCGCCCGGCTCTGCGACGCCGACGCGACCGCGCGCTACCGCACCTCGCTGATCAACAAGTACGGCCTGACGGCGCTGATCGCGCTGGCCCGCAGCCGGTTCCGGGTCGGGCTGTCCGGGACGGTCGGGATCCGGATCACCCCGAACGAGCTGGAGCAGCGGCTGGTCGGGCCGGAGTGGCGGCCGCCGGGGACGTACTGCGTCAACTGAGTCAACTGGGCGGTGCGGAAGGGCTTTCGGGCGCCTCGGAGCCCGTCGGGTGCCGGGACCCGTGGGGACGGGGGCCCGGCACCCGACGTTTCCGGGCGCGCCACGTTTCGGGGCGCTCGGCGCTGCCGGGCGCTCGCGTTCCCGGGCGCTCGGCGTTTCGGCGCGCTCGTGTCTCCCCTCGCTCGGGTTCGGGGAGCCTCGCGGATCAGGCCCCGTCGTCCGGTGCCCGGGCGAGGTCCCCCGGTTCGCAGGCCTCCCGGCCGGTCCCCACGTGCACGACCCTGACCGCCCGCTCGGGGCCGCCGGGGACGACCCGCTGCTCGTGCCCGCAGCGCGGGCAGATCAGCGGGATGCGCGGCCGGTTCGGGTCCCGTCCGGATCGGCTCTGGCCGCCGTCCGGGTGCGGGGCGGTCACGAGAGCGGGTGGGTCGGGACCGGGCTGACGTCCTGGATCTCGCCGTGGGCCTTGGTGAGCAGTTGCGAGGCGAGGTCGTTGAGTGCGCGGGCGCCCGCGATCTCCTCGCCCACCCGCAGCTGTTCTGGGTCGGAGGGGTGGCGGCTGCTGTAGCCGTGGGCCCGCACCTCCGTACCGTCGCCGAGCCTCAGCAGGGCGGCGGCGCTGGTCCGCGCGCCCTCCTCGCGGAACTCCATCTCGATGTGCCAACCGACCAGAGTCTGCATGGCGGATCACCTCCATCGGTTACTCCTCCAGAGTGCGCCGCACCCAGCGTGAACACCAGGCCAGCCGGACCGGGGCCAGGTTGAACATGTTCAACTCGGCGACGTAGAGTCGCGGGACGAAGGGCATTTGAACGCGTTCAAGAGGGGGTGTGCCCGCCATGGACAAGGGCACGACCGAACTGGTCGACCTGCTGGTCCTGCTCGGCATGGGCGCCGTCCTGCCGCTCGGCCTGGCCCTCGTCGACGAACCCGGGCTGGCCCGGATCCGCCGGCTCTGGCCGCTCGCCGCCGTCCCCGGGGCGCTGTCGCTCTGGCTGCCGCGCGGCGGCCTCGCCACCGCCACCGCCGTCCTCTACGCCCTCGGCACCCTGGCCGTCGCCCTGCACGCGCCCCGGCGACTGGCCCGCACCCGCTCGCTCGCCCCCGCCGAGATCGCCGTGCTCACCGCACTCGCCGCGCCCTCGGTGGCCGGGGTCGCCCTGGTCGCCGAACGCTCCGGCTACCCGCTGTTCGGCTTCGAACCGCACATCCTGGCACTGACCGTCCCGCACTTCCACTACGCCGGATTCACCGCCGCGCTGGTCGCCGGACTGGTCTGCCGCGCCTCGGCGCCCGGCTCCACGGCGGCCCGCTGCGCGGCGCTCAGCGTCCCGGCCGGCACCCTGCTGGTGCTCGCCGGGTACTTCCTCGGCAACTGGTGGCAGTTCGCCGGAGCGGTCGTGCTCAGCACCGGAATGTGGCTGGTCGGCCTGGTCAGCTGGCGCGACCTGCGCCCCCGCGCGGCCGACCCGGTCACCGCCGGGCTGCTCACCGTCTCCTCGGGCGTGCTGGCGCTCACCATGCTGCTCGCCCTGTGGTGGGCGCTCGGCCGGGCCGCCGGACTCCCCCACCCCACCCTGGCCTGGATGGCCGCCACCCACGGCCTCGGCAACGCGCTCGGCTTCGCGCTCTGCGCGCTCCTCGCCTGGCGCCGGATCACCACCGCGGAGGACGCCCGATGAACGACCACAGCACCCCCGGGACCGGCCACGGCCACGGCCACCCCGGAACCGGCCACAGCCACCCCGGGGCCGACTACAGCTACCCCGAGCAGGGCGCCAGCCGCACCGGCGAGCTGCCCGCCGGCTACCACCACCTGCGGCACCGGGCCCCGATCGGCCACGGCCGCGCCGCCCTGGAGGTCGCCGGGGCCGCGCTGCTCGGCTGGCGGATGCACCGGCTGGCCGGCGTCCGGATCGACGCGGAGGCCAACCGGGCGGCCCCGGGCGTCGCCGTCCGCTGCGCGATCGGCGCCGGCCCGCTGCGGGCGGGCGCGCCCAACCGGGTGCTGGCCGTCGACGACGGCCCGGACCGGTACGGCTTCACCTACGGGACCAGGCACGGCCACCTCGGCCGGGGCGAGGAGACCTTCCTGGTCGAGCTGGCGCCCGACGGGACGGTCTGGTTCGGCGTCACCGCGTTCAGCCGGCCGGTCGCCTGGTGGGCCCGGCTGGTCGGCCCGCTGTTCCCGCTCCTCCAGCACGCCTTCGCCCGGCGCTGCGGCCGGGTGCTGGCGGCGGTCGCGGCGGACGCGGTGCAGGGCGGACCGCGCTGACCCCCGCCCGGCGGCGGCCCGGATCCGCCGGCCGTCCGACCCGGGCCTGCGGCATGATCGCCGGATGACACCGCCGCCCACGGTGCCGGTTCCGGCCCCGGGGACGGACGCCCCCGAGGACGGCGAGGAGCCGAGGCCGTGACCAGCTTCCACACCCACCGGGCCCTGGTGCTCGACACCGCGCTGCCCGTCCACCGCCGCCACAGCGCCCTGCGCACCTGCCTGACCGGCTTCGCCCCGTACGGCCTGCGGGCGACCTACCACCACCTGACCCTCAGCGCCCGGATGCCCCGGCGCCTGGCGGCCGACCCGCAGTCCCTGGTGCGGGCGGTGGAGGAACTGCACGAGGCACGGCAGCTGTGGCTGGCCCGGGCGGAGCGGTACGCGGCGCAGCGGCGGGCCGAGAAGCGGGACGGCCGCCGGGCGGCGACGCCGGTGTGGTGGAACCAGCCCTGGTGGACCTCGCCGAACGACGCCTGGCGCCACGACCCCTTCCTGCACCCGGCGTTGAGCCTGCCCGAGTACGTCCGACGGCAGAACGCGCTGCTGGACGGGGCCGAACTGCCCGGCTGCCCGGCCTGCGGGGAGGAGGGGCCCGCGGTGGAGGTGTCGACCGGCCACGACCGGGCCGAACTGTGCCGCACCTGCGCCCGGGTGCTGGTGCCCTGCCCGTGCGGCCGGTGGCACAGCTTCCAGCCGGAGCTGCGGGTCGACTGGGGCCGGACCTGGCGGCGGGAGCACATGACCGACGGCGGCGAGCCCGACCCGCACTGGCCCGCCCAGCTGGGCACGGCCCGGATCGAGCGCCTGGTCAGGTACGACGGGCCGCACCCGGGGTGCTGAGCGCCCTGCCGGTGCCCCGTACCCGGTCATGCCCCGTGCCCGGTCACCCCCGGTGCGCGGGGACGGAGACCAGCAGGGCGTCGGAGTTCTGGACCCGCACCTCGAAGTGGTCGATGGCGCCCGGCTGCATGGCCGCGCCGCCGGTGGTGCGCAGCACTCCCGGGGCGTCGGGTTCGCCGTAGCCGTCTGCCGGGACGTACCAGGTGGTGACCGTCTGGTGCTCGCCGCCGTGCGAGACGGCGACCAACCGGCAGGTCAACGGGCCCTGCACGCCGGAGAGTTGCAGGCTGACCCGGCTGCCCCAGGTGGTGCCGTCGACACCGACGGTGGCCTTGGCCCCGGTGGCCGGGTCGCTGGCGCTGAACTGCTCGGCGACGGCGACCACGGCGGGCGTGGTCTCCGCGGTGAGCACCGCGGCCGTGACGGCCGGGCCGGCCGCGACCATCGCGGTCGCGGCCAGGGCGAGCACCAGCCGCCGCACCCGGCCGCGCCGCCGGCCGGCCGCGACCTCGGCGATCAGCCGGTCCAGGAGCCGCCCGTCCGGCACCGGCGCGAAGTCGGCCGGGTCCAGTCCGGCGGCCCGCGCGGACGCCACGTACTCGCCCAACATCGGCTCCACGAAGCCCAGTTCGCCGACCTGTCCGGTGCACTGCGGGCAGTCCGCCAGGTGCAGCTCGAAGCCCGCGCGCTCGGCGGGCTCGAGCAGGCCGAGGACGTACGACGCGACGTCCAGGTGCTCGGAGCCACCGGACGGGCCACCGGGCGGGCCGGGGGCGGGGGCGGGCCGCTCGATCACGATGTCACTCCCCGTTCCTCCAGCGCGAGCCTGAGCGAGCGCAGTGCGTAGAACACCCTCGACCGGACGGTCCCGGCCGGGATGCCGAGGACGGCGGCCGCCTCCTTCGCGGTGCGGCCCTTGAGGTAGGTCTCGACGATGATCTCCCGGTGGGCGGGCGAGAGGTCGGCGAGCGCGTCGGCGACGGTCATCATCCGCAGCGCCCGGTCGATCTCGTCCTCGGCGGGCAGCTGTTCCAGGGCCGACGCGTCCACCTCGTGCGGGCGGGCGGCGGCGCTGCGGTGGTCGTCGATCACGATCCGGCGGGCCACGGTGACCAGCCAGGGACGCAGCGAGCCGGCCTTCGGGTCGAGCCGGTGGATGTTGCGCCAGGCCCGGACCAGGGTCTCCTGGACGACGTCCTCGGCGCGCTGCCGGTCCCCGGCGACCAGGTGGAGCACGAAGCCGAACAGCGGACCGGCATGCTCGCGGTACAGGGCCCGCATCAGCTCCTCGTCCGCGGCCCCCGGGCCGTGTGCGGCGGGGTGCTCATCGGTCACCACTTCATCGTTGCGCACCCGGGCCTCCCGGTCGAGGGCGGTGGTCAGTAGTGGTCAGTAGTGGGTGGTGGTGGTGGTGGTCGGGCGGCCGTCGGTCAGTAGCCCGACGACGGCGGGGTGGGTGTCGGGGTGGGGGTGCTCGGCGCGGGGGTCGCGGGCGCCGGGGTGGCGGGCGCCGGGGTGCCGCCCGGCATCGCCTTGCCGCCGGTCGGGGTCACCGCGAACCACTGACCGGCCACGCCCTCGCCCTTGGTGTCGCCGGGCTTGGTGTCCGGCGAGTAGCGGTAGACCGGCCAGCCGTTGACGGTGACCTGCTTGGTGCCGTCGTCGCGGGTGAAGCTGCCGACCAGCTTGCTGTCGATGCCCTTGACCGTGATGTCGCCGTTGGCGTGCTCGGGCGGCCAGAGGGTGGCGCAGTTACCGTTGCAGTACGAGTCCGAGGGGTTGCTCTGGTCCTGGTCGAAGCGGTAGAGCGTGAAGCCCGCACTGTCGGTGACGATGGTGCCGAGCTTGGGGTCGTCGGCGGTCCGGAGGGTGGCGGCGGCCGGGGCGCCGGAGCTGCTCGACGGGCTCGGTGCGCTCGACTTGCCCGATCCGGACGACCCGCAGCCGGCGACCAGGGCCGCCGCGGCGAGGCCGGAGGCGGCGAGCACAGCGGCCCGGCGGGTGCGGGGTGTGGTGCTGCGCATGGGGAGCCTCCCGCGTCGGTGAACGGACTGGACACCCCTCAGTACGGACGGTGGCCGCCCGGTGCTCAGTCCCGGCCGGGCCCGGAATACCCCGTCGGGCATCACCGTTGTCCCGGGCGCATGATCCGTACCGGCACCTTCGGAAGGGAAGGATCCGCGAGATGAGCAACACGGTCGAGCTGACCACCGAGAACTTCGACGACATCATCCCCGGCCCGGAGGGCAAGGACTTCGTCCTGATCGACTTCTGGGCCGGGTGGTGCGGGCCGTGCCGCCAGTTCGCCCCGGTGTACGAGAAGGCCGCGGAGCGCCACTCGGACCTCGTCTTCGCCAAGGTCGACACCGAGGCCCAGCAGGAGCTGGCCGCCGCGTTCGGCATCCAGTCGATCCCCACGCTGGCCATCATCCGCGAGGGCGTGCTGATCTTCTCCCAGGCCGGGGCGCTGCCGGAGCCGGTGTTCGAGGACCTGATCGGCCAGGCCCGCGAGCTGGACATGGCCGAGGTCAAGCGCAAGGTGGCGCAGGAGCAGGCGGCCGAGGGTCAGGCCTGAGCCCTGAACCCTGAGCCCCGAACCTGAGCCCTGAGCCGCGCCGGGAGCACCGGGACCGGGGGCCCCACCGCGGAAGGACGGTCCACCATGAGCACGTTCGTACTGGTTCCCGGATTCTGGCTCGGTGCCTGGGCCTGGGACGAGGTGGCCGCGCCGCTGCGCGCGGCCGGGCACCGGGTCTTCCCGGTGAGCCTGCCCGGGCTGGCCGAACGGGCCGGTGAGCAGGGCGACTTCGGGCTGGAGGAGCACATCGCGGACCTGGCCGACCTGCTGGTGCGCGAGGACCTGTGGGACGTGCTGCTGGTCGCGCACAGCGGCGCCTGCGCCCCGGTCGGCGGAGTCGCGGACCGGATGCCGGAACGGATCCGGCGGGTGGCCTACCTGGACAGCGGGCCGATGGCGGACGGCGGTTCGGTGTACGACCTGTGGCAGCCCGAGTTCCGGGCCGAGGCCGACGCCACCGCGGTCGACGGCCGGCTCCCGATGCCCTCCTGGGAGTACATGGCCGCCCACGGCTCCAGCACCGAGGGCCTGGACGGGGCCGCGCTGGAACGGATCCGCACCCGGCTCACCCCGCACCCGGTCGGGGCGTACCGGGACCGGCTCCGGCTGACCGGCGCCGGGGCCGCCCTGCCACAGGCCCTGGTCACCTGCTCCTTCCCGCTCGACCGGGTACGGGAGATGATCGCGTCCGGCCACCCGTGGTTCGTCGGGATGGCCGGGCCGAACTGGGAACTGCGCGAACTCCCCACCGGGCACTGGCCGATGTTCTCCCGCCCGGCCGACACCGCCGCGCTGCTCGCGGAACTCGCGGCGATCTGATCACGGTTGGCGTGTTCGCCCGCGCTCCGGCCGGTCCGCGTCGCAGGATGGGGCGCACGCCGCACCCGGCCAGGGACCGGGCGACCCGCGAGACCACGGAGGACGGGACATGACCAGCAGCACCACCGGGGAGTACGACGTCATCGTCCTGGGCGCCGGGCCGACCGGCGAGAACGTGGCCGACCGGACCGTCGCCGCGGGCCTGAGCACGGTGATCGTGGAGGCCGAACTGGTCGGCGGCGAGTGCTCGTACTGGGCCTGCATGCCGAGCAAGGCGCTGCTGCGCCCGGCCGCCGCACTGGACGATGCCCGCGCGGTGGGCGGCGCCCGGCAGGCGGTCGGCGACGGCCGGCTGGACGCGGCGGCGGTGCTGGCCCGGCGGGACTCCTTCACCTCGCACTGGAAGGACGACGGCCAGGTGCAGTGGCTGCGGGACACCGGCATCGAGCTGGTCCGCGGCCACGGCCGGCTGGCGGGCGTGCGGACGGTCACGGTGGAGGCGGAGGACGGCACCGAGCGGGTGCTCACCGCCCGGCACGCCGTCGTCGTGTGCACCGGCAGCCGCCCGGTGCTGCCGGCCACCGTGCCCGGGCTGGCGGAGGCGCACCCGTGGACCAACCGGGAGGCGACCGGTTCGCCGACCGTCCCCGGGCGGCTCGCGGTGGTCGGCGGCGGGGTGGTCGGCGTGGAGATGGCCACCGCCTGGCGGGCGCTCGGCTCCGAGGTGGTGCTGCTGGTGCGCGGTGACGCGCTGCTGCCGCGGATGGAGCCCTTCGCGGGCGAGCTGGTGGCCGAGGGGCTGCGGGAGGCCGGCGTGGACCTCCGCTTCGGCACCGAGGTGAGGGCACTGGAGCGGGCCGACGCCACCGGGCCGGTGGTGCTGACGCTCTCCGGCGGCGAGCGGCTGACCGTCGACGAGGTGCTGTACGCCACCGGCCGGGCCCCGCGCACCGCCGACATCGGGCTGGAGCAGGTCGGGCTGCGGCCGGGGAACTGGCTGGACGTGGACGACAGTTGCACGGTGCTGGGCGTGGACGGCGAGTGGCTGTACGCCGCCGGGGACGTCAACCACCGGGCGTTGCTCACCCACCAGGGCAAGTACCAGGCCCGGATCACCGGTGCGACGATCGCCGCCCGGGCCGAGGGGCGCGCACTGGACACCTCGCGCTGGGGCGCGCACTCCGCGTCCGCCGACCTCGCCGGAGCGCCGCAGGTGGTGTTCACGCGGCCCGAGGTCGCGGCCGTCGGCCTGACCCTGGCCGCGGCCGAGCGGCTCGGCCTGCGGGTCAAGGCCGTCGACCACGAGATCGGCAAGGTCGCCGGGGCCTCGCTCTACGCCGACGACTACCGCGGCCGCGCCCGGGTGGTCTACGACCTGGACCGGCAGGTGATCATCGGCGCTTGCCTGGTCGGCCCGGCCGTCGCCGAACTGCTGCACTCGGCGACCGTCGCGGTGGTCGGCGAGGTGCCGATCGACCGGCTCTGGCACGCCGTCCCCGCCTACCCGACGATCAGCGAGGTGTGGCTGCGGCTGCTGGAGGGCTGCCGGGGCTGACCCCTCCCCCGGGCACCCCCTCCCCCTCCGCGGGGGACGCGGCGCGGCGAGATGTGACCGCCGGTGGACGGCGGGACACTGGGCGGAGGGGCCGCGTCCGCCGCGCCCCGGGGGGCCGTCCAGGGGGGGCCGCTCGCGATCAGGTGGTGTGAGGCATGACCGAGGTGCTGTTGGCCGTCGGAACCGAGAAGGGCCTCTTTCTCGGCCGCAGCCGCGACCGGCTGGACTGGGAGTTCAGCGGGCCGCACTTCCCGATGAACGCGATCTACTCCGTCTCGATCGACCGCCGTGAGGGCCGCACCAGACTGCTGGTCGGCGCCGACAGCAGTCACTGGGGGCCCTCGGTGTGGCGCTCCGACGACCTCGGCGCCCACTGGCACGAGCCGGCCCGCCCGGCGATCCGCTTCCCCGAGTCCACCGGTGCCTCGCTCACCCGGGTCTGGCAGCTCCAGCCCGCCGGAGCGGAGGCCCCCGGGGTGGTGTACGCGGGCACCGAACCCGCCGCCCTGTTCCGTTCCATCGACGGGGGCGAGAGCTTCACCCTGGTCGAACCGCTCTGGAACCACCCCCAGCGGCCCGAGTGGGGCGCCGGCTACGGCGGCCAGGGCCTGCACACCGTCCTCACCGACCCGCGCGACCCGCAGCGGCTGCTGGTCGCGGTCTCCAGCGGGGGCGTCTACCGCAGCAAGGACGGCGGCGACAGCTGGGAGCCCTCCAACACCGGCCTGCGCGCCGAGTTCTTCCCGCAGGAGCGCCAGTACCCCGAGTTCGGCCAGTGCGTGCACAAGATCGCCGCCGACCCGGTCCACCCCGACCGGCTCTACCTGCAGAACCACGGCGGGGTCTACCGCAGCGACGACTGGGGCGGGAGCTGGCGCTCCATCGCGGACGGCCTGCCCGCCGAGTTCGGCTTCGCGATCGCCGCCCACCCGCGCCGCGGCGACACCGCCTACCTCTTCCCGCTCGGCGGCTCGGACGACCGGATCCCGCCGGGCCGCCGCTGCCGGGTCTTCCGCACCACCGACGGCGGCACCAGCTGGCAGCAGTTGGCCAACGGGCTGCCCGGCGAGGACCACTACGGCATCGTGCTGCGCGACGCGCTGCGCACCGACGACGCCGACCCGGCCGGGATCTACTTCGGCAACCGGACCGGCGACGTGTACGGCAGCCGCGACGAGGGCGAGACCTGGTCGCTGCTGGTCTCCCACCTGCCGGACGTGCTCTGCGTCCGGGCGGCGGTGGTGGGCTGAGCTCCTCGGGGCAGGAGGATCCGCGGGGCAGGGGATCCGCCGGGCTGTGGGATCCGCCGGGCAGGTGGATCCGCCGATCGAAAACCGGTTGCCGGGGCGCTCCGGTTCTGGTGAGCATGGGCCGTCGACGAACGAACTCGTGACTCGCGTGACTCTTGTGAATGGGGTGGGGCCGTGCCCGAAACGGACTGGGTGGTCAGGCACGACAGCGCCGGGGCACCGGTGCTGCGGTACCAGCCGGGCGAGCGGGAGGGGCGCCCCTGGGCCGACCTGCTGGAGGTGCTGGGCGACTCGGCGGACGCCGTGGCGTACATCCGCGCCGAACTGGCCGGCTGGGTGGTCTCCGCCAGCCCCGAGCTCGGGCAGCGGCTGCTCGCCCAGGGGGCGAGGGCCCTGCGCCACGCCCACACCCTCCGGCGGGACCTGCGCGCCGATCCCCCGCCCGCCGACTGGGCCGGCGCGCCGCTGCGCGAGGGGCTCCGGGCGGTGCCCTGCGACCGCTCGCCCGAGGAGCTGCTGGAGCCGTGGCGGGCCGCCTTCGACCCGGCGCACGTGGACCACTTCCCCGGGGACGACGCCCGGGCCCTGGCCGAGCGGATCGGCCCGCTGCTGGCCGGGAAGGCCATCGGCCCGGTGCTGCCGTCCAGCCTGCTCGCCGTGGACGCCGAGGACCGGGTGGTCGGCGCCGCCGTACTGACCGACCGTGACGGCCTGCCCTGGGTCGCCGAGGTCTTCCGCCACCCCCAGCGCGGCTACCGCGGGCTCGGCGCCGACCTGCTCCGCCGGGCGGTCGCGGACGCCGCCGGGCGCGGGCTGGCCGACGTGCACCTGGTGGTCTCCGAGGGCAACCCGGCCCGTCGGGTCTACGAGTCCCTGGGCTTCGAGCTGCGGGAGACCTCGCTGACCGTGCTCGTGCCGGACGCCGGCTGAGTCCTCCGGCGCCGAGGCCGAGCAGTGCGTCAGGGGCCGGACCCGCGCCCGCCCTCGACCCGGACACCTCGCGCCACCACCATGGTCAGGCCCACCGCGACCAGCAGCTCCGCCCAGAAGAACGCCGCGTAGTCCAGCAGCGAGCCGATCGGCGGGCTGCCGGGCGCGGCGTTGCGCATGCCGACCAGGGCGAACAGGGTGGCCGCCATCCAGCTCAGGGCGGGCCAGATGATCCCGCGCCGCTGCCGGACGATCAGCCAGGCCGCCACCAGGACGGACAACGCCAGCGCCCACATCGCCGCCATCATGAACCAGGCCAGGATGAAAGTGCTGCGCGAGCGGCTGATCCGCTCGGTCACCGCGACGCCGTTGCCCTCGCTGAGCTTCCCGTCCTGCTTGAAGACGAAGAAGGGGTCGCCCTCCGTCAGCCCCATCACCAGCGGGACGGACCGCCCGCCGACGGTCGCCGCGAAGCCGATGATCGCGTAGTAGCGGTCGAAGGGGTAGTCCGAGATCCGTCCGTCGAACAGGCTGAACGTCACCGTGCTGGAGCCGATCTGCTGGCCCGCCGGGTACTTGAGCACGGTCTGTTCCAGCGAGGTGGTCTCCAGCACCACGTCCCCGGTGGGCACCAGCGGGTTGTCCGCGGTCTGCAGGGCACCGCGGAGCTGCGTGACGATCTTCGCGGTGACGGTCTGCGCGGCCGCGTCCACCCGCTGGAGCGTCACGTCGACCTCCAGGAAGTCCGGGCCGGGGGCGGTGGCGCCCACCACCTGGGCATGGCTGCGGCTGGAGCGCTCGTCGAAGTAGAGCAGCAGGCCCGCGGTGACGGACAGGACGATCGCGACCACCACCGTGTACGCCCGCCAGGGCCGGACCCTCGGCCGGGCGCTGCCCGCGACGGCGGAGCGCGCGCGGGAGTGGATCCGGACCCTCGGCCGGGCCGCCGGGCGTGCGCTCCGACCGGCCCGCCGCTGCGGAGGCGCGCTCATCGGCCTGCTCCCACCGTCGGCGGTGACGGCAGCGGGTGCCGCCCGTCCCGCCACCCTCCGGGCGGCGGCGGCCGGCCCGCAACCGGGGCGGGCCGATCGGGGCTTCCCCGGACGCGGAAACGCGCTGGTCGGAGCCGCTGTGTAGGCTCATCGGTCATGGCGAGGGTGACACGGGACGATGTGGCGCGGGTGGCGGGGACGTCCACAGCGGTCGTGAGCTATGTGATCAACGACGGACCGCGTCCGGTGGCGCCGGCCACCCGGGCCCGGGTGCTCGCGGCGGTGGAGGAGCTCGGCTACCGGCCCAACCGGGTCGCCCAGGCGATGGCCCGCCGCCGGACCGACCTGCTCGGCATGGTCGTGCCGGACGCCCGCCAGCCCTTCTTCGCCGGGCTCGCCCACGCCGTGGAGCAGGCCGCCACCGAGCACGGCCGGCTGCTGCTGATCGGCAACTCCGACTACGCGGACGAGCGCGAGGCGCACTACATCCGGGCCTTCCTGGGGATGCAGGTGGACGGGCTGATCCTGGTCACCCAGGACCCGGCCGCCCCCGGGCTGAGCGGCTTCGACTCGGCCGACGGCACCCCGGTCGTGCTGCTGCACCACCGCACCGAGAGCGTCGACGGCGTGGCCGTGGTGGCCGACGACGAGGGCGGCGCCCGCGAGGTGGTCCGCCACCTGCTCGACCACGGCCACCGCGAGGTGCACTGCTTCGGCGGCACCCTCGCGCTCAGCCCGCTCGACCCGGTCACCGGGCGGACGGCCGGCTGGGCCGCGGCCCTGGCCGAGGCCGGGCTGTCCACCGACGGCCGGCTCACCCCGGCGCCCTTCGACCGGGTCCGGGCGCACGCCGAGGCGCTCACCCTGCTGAGCCGGCCCGACCGGCCGTCCGCCGTGTTCTGCGCGACGGACGACCAGGCGATCGGCCTGCTCCGGGCCGCGGACGACCTGGGCATCCGGGTGCCCGAGCAGCTCGCGGTGGCCGGCTTCGACGACATCGCCGAGGCGGTGATCGCCGGACCGGCGCTGACCACCGTCACCACCGCGCAGGACGAGATGGCCCGGGCCGCGGTGGACCTGGTGCTCGGCGGACCGGAGCGCCGCGCCGCCGGGGCCCGGACCTTCCCGGCCCGGCTGGTGGCGCGGCGCTCCTGCGGCTGCCCGGCCGGCGCCCCTGCCGACTCGCCGACCCTGTCGGCGCCCTGAACAACAGCCTTGGGGACTCGGTCAGTTGAGCTGGAAGGTGGCCTCGACCGGGTAGTGGTCGCTGGGCGCGACGGTGTCCGGCTGCCCCGGCACCCAGCCGGCCTGCGGGTCGAAGTCGATCTTCACGTCGGACATCGAGCTCGGCACCGGGCGGCCCGGGGCGTTGAGGTAGCCGATGTAGTCCAGGTCGTCCCGGTAGTCGGTCGGGAAGGTCTCCACGCCCGCCATGTACTGGCACCAGGAGGAGACCGGGCAGTCCATGGTGGTGCGGGCCTGGTTCGGGACGGTGGCCGGGGTGCCGAGCACGCCGTTCACCGCGTTCTGGGCGTTGGCGTAGTCGCCGCGGGCCTGGCCGTGGAAGTACTCGACGTTGAGGTCGCCGCCGATCAGCACCGGCGCGCCGCTGCCCACGATGCCGTCGACCCAGGCGCGGATCTCGGCGAGCTGGCCGAGTCGGGTGGACTGGGTGGTGTCGGTGGAGGTGTCGGCCTCGTCCGCCTGGAGGTGGGTGCCGACCACCCACGCGGTGCTGCCGTTCTTCTTCACCTGCACCAGCGCCGCGCCCTTGTTGGCGTGGTAGTCCCAGGTGCCGTAGGTGGAGTTGCTGAACACGTGGGCGTACTGGGTGGTGATCGGGTACTTGGAGAGGATCATCGTGCCGCCGTTGATGACGAACCACGAGCTGGAGCAGTTGCCGCTGACGCCCGTCCAGCCGCCGCCGGAGCAGGTCCCGCCGACCACCGGGGTGCGGTACGGGTAGAGGTCGGCGAGCTTGGCGTTGATGTCGGCGGTCGAGCTGTTGTTGAACTGCTCGTCCAGGACGACCACGTCGGCGTTGTGCTGCCGGACGATCTGCTCGATCACCGGGGTGCGGCGGGCGGCCTGCTCGTTCTGGGTGCTGTCGACGATCGCGGTGCCGAGGTCGACGTTGAAGGCGAGGACGGACAGTGGGGTGGGACTCGCCGCGGTGGTGGCGGAGGCGCTCGGGGCGGTGCCGCCGAGCAGCAGTGCGGCGGCGGCCGCCGAGGTGAGGGCGGTGGCCGTGCGACGCGAGAGCATGGGCGTTCTCCTGGGGGTCCGTCAACCGGTGGGGTCCGGACGGTCCGGGGTGACCGGCCGCCGGTGATTGGCGGGGGAACGCTAGCTACTGCTCGGTACGCAGGGAAGAACTCCAGGCGATCAGTTGCGATCGCTCCTGTGGCGCCGAGGTGTCTGTACAGCTCAGGGCAGTCGGCTGACAAGATGTCTGTACACCCTGGCATCCGCCGCCGGGTGCCGGTGAACGGCCGTCAGCCGTCCGACAGTTCGTCCGCGAGCAGGTCCATCAGCAGGTTGTCGTGCCAGGTGCCGTCCGGACCGCGCTCGTACTGGCGCATGGTGCCGACCGGGCGGAAGCCGACCTTGGTGTAGCAGCGGATGGCGGCCAGGTTGTCCGCGGCCGGGTCGATCACCAGCCGGTGGTAGTGGTGGTCGTGCACCAGGTGCCGGGCCATGGTGCGCACGGCGTCCGTCCCCAGGCCCAGGCCGTGCACCGAGGGGTCGAGGAAGATGTCCATCCCGGCGTGCCGGTACTCGTCGTCGTTCTCGGCGTACCACTGCACGGCGCCGACCACCCGGCCGCCCACGTCGATCGCGAAGGTCTCGGTCTCGGGCGCTTCCAAGTCCCGTGCGACCGCGTCGACCAGATCGTCACCGCCCCGCCAGCGGGCGAACACCTCGGGCGTACTGCGGATCGCCACCAGCGCCGGGATGTCGTCGGCGGTGGCCGGGCGGAGGGTGACCAGGGTGCCGTGCAGAATCGTCCCCATATGGGGCATGTTGGCACGGAAAGCCGCCCCCGGCCAGCGATTTTCCGGGGGTCCCGGCCGGCACTGCGACCGGGGCCGGCCGACGCCGGGGGCCGGGGCGGTCAGTCCGCGGCGGGCCGCTCCTGGTCACCGAGCGGGCCCAGCCAGACGGCGGTGACGGCGCTGACGTAGCGGGCGCCGCAGTGGTCGTCCGGGACGACCAGCTGCGGGCCGTCCGCGTCCAGCGGGGCGCCGTCCATGCTGGTGGCGAGCAGGATCCGGCGGCCGCCGAAGTCCGGGTCGATCTCGGCCCAGGAGACCACCGCCCGGTGGCCGTCCGCCCCGACCACGTTGAGCAGGAAGCGCAGCCGCTGCTTGCGGCCGGAGAAGTCGATCCGGGGCCGGGCGGCGAGCAGGACGTCCAGCAGCGCCGGGCCCTCGTAGCCGTGCCGCTGCTCGCCCTCGGTCAGGCAGTCGAAGCTGACCTCGACCCGGTGCGCGGGGAGGGTGCGCAGTTGCTCGACGGTCAGCTCGGCCGGCTCGTCGAGGTGGCCGTGCAGCCGGACGGTGGGTGGTGCCGGGGTCACACCGGGGCCGGCCGGGATCATGGCGCTCCTTCCTCCCGGGCCGCGCCACTGCGGCCCGGGAGGAGGACTACCCGAGGGGCAGCTCCGTCATTCGCGCCTGCGGCGCTGAATGCCCTCATTCAGCGGCAGCTGAGATGACTGGTCGAGGTTTCAGCTCGCACGTGCGAGGCCGGTCACGGTGTGCGCCGGGAGGAGAAGGCCCGGTGCGCCCCGCACCCCGATCCAAGCAGCCCGGCAATCGGGCGGACCACTGGTTCCGCACACCGGCCACCGGGCCCGCCGCTGGATGATCCGACAAGAAGATTCACGGCGCTTCCACTGGCATTTACGATGCCCATGCGTTGACACCCCTCTCATCTGCGAGAGGAGGCGACGCGACGCACCAGAGCGACACCCGGGCGAGAGCGAGCGAGAGATGATCGTCGGCGACCTGCTGCACCTCGACGACCTGTCCATCCGGCTGGCCTGGGGCACCCCCGACCTGCTCGACCGCCCGGTCACCGGCGTCAGCTCCACCGACCTCCAGGACCCGGCCCGCTACCTCCAGCCCGGCGAACTCGTGCTCACCGGCCTGGTCTGGTGGCAGCCCGCCGACGCCTCCGGCGCGCTGCGCTTCGCCACCGCGCTGCGCAGCGCCGGCGTGGCCGCCCTGCTGGCCGGCGAGGGCACCCACGGCAGCATCCCGGACGGCCTGGCCGAGGCCTGCCGCACCCACGCCATCCCGCTGCTCGCGGTGCCCGCCGGGGTGAGCTTCCGGGCCGTCACCGACCGGGTCTACCTGCGGCTCTGGGGCGACCTGCGGGCCGGGGCGCAGGACACCGCAGCGATCCCGGAGACCGTCCGGAGCGAACTGCTCGACCTGGTCCGCACCGAGGCCGCGCCCGGGCAGGTGCTGGCCCACGCGGTCGGCCGGCTCGGGCTGCCCGAGTGCTCGATCGGCACCGCCGGCGGCCGCCCGGTGGCCGGCCCGCCCCAGCCCGCGCCGGCCACCGGCCGCGGCGGGCCCGGGCTGCCGGTCGGCCCGCAGGACGGCTCCCCGTTCGACGGCTGGCGGCTGCGCGCCCACCCGCACACCCCCGCCGTGGAACCGGCGCTCCAGGGCCTCGCCGAGCTGCTCGCCCCGCTCGCCGCCCGTGCCCGGGCCGCGGCGGGCACCCGGCGGCGGGCCGCCGGACGGCTGCTGGACGCGCTGGCCGACGACGCCGGACTCGCCGAACCGCTCGCCGCCTGCGGCCTGGCCGAGACCGGCCCGCTGGTGGCGGTCACCGCGCGGATCGAGCCCGGCCGGGCCGGCGACGAGGCCCCGGCCGACTGGGCGGCACACGCGCTGGCCGAGGCGCTGCACCCGCTGGACGCCCCGTACGCGGCGGGCACCGACCGCGCCGGGCTCACCTCGGGGCTGGTGGCCGCACCCGCCGAGCGGGTCGCCGAACGGCTGCGCCGGGCCCGGCCCGCCCTCCAGGCCCGGCTGACCGACCGGCACACCCTGCGGATCGGCGTCGGTCCGGCCGCCCCGGCCACCCCCCAGGCGCTGCGGGCGGCCCTGGTGCAGGCCCGGTACGTGCTGGCGGGCGCCACCGGTCCGATCGCCAGCACCGCCGAACTGGACTCCCTGGACGGGCTGTTGCGCGGCATCCCGCCCGAGGTGACGGCCGCGTTCCACGCCCGGCTGCTGGCCCCGCTGACCGCCCACGACGCCGAGAACGGCGTCTCGCTGCTCGGCACCCTGGCGGTGTTCCTGGACCACGACGGCTCCTGGGCGCGGACGGCCGAGCAGCTCCACATCCACGTCAACACCGTCCACTACCGGATCCGCCGGATCGAGGAGCTGACCGGCCGCAACCTGGCCCGGCTCCGGGACCGGACCGACCTGCGCGCGGCACTGCTGTGCGCGCCGGGGGCGGCGGGGCGCTGAGACCCGCGGACCGCACCCGGGGAATCGGCGGAAACATTCTTCGAAGATTCCTCCCGGCGGATGTCGATCCGGCGCCGGCCCGATCGACGCAGGGGTGAGCGGCGGGGAACGGCCCCGCCCGCACGACCGAGGAGTCACCATGCCGCGCTTCATGACACTGGTCCGGATCGACGAGAAGGGCCGGGACGGCTGGGAGCCCGACCCCGGGTTCGAGCAGCGGATGGGGGCACTGTTCGAGGAGATCACCAGGGCCGGGGTGATGCTGGAGACCGCCGGGCTGACCCCGACCGCCCAGGGCACCCGGGTGAGCTGGACCGACGGGAAGATCGGCTACACCGACGGGCCGTTCACCGAGACCAAGGAGGTCGTCGGCGGGTACGCGATCCTGCAGTGCAAGGACAAGGCGGAGGCACTGGAGTGGACCCGCCGCTTCCTGCAGACCCACCCGGCGCACTGGCAGGTCGAGGCGGAGGTCCGGCAGATCGAGGAGATGCCGCAGCCCCCGCAGTAAGGGCCTCGCCAGGTGAGGGTCGCGGCGTTCGTTGCCTCCCGCCGCTCCGGCTGCTCTGATGGGTGGCCGTGACGGAGAGGGAGGCGACGGCGGTCGTCGAGGCGGCGTTCCGGATCGAGTCCGCGCGGATCATCGCCGCGGCCGCGCGGATCGTCCGGGACGTCGGCCTCGCGGAGGAGTTGGCCCAGGACGCCCTGGTGGCCGCGCTGGAGCAGTGGCCCCGCGACGGCGTACCGGACAACCCGGGCGCCTGGCTGACGGCCACCGCCAAACGGCGGGCGGTCGACCTGGTGCGCCGCCGGGAGGTCTACGCCCGCAAACTCGCCGAGGTGGGGCGGTCGTTGGAGGACGCACCGGAGCCGGCGGAGCCGTCCGGCCCGGATGACATCGACGACGACCTGCTGCGGCTGATCTTCACCACCTGCCACCCGGTGCTGTCGGCGCAGGCACGGATCGCGCTCACCCTGCGGCTGCTGGGCGGGCTGACCACCCCGGAGATCGCCCGCGCCTTCCTGGTGCCGGAGGCGACGGTGGCCCAGCGAATCGTCCGGGCGAAGCGGACGCTGGCGAAGGCGGGCGTGCCGTTCGAGGTGCCGTACGGCGAGGACCGGGCGCAGCGGCTGTCCTCGGTGCTGGAGGTCGTCTACCTGATCTTCAACGAGGGGTACTCGGCCACCGCCGGGGACGACCTGCTGCGCCCGCAGCTGTGCGAGGACGCCCTGCGGCTGGCCCGGGTGCTGGCCGCGCTGGTGCCCGGGGAGCCGGAGGCGCACGGGCTGGCCGCGCTGCTGGAGTTCCAGGCCTCCCGGGCGGCCGCCCGCACCGGGCCGGACGGGCGGCCGGTGCTGCTGGCCGAGCAGAACCGGGCGCGCTGGGACGGACTGCTGATCCGGCGCGGCTTCGAGGCGTTCGGGCGGGCGGGCGGCGGGCCGTACTCGGTGCAGGCCGCGATCGCCGCCTGCCACGCCAGGGCGCGGCGCTACGAGGACACCGACTGGGCGACGATCGCCGCGCTGTACGACCGACTGCTGGTGCTGACGCCCTCGCCGGTGGTGGCGCTGAACCGGGCGGTGGCCGTCTCGATGGCCCGGGGCCCGGCCGCCGCCCTGGAGTTGGTGGACGCGCTGGCGGCGGAGCCGGCGCTGCGCGACTACCACCTGCTGCCGAGCGTACGGGGCGACCTGCTGGCCCGGCTGGGGCGGACGGCGCAGGCCCGGGCGGAGTTCGAGCGGGCGGCGGGGCTGACCCGCAACGAGCGGGAGCGGGAGCTGCTGCTGGAGCGGGCGGCCGGACTCGGGGGTGACGGCCAGGGGGCGACCGGGGCCCGAACGGGGGACGGTTAGGGGTTGTCGGAAACGCCCTACGGCGTGTCGTCCTGGCGCAGGCGGGCGCTGACCGCGCCCAGGCCCTCGGCGAGGACGGCGAGTTGCTCGCGGGTGAGCACGTCGATCAGCAGCTCGCGCACCAGGGCGACATGGCCGGGGGCGGCCTGGCGGAGCGTCTCCCGCCCCTGGTCGGTGAGTTCGGCGATGACGCCGCGCACGTCGCTGGGGCAGGAGCGGCGGCCGACCAGGCCCATCCGCTCCAGTTGGGTGACCTGGTAGGTCAGGCCGCTCTTGGAGGTGACCAGCTTGTCGGCGAGCTCGGTCATCCGCAGCGAGTCGCCGGGGGCGGCGGACAGGTGCACCAGGATCTCGTACTGCTGGTGCGAGAGGCCGGAGTCGTCCTTGAGCTGGCGCTCCAGCCGCCGGTTGAGCAGGTTGCTCGCGACGACGAAGCCCCGCCAGGCGGCCATCTCGTCCTGGTCGAGCCAGCGGGGTTCGTTCAGTGAGGACATGGGGTGAAGCCTACTCCTGTTGTTCAAATTCGAACGAAGGTGTACCGTCCCGAAGTAGAGGTTCAAATTTGAACTACCCACTCGTTCCCCTTGAGGAGGACGCCTTGAGCACCGCGGCCCCCGAGCGCATGCCCGCCCTGTACCTCTCGCACGGCGCGCCGCCGCTCGCCGACGACCCGATCTGGCCGGGCCAGCTGGCCGCCTGGTCGGCCGACCTGCCCCGGCCCAGGGCCGTCCTGATGGTCTCCGCCCACTGGGAGGAGGCCCCGCTGGCCGTCGGCGCCGTCACCACCGTCCCGCTGGTCTACGACTTCTGGGGCTTCCCCGAGCACTACTACGCCGTCCGGTACGCCGCCCCCGGCGCGCCCGAGCTGGCCGAGCGCGTGCGCAAGCTGCTGCGCGCCCCCGGCACGCCCGTCCAGGACATCCCCGACCGCGGGCTCGACCACGGCGCGTACGTGCCGCTGGTGGAGATGTTCCCGGAGGCCGACGTCCCGGTGCTGCAGATCTCCCTGCCCACCCTGGACCCGCAGCGCCTGCTGGAGATCGGCCGCCGGCTCGCCCCGCTGCGCGACGAGGGCGTGCTGATCATCGGCAGCGGCTTCTTCACCCACAACCTGCGGGCGCTCAGCAGGGAAGGCCGGATCAGCTCGGTGATGGCCGAGTTCGACGACTGGGGCAGGCGCGCGCTGGACGCCCAGGACGTGGACGCGCTGCTCGACTTCGAGCACAAGGCCCCGGCCGGGCGACTCGCCCACCCGCGCTCCGAGCACTTCGCGCCGCTGTTCGTGACCCTCGGCGCCGGCGAGGCCGACCTCGGCAGCCAGCGCAGCGTGATCGACGGCTTCTGGATGGGACTGGCCAAGCGGTCCGTCCAGCTGGGCTGAACGGGTGAGCCGGCGCTACAGCGAGCAACAGGTGAAGCGCTCGCCGATGTGCTCGGGCTGCTCGATCTCGTCCACCAGGGCGACCGCGAAGTCCGGCACCGAGATCCGGCTCTGCCCCTCGGCATCGGTGAGCAGCTGCTCCAGGCCCGTCCGGTAGCGACCGGTCCGCTCCCCCGGGCCGATCTCGGCGGCCGGGCTGAGCACCGTCCAGCGGACGTCGGAGACGGTCCGGTAGTAGTCCAGCGCCTCGCCGTGGGCGTGCATGATCTGCAGGAGCGGCTCCGGCAGGCCCGGGGTGTCCCAGACCCGCACGCCCGGGGCGGTCTCCAGGCCGCCCGCGCCGCCCACCGCGATCAGCCGGGGCGCGGTGCCGTCGGCGAGCGCCCGCAGGCCCTCGACCAGGGAACGGGCGGCGGGCTCGATCAACGCCAGGTGGCCCGGGCCGTCGCCGCCGCCGACGGCGCTCACCAGGACGTCCTGGCCGGCCGCCACCCGGGCCACGTCGGCCGGGTCCAGCACGTCGCCGCGCTCCACCCGGGCGGCGGTGCCCCGGTAGCGGTCCGGCTCGCGGACCACGGCGGTGACCTCGTGCCCGCGGGCCTCCGCCTCCGCGACGACGGCGCTGCCGATGCTGCCGTTGGCGCCGATCACGGCGATTCTGGCCATGGGGTACCTGCCTGGTGCTCGGAGGGTGGTCTCGCTTGTCACTGGCCTCAGACAGGTCGATTATCGGACGGAAGTGCGAACGGCCGCCCGCGCAGGACGCCCCGGCGGGTTCAGACGCACTGGTGGGTTCAGGGGCCCGGCGGGTTCAGGGCCCCGGCGGGTTCAGGGGCCCCGGCGGGTTCAGGACGCGCCGGTGGCGATGCGCTCGGCCTGGCTGCGCTCGACGCACAACTCGTTGCCCTCCGGGTCCGCCATGGTGACCCAGCCGGTGCCGTCCGGGCGGCGCTGGTCCGACACCACCGTGGCGCCCAGGGCGAGCAGGCGCTCGACCTCCTCGTCACGGCTGCGGTCCTGCGGCTGGAGGTCCAGGTGGACCCGGTTCTTCACCGTCTTGCCCTCGGGCACCTGGATGAACAGCAGCGAGGCGCCGGCGGAGTCCACCACCGCCTCCGGGTCACCCGGGTTGTCGTCCTCGCCGACGGTGCCGTCCAGCACCTTCGCCCAGAAGTCCGCGAGGGCGAACGGGTCTGCGCAGTCGATCGTCACGTGACGCACCAGAGAAGCCATGCGCTCACTCTGACCTGTGCCATTCGGTCGTGTCCAGCCTTTTCCGGCAGTGCCGGTGACCGTCCGACGGGTACGGCGGGAAGGCCGGGACGATCTCCGTGAACGCGTAGCCGCTCTTCTCTGCGACCCGGCAGGAGGCCTCGTTGTCCCCCTCGTGCAGCAGGTCGATCCGGAGCAGGCCGTCCCCGGCGAAGGCCTCGAAGGCCCAGACGGTGAGCGCCTCCACCGCGCGCGGGGCGACGCCCCGGCCGCGCGCCGCGGCCACCGTCCAGTAGCCGACCTCGGCCCGCTCCCCGCCCGGGGCACCGCGCTTGAGCACCACGTTGCCGACCAGCCCGCCATTGCCGACCAGCCCGCCGTCCTCGACCACGGCGAAGGCGTACCGGGTGCCGTTCGCCCGGCCCTCGCGCTGCACGGCCAGCCAGTGCGCGGCCCGCTCCGGGTCGTCCGGCCAGGTCCGGCTGAACCGGCGCAGCGTCCCGTCCCGGTAGGCCTCGATCAGGGCCGGCGCGTCGGCGTCCTCGAAGGGGCGCAGCAGCAGGCCGTCCGCCGTCGGGAAAGTGGTCAGGGCCGGGTCGGGCCGGTGGTGGCTCATGGGTGCTCTCCCCGTGGGTTCGGAACCGCGTCGCGATCTTCCTGACGGACGAACAGCCGGTGCTCGACGGTTGCTGCTCGACGGTTGCTGCTCGACGGTTGCGGCTTGACCCTGACGCTGGCGGCAGGGTCGGAGACTGCCCCCATGAGCGAAGCGAACGAAGCAGCCGGAGCGGGCCGGGTCGTGGTGGTCACCGGGGCCGGGACGGGGATCGGGCGGGAGACCGCGCGGGCCTTCGCGGCCGAGGGCGCCCGGGTGGTGGCGGTCGGGCGGCGCCCCGGGCCGCTGGCGGAGACGGCGCAGGCGCACCCGGGCCTGATCGAGCCGCTGGTCGCGGACGTCACCGGACCGGACGCCCCGGAGACCATCGTCGGAACGGCCCTGGAGCGGTACGGGCGGCTCGACGTGCTGGTGAACAACGCCGGCATCGTGCGGAGCGGGCAGGCCCTGGGCGACTTCGACCGGCCCGGCATCGAAGCGCTGCTGGCCACCAACCTGGTCGCCCCGGTGCTGCTCGGGCAGGCCGCGGTGCCCGCCCTGGCCGCCACCCAGGGCGTGGTGGTCAACGTCAGCACGGCCGTCGGGCAGCGTGGCTGGCCGACCAACTCGGTGTACGCGGCGGGCAAGGCGGCGCTGGAGACGATCACCCGCAGCTGGGCGGTGGAACTCGCTCCGCGCGGGATCCGGGTGGTCGCGGTGGCGCCCGGGGCGATCGACACCCCGATCGGCGAGCACTCCGGGTTCAGCCCCGAGCAGTCGGCGGCGATCCGCGAGTGGCAGTTGGGGATCACCCCGCTCGGCCGGATCGGCCGACCCGCCGAGGTGGCCTGGGCGATCACCCGACTCGCCTCGCCGCAGGCCTCGTTCGTGACCGGCGTAGTGTTGTCCGTCGACGGGGGCGCGCTGGTGGCCTGACCGGACGGACCAGGGACGGACGCGGCGCAACAGGGGCGCGGCGGAGTGGGACGCGGCGCAACAGGGATGCGGCGGAGCAGGGACGGGGCGGGGCGGCGGTGCGGATCGGTGAACTGGCGCGGCGGACGGGCAGTACCGCCCGGGCGCTGCGGCACTACGAGCAGGCCGGGCTGATCGACTCCGAGCGGGCGGCCAACGGCTACCGGGAGTACCGGGATTCGGCCGTCCCGCGGGTCCGCAACATCCGCGCCCTGGTCGCCGCCGGGCTCACCATGGAGGACCTCCGGCCACTGCTCGGCTGCCTGGACGGGGACGTGCTGTCCCGCCCGCCGTCCGAGCAGGTGCTGGAGATCGTCCGGGAGCGGCTGGCCGCGCTGGAACGCCGGATCGCCGCCCAGACCGAGGCCCGGGACCGGCTGCTCGCGGCGCTGACGACGGCCGAGCGGCTGCGTTCGAACGGGTGACACCCCCGATCGGGGGTGTGCAGCGGGCGCGCGGGATAGCACAGTGGGCGCATGCAGATTCCACTCTCCGCGATGGACTTCCTCGACCGCGCCGAGCTGGTCTACGGCGACCGGGTCGGCATCGTCGACGAGCCGGTGCAACCGGCCGAATCCTGGGGCGAGCTGAGCTACCGACGGGTCGCCGAACTCGCCCGGGCCCAGGCCGCCGGGCTGGACCGGCTCGGCGTCGGCCCGGGCGAACGGGTCGCGATCGTCTCGCACAACTCGGCCCGGCTGCTCACCTCCTTCTTCGGGGTGAGCGGGTACGGCCGGGTACTGGTGCCGGTCAACTTCCGGCTGCGGGCCGAGGAGGTCGCGTACATCGTCGAGCAGAGCGGCGCCTCCGTGCTGCTGGTCGACCCCGAACTCGCCGACGCCCTGCACGGGGTGGTGGCCGAGCACAAGTTCGTGCTCGGCGCGGACAGTGACGCGCTGCTGTACGACTTCGACAACGCTCCCCGCCGGTACGCCGTTTCCGAGAACGACACCGCGACCATCAACTACACCAGCGGAACCACCGCCCGCCCCAAGGGCGTTCAGCTCACCCACCGCAACGTGTGGCTGAACGCGACGCTGATGGGCCTGCACTACGGCGCGAACGACCGGGACGTGTACCTGCACACCCTGCCGATGTTCCACGCCAACGGCTGGGGCCTGCCGTTCTCGCTCACCGGACTCGGCGCCCGGCACATCGTGCTGCGCAAGGTGGACGGCGCCGAGATCCTGCGCCGGGTCGAGCGGCACGGGGTGACCTTCCTGTCCGGCGCGCCCGCCGTGGTGCAGATGGTGCTGGACGCGGCCGCCGACTGGGACGGCCCGGTGCCCGGCCGGGACAGGGTGCGGATGATCGTGGCCGGCGCCCCGCCGCCGACCTCGGTGGTGCAGCAGGTCGAGGAGCAGCTGGGCTGGGAGTTCATGCAGCTCTACGGCCTGACCGAGACCGCGCCGATCGTCACGGTCAACCGCTCGCGTGCCGAGTGGGACACCCTGCCGGCCGCCGAACGGGCCGAGAAGCTGGTGCAGGCCGGCGCCCCCGCGCTCGGCACCCAGCTGCGGGTCGACGCCCAGGGCGAGGTGCTGGTGCGCTCCAACACCGTGCTGGACGGGTACTGGCGGCAGCCGGAGGCGACCGCCGAGGCGCTGCGGGACGAGTGGTTCCACACCGGCGACGGCGGCACCCTCACCGACGGCCAACTGTCCATCTCGGACCGGAAGAAGGACGTCATCATCAGCGGCGGGGAGAACGTCTCCTCGATCGAGGTGGAGGACTGCCTGTACGGCCACCCGGCGGTGGCCGAGGTCGCGGTGATCGGGGTGCCGCACGAGAAGTGGGGCGAGACGGTCAAGGCCCTGGTGGTGCTCCGGGAGGACCGGTCGGCCGTCACCGAGGCGGAGTTGATCGCGCACTGCAAGCAGCGGCTGGCCGGCTACAAGTCGCCCACCTCGGTGGAGTTCCGGGCCGAGCTGCCGCGCACGGCCACCGGGAAGCTGCAGAAGTTCCGGCTCCGCGAGCCGTACTGGAGCGGGCGGGAGCGCCAGGTCAACTAACGTCCGCCGTCCGCCGTCAGCTGACGAGGCCCGAGGCGCGGGCCGCCAGGGCGAGTTCGGTCCGGTTGCGGACGCCGAGCTTGTGCATCGCGGACTTGAGGTAGCCGGTCACGGTGTTGCAGGTCAGGCCCAGGTGGGCGGCGATCTCCGGGTTGGTCCGGCCGGTCGCCGCCCAGCGCAGCACCTCGTGCTCGCGCCGGGTCAACGGCCGTGCGGGCACCACTGGTTCGGGCTTCGTACGGTTCCAGGCCGCCGCCCCGGCGAGCGCCCGGGCGGCCGTCGCCGCCAGCCGGCCGACGGCGGAGATCCGGACGTCCCCGAACGGGACGACGGTGCGCAGCGAGGCGTACACCACGCCGTGCACGGTGTCGCCGTCCAGCAGCGGGACGGTGAGCATCGCGTACAGGTCGTCGGCGGCCACGGCCGCGTCGTACTGGTGCGAGATGGTCGTGGCCGCACGGTAGTCGGACACCCAGGTGGGCGCGCGCTCGGCGAGCGCCCGGCCGCCGAGGCCGAGACCGGCCGGGACCGGCACGTCGTGCAGCAGGTCCGCCCGGGTGCCGGCCCAGTGGCGCAGCACCATGCCCTCGCTGCCGGGGCGGCTGCCGGGCAGCGGCTCGGGCACGCCGACCAGGCCGACGTCGGCGCCGCACTCGGCCACCACCCGGCGGGCGAGGTCACCGAGCACCGCGCGGCGCACCAGCTCGGCGGCGCGGGCGGCGAGTTCGGGGTCGTCGGGGTGCTCCGGACGGCCGGCGTACTCGGGGTGGGAGGGGTGAGAGGGGTGGGAGGGGTGGTCGGGGGCGCCGTCCGGCACGGCGGTGAGGGGGTCCGCAGCCCTGGTCATCGCGGAATTGTCACACGCGGTGCGAGCGGAGGCGAGAGTCCTGACGTGCGTGTTCCGTGGAGTGGCGGGCGCCGACGCCGGTCGGGGCGTAGGGTGCCGCCGCGGGGCTACCGACGAGTAGTGGACGAGTAGTGGACGAGTGGTAACCGCCCGGACCGGAGGAAAGAACCGATGACCGACCCGAACACCCCGGGCGCCGCGGGCGACGTCCTGCACGGCCTGCTGGCCGACCTGCGGGCCGAGAGCGCCGTCCTGGACGCGCTGGTGGCCGGACTGTCGGCCGCGGACTGGGCTGCGCCCACCCCGGCCGAGGGCTGGACGGTCGCGCACCAGATCGCCCACCTGGCCTGGACCGACGACTGGACGGCACTGGCCGCCCGCGACCCGGAGAACTTCACCGCCTCGCTCGGCGGCCGCTTCACCCAGCTGCTGGCCGCCGGCGCCGATCCGGTCGAGGAGGGTGCCCGGGAGGGCGCGGCCGCCGAACCAGCCGCCCTGCTCGCCCGCTGGCGGGCCGGCCGGGCGCAGGTGCAGGCCGCCCTGGCCGCCGCCCCCGCCGACGTCCGGCTGCCCTGGTTCGGCCCGCCGATGAAGCCCGCCTCGATGGCCACCGCCCGGCTGATGGAGACCTGGGCGCACGGCCAGGACGTCGCGGACGCGCTGGGCGCGACCCGGGAACCCACCGACCGGCTGCGGAACATCGCCCACCTGGGCCTGCGCACCCTCGGCTTCGCCTTCGCGGCGCACGGCCTGCCCGCCCCGGAGCGCCCGGTGCGGCTCGAACTGACCGCGCCCGACGGGGGTTCGTGGGCCTTCGGCCCCACGGACGCGATGGACGTGGTGACCGGTCCCGCCCTGGACTTCTGCCTCCTGGTCACCCAGCGCCGCCACCGCGACGACCTCGCCCTGACCGCCACCGGCCCGATCGCCACCATCTGGCTGCCGATCGCCCAGGCCTTCGCCGGCCCTCCCGGCAAGGGGCGGCAGCCGGCCCCCGGCGCCTGAACGGCCCGGGGTGGTTTCGCGCATAGACTGCGAGGCGGCCGAACGCACAGACCGGAGCAGGCACCATGAGCTTCTACGAGCGGCACCGCGACTTCGTCGAGGAGGTGCTGCGCACGGCCCCCGAAGGCGTCCGGGTCGAATGGTCCGGCGACATGTTGGTCATGCAGACGACTCCACCCAACATTCACCAGTTGAACCTTGGACTCGTCCAGCGGCAGTTCGAGCGCCGCGTCCCGGACGACTACGGTTTCAGCGGCAACAGTGCGCTGACCACCCTCGACGTGACGAAGGAGCGCTCCCCCGATCTGACCTATCTTCCGATCGCCTCCTTCACTCGGGAAGGCAACACCACTCCCGCCGAGGAAGCCCTCATCGCGGTCGAGGTGGTGTCGCCCTCCAACGCGGGGAACGACTGGGTGGACAAGCTCCGCGACTACGCGGTGATGCGCGTCCCGCTCTACCTGATCATCGATCCGCGGGAGGGCACGGTCACGCTGTTCTCCGAACCGAACCACGACCGCTACCACGTGCGGCACGACCGGAAGTTCGGCGACAGCATGCGCATTCCCGAGCCGTTCGACTTCGACCTGGACCTGAGCGGGCTCGTGCGCTACCCCAGCTGAGTGGTCCAAGGAATCAGAGGCCGATCCGCAGCGGGGTGAGGCGGGTGGCGATCAGGTTGGTGGCGCCGCGGTCGCGTTCGATGTGGCCGTGCACCAGCAGGCCGGCCCGGTCCAGGGCGGTGCGGCGCTGGGACTCCCAGACCGGGCGGTTGCAGATCACGTTGATCAGGCCGGTCTCGTCCTCCAGGCTGAGGAAGAGCACCCCGCCGGCCGTCGGCGGGCGCTGGCGGTGGGTGACCAGGCCGCCGACCACCACGGCCGTTCCCGGTGGCACGTCCGGGAGTTGGGCGGCACTGAGCGCCCCGCCGCGGTCCAGGTGGGCGCGCAGGTGCTGGAGCGGGTGGCTGGTGGCTGAGGTGCCGGTGGCCCACAGGTCGGCGATGGTCTCCTCGACCGGGCTCATCCCGGGCAGTTCCGGTGCCTCGGTGCCGGGCGTGGTGCCGGGGAGCAGTTCGGCCGAGATCCCGGCGAACGCGCCCGCCGCCCACAGCGCCTGACGCCTCGTCAGTCCGAAGCAGTCGAAGGCCCCGGCCGTCGCCAGCGCCTCCAGGACGGGCGCGGGCAGGCCGGTGCGGCGGGCGAAGTCCTCCAGGTCGGCGTACGGCTGCCCGGCCGCGATCAGCTCGGCCTGCGGGGTGCCGATGCCGCGCACCGTCTCCAGCCCGAGCCGGATGGCCGGTTGGGGGTGGCCGGCGGTCAGCGGCGGCGCGGGGGTCGGGCCCCGGTACGGCTCCAGGGTGGGGCGCGGCCCGCTGGCGTTGACGTCCACTCCGCGCACCCGTACGCCGTGCCGGCGGACGTCCGCGACCAGGCTGAGCGGCGAGTAGAAGCCCATCGGCTGGTTGGCCAGCAGGGCGCAGGTGAAGGCCGCCGGGAAGTGGTACTTGAGCCAGGCGCTGGCGTACACCAGGTAGGCGAAGCTGATCGCGTGCGACTCCGGGAAGCCGTAGTTGGAGAAGGCCTCGATCTTGCCGTAGACGTCCTCGGCGACCTCGGGCGGGATGCCGCGCTCGGCCATCCCGGTGAGCAGCCGGTCGCGCAGCCGGGCGACCCGCTCGTGCGAGCGCTTGGCGCCCATCGCCTGGCGCAACCGGTCGGCCTCGGCGGGCGTGAACCCGGCGCAGTCGATGGCGAGTTGCATCATCTGCTCCTGGAACAGCGGCACCCCGAGGGTCTTGCCGAGGGCGTTCTCCATCAGCGGGTGCGGGCAGCCGGGCGGCTCCACCCCGGCGCGGCGGCGCAGGTACGGGTGGACGGAGCCGCCCTGGATCGGGCCGGGGCGGATCAGCGCGACCTCGACCACCAGGTCGTAGAAGTGGTCCGGCTTGAGCCGGGGCAGGGTGGCCATCTGCGCCCGGGACTCGACCTGGAAGACGCCCACGGTGTCGGCGCGGCGCAGCATCGCGTACACGCCCGGGTCGTCGCCCGGGATGGTCGCCAGGTCGTAGCGCAGGCCGTGGTGCTGCTCGATCAGGTCGCAGGCGTCGTGCAGCGCGGCGAGCATCCCGAGGCCGAGCAGGTCGATCTTCACCAGCCCGGCGCCCGCGGTGGACTCCTTGTCCCACTGGAGGACGGAACGCCCGGGCATCCGCGCCCACTCGGTCGGGCAGATCTCCCCGATCGGCTCCTTGGTGAGCACCATGCCGCCCGAGTGGATGCCCAGGTGGCGTGGTAGGCCGTGGAGTTGGGCGGCGAGCGAGAGCACGTCGGCGGGGATGACGGCGTCCTCGCCGGGGGCGGAGCGGAAGTCGGTCTGCCGGCTGAAGGCGTCCACCTGCCCCTGCGGGTAGCCGAGCACCCGGGCGGCGTCGCGGATCGCCAGCCGGGGCCGGTAGGTGATCACGTTGGCGACCTGGGCGGCGTGCTCGCGCCCGTAGCGGCGGTAGACGTACTGGATGACCTCCTCGCGGCGGCGGTTCTCGATGTCCAGGTCGATGTCGGGCGGGCCGTCCCGGGCGGTGGACAGGAAGCGCTCGAACAGCAGCTTGTAGTGGATCGGGTCGACGGCGGTGATCCCGAGGGCGTAGCAGACCGCCGAGTTGGCGGCCGAGCCGCGGCCCTGGCACCAGATGTCCTGGCTCCGGCAGAAGTCCACGATGTCGTGCACGATCAGGAAGTAGCCGGCCAGGTCGAGGTCCTCGATCACGTCGAGTTCCTTGGCGAGCTGGCGGCGGGCGGCGGCGTTGCCGGGGCCGAAGCGGGCCGGGCCGCCGGCCGCGACCAGGGCGCGCAGGTGGCCGATCTCGGTCTCCCCCTCGGGGACGGGGTAGCCGGGCAGTTCCGGGTCCAGCTTGGTGAAGTCGAAGGCGCAGGCCCGGCCGAGTTCGGCGGTGGCCTGCCGCACGCCGGGGAAGCGGGCCAGCCGGGCGGCCATCTCCCGGCCCGAGCGCAGGTGCGCTGTGCCGGAGGCCCTGGTCCAGCCGGCCGCCTCCTGGAGCGTGCGGCGCTCGTGCAGGGCGGCCAGGCTCTGGGCGAGCCGGCCCTGGGCGGGGCCGGCGTGGTGGGCGTTGGTGGAGGCGACGACGGGCAGTCGCAGTTCTCCGGCGAGCGCGGCGAGGGCGTCGTTGCGCCGGTCGTCGCCGGGCAGCCACTGGTCGATCAGCTCGACGTACACGTTCTCGCGGCCGAACGCCTCGGTGAGGGTGCGCAGTCGCCGCTCCGCCCCGCCGGTCGCGAGGGCCGCCGGGACCCGGCCGAGGCGGCAGCCGGTGAGCACCGCCCAGTGGCCGTCATGCGCCTCGGCGAGCGCGGCGAAGTCGTACGCCGGGCGGCCCTTGGCACCGCCGGCCAGTTGGGCGGCGGCGATCGCGGCGGAGAGGCGGCGGTAGCCGGCCGGGTCGCGGGCGAGGACCAACAGGTGTTCGGTGGCACTCTTGTGACTGATCGTCAGCTCGGCGCCGAACACGGTGGCCACGCCTGTTCCCCGGGCCGCCTCAGCGAGCCGGACGGCGCCGTACAGGCCGTCGTGGTCGGTGATCGCCAGGGTCTCCACGCCCAGCCGGGCCGCCTCGGCGACCAGGTCCTCCGGGTCGCTGGCGCCGTCCAGGAAGCTGAAGGCGGAGTGGACGTGCAGTTCGGCCCAGGGTTCGGCGGGGGCTGGGCCTCCGGACTTTACGACAGGGGGCTCCTCGGTGGGGGGTTCCGCGGTGGGGGCTTCCTTGGCGCGGGCTTGTTCGGCGCGGGCTTCCTCGGCGGGGCGGCGCAGCGGGACGACCGTGCGGTCCGGCGCGGCGCCGGTCAGCCGGCGGTGCAGTTCGCTCCACGGGACGGTGGGGTGGCTGGTGAAGCCCATCGGGGTTGCCTTCGTCGTTCTCGTACTGGTCCTGCCCCCTTGCCCCCTGCTACGGGCCTTCGGGCCTTCGGGCCTTCGGGCCGCTAGTCGTAGCCGGCCTCCAGGTACCACGCACCCCCCTCCACGGTGAGCAGCAGCGCCCGACCGCCGTCCACCACCACCTGGAACCGCGCCCGGCGGCGGGCGAGCGACTGGTCCCACCAGTACTCGACCGCCGGCCAGGGCCCGGTCCAGGCCGCCACCCGCTCCTCGCCGCCCCGGGTCACGACCAGGGCGGGCCGACCCGACACCCCCGCCCGGCCGTCCACCGTGACCGGCCGGCCGGCCTCGTCCAGCACCCGTACCGGCGCCGGCTCGCGCAGCACCACGGCCGGCCAGAGGTCCGCCGACCGCTCCGCCAGCCGCCCCGGCCAGGGCGCCTCCGCCGCGGCTGCCGCCTCGTACGGCTCGCCCCACGGCACCCGGACCTGCTGCTCGCCCGGGCCACGACCGCCGGCCGGTTCGATCCGGCGCAGCCCGGCGTGCCCGAGCACCGACTGCACCCGGGCCACCGCGCGCTCCACCCGGTCGTCCGCGACGGCCTGGCCCCACAGGGCGAGTTGGCGGCCCTGGTCCGGGGAGAGGCCGTCGGGGGCGAGGCGGAGCAGGGCGAAGCCCTCTCGATCGCCATGCCCGGCGGCGAAGGTGCCCATGCCCTGCCAGGCCTGGAGCTGCCAGCGGACCCGTTCGGCCAGCGCCGTTGCGGACAGCCGGCCCTCGTGCCGCCACAGCCGGGAGGCCGTCCGACCGTCCGCGCAGGCCACCTCGACCGCCACCCGGCGGCAGGTCAGCCCGGCCCCGGCCAGCCGCCGGTGCAGCTGCTCGGCCAGCGTGCGGGCGACGAACACCAGCGGCTCGGCCGACCGCTCCGGCGGGTCGAAGCGCTGCTCGACGGCGAGGTCCGGCTCCTCGTCGCGCGGCACCAGCGGGCGCGGCTGCAGGCCGCGGGCCAGCCGGTGCGCGACCGTCCCGGTCGGGCCGAAGCGGTCCGCGACCGCCTCGGGCGGCAGCCCGGCGAAGGCCCCGACGGTGGGCAGGCCGAGCCGCCCCAGCAGCTCGGCCAGCGCCTCGTCGCCCAGCGCGGCCACCGGGTAGGGGGCGAGGAACTCCGCCGTACGGCCGGCGGGCACCAGCACCCCGGCGCGGGCGGCGAGCACGGCGGCGAACAGGCCGTCGGCGACGCCGATCCGGGCGTGAGGGGCGGTCGGGGTGGTGGGCTCGATCGGTTCGGTGGTGCGTTCGGTGGATCCAGCGGCTTCGGCAGGTTCGGTGGATCCGACGGGCGGGCCTGGGGTGGTGGCGGGCATGGCGGGCACCGCCACCGCGCCGGGGACGGCGTCCGGGACGGGCGGTCGCCCGAGGGCGTCCGTCACCGCCGCGCCGACCAGGGTCGCGAGCGCCTCCTCGCCGCCGAAGTAGCGGCCCGGGCCCTTCACCGGGATGGCGCACAGGCCCGGGCGGATCACCTCCACCCGGGGCGTGAACGCCTCCACCGCCGCGACCACCGGCTCGAAGCGGCGGGTCTCCGCCTCCGGGTCGCGGTCGCGCAGTTCCAGTTCCGGGCAGAGCCGCTGGGCCAGCTTGAGCCGTTGCCCCTGCCGCACCCCGGCGGCCCGGGCACCCGCCGAGCAGGCGAGGATCCGTCCGGCCTCCGTCACGGCCACCGGGTCGTCACCGGTGACGGCCACCACCGGCCAGTCCGGGCACCAGACCACCAGAACCCTGGGGGTCCGGTCGCCGTCGGGCGTCGTCGGCATGTCACACCACCGCCGCCACGAGCGGGGCCGCCTCGGGTGCGGCGGGCAGGGCGGGGACGGCGGGCACGGCCACCGGGACAGCCGTGGGGACGGCCGTGGGCACGGCCACGGGGCCCGGGGGAACGGCGAGGGGCTGCGCCTGCTCCCGGACCGGGCGCACCGCGCCGTGCTCGTCCGGCAGCCAGAGCCGGGCCGTCCGGCCGCGCACCGCCGAGCCGCGCCCCTCGGCCACCACCTCCACCTGACGCCCGGCGAGCTGCCCGTAGCCGTCCCCCAGCCCGAACCAGCGCCTGGACCGCACCCCCAGCCGCAGCGCCGCCCCCGGCCACGGGCCGGCCACCAGCAGCACGCAGCCGCTGCGCCGCAGCACGGCGGCCAGGCGGGCGGCCAGCTTCGGGGGCACCGGGCCGTCCGGGCGCAGCATGATCAGTTCGACCGCGCCGGCCAGCACCGACACCACCTCGGGCCAGTGCCGCCCCGGGTCGTCGGCGACCAGCAGGCGGCGCAGGTCCAGCCCGTACCCCTCGGCGGCGGCGAGGCCCAGGTCCGGCAGCCCGATCGCGGCCGCCCAGCCGCCCCCGGTCTCCCGGACCCCGGCGGCCAGCGCGAGCAGCAGTCCGGCGTCCCCGCCCGCCACCGACACCGCCGTCCCGCGCCGCAGTCCGCCGTCCGGCAGCACCTCGCGCAGGGCGGGCACCACCGGTACCAGTCCGTGCCCGGCCGCCTGCCCGTCCGCCTGCCCATCAGTTCGCCCGGCCGCCCGCCCCGCCTCGGAGGCGGGCGCGGCAGCCGGGAGCGCCACCGGCCGCAGCACGGGGCGTTCGGGCTGCTCGGCGGCGGATTCGAAAGCAGGTTCGAAAACGGACACAGCCCCAGGATCGAACATCCGTTCGCAAAGATTCAAGTCCACCCCACCGCCCTCATTCGTCACACTCCGTGTCGGATGCGCCGAATGCCGGAGCCCCCTTGGCCCTTTCGGCTGACCGACAACCCTTTTTTCCTTGACAAATTTTTTTGTCGGTTGAATGCTGGAGGAGTGCTGGACGTCGCCGTGATCGAAGAACCCGCCGCGGCCGAGGCCTCCCTGGACCCGATCCGGTCCCGGATCCTCGCCGCCCTCGCCGAGCCCGGCTCGGCCTCCATGCTGGCCACCCGGCTGGAACTGCCCCGACAGAAGGTCAACTACCACCTGAAAGAACTGGAACGGCACGGACTCGTCGAACTCGCCGAGGAACGACGCAAGGGCAACGTCACCGAACGGGTGTACCGCGCCACCGCCGCCTCCTACGTGATCTCCCCCAGCGTCCTGGCCGCCGTGAGCCCCGACCCCTCCCGCTCCCCCGACCAGCTCTCCGCCCGCTGGCTGCTCGCCCTGGGCTCCCGGCTGGTGCAGGAGGTCGGGGCCCTGCTCACCGGTGCCTCCCGGGCCGGGCGGCGGGTCGCCACCTTCGGCATCGACGCCCAGGTGCGGTTCGCCTCCGCCGCCGACCGGACGGCCTTCGCCGAGGAACTGTCCCTGGCCGTGGCCACCCTGGTCAGCCGCTACCACGACGAGTCCGCCCCCGGGGGCCGCAGCCACCGGGTGGTCGTCGGACTCCACCAGATCCCCTCGGCGCCCAAGCCCGAAGGCGACCGACCCCAGCCCGAAAGCGACCGATCCCAGCCCGAAGGCGACCGGCCGCAGCCCGAAGACGACCAGGAGAACCGGACGTGACCCACCCCTTCGAGATCGAACTGGAGACGACCCTCCCGGCGAGCCCGGAACAGGTCTGGGAGGCCATCGCCACCGGACCGGGCCTCGACTCCTGGTTCATGGGCCGCAACGAACTCGACCCGCGCGGGGGCGGAACCGCCGGCATGGAGATCGGCGGCCACCGCACGGAGGCGGTGGTCACCGCCCACGAGCCCGGCAAGCGCCTGGCCACCCGCACGGCCACCGCCGAGGACGGCCGGTTCATGGCCTTCGAGTACCTGATCGAGGGCCGGGACGGCGGCAGCACCGTGCTCCGCGTCGTCCACAGCGGCCTGCTCGGCGACGACTGGCAGGACGAGTACGACGCGCTGCGCCGCGGCTGGCCGTTCCACCTGCACACGCTCCGCGAGTACCTCACCCACTTCCCCGGCCGCACCGGCACCCCGGTCTTCGCCGCGGCGCCCGGAGGCGGGCGCCCGGACCCGGAGGTCCGCAGCCTCCTCGCCGACGCACTGTCACTGCCACTGCCGGTCACCGTGGGTGCCCTGACCCACGCCGAGCCGACCGGACTGCCCGCACTGGACGGGGAGGTGGTCTGGGCGGACGACGAACGCTTCGAACTCCGCACCGCCGACGGGCTCCTCACCTTCCACCACGGCGCGGGGACGGTGCTGATGTTCCACCACCTCTTCGGGCCCGGGACGGACGGGGCCGAAGCCGCCTGGCAGCGGTGGCTGACCGGGCTCCTCGCCTGACCCGCGCCTGGCCCTCGCCCGACCGACGCGCACGCACCGCCCGTAACCGCCTCCGCAGAGCCACAAGAACCGCAGACCCACGAGACTGCAGACCCACGAGAACCGAGGAACCACCCATGCGCACCCTGATCAGCTCCGCCTTCATCTCGCTCGACGGCGTCGTCGAGGCCCCCGGCGGCGAACCCGGCTACCGGAACTCCGGATGGACCTTCAAGGACGTCGAGTTCCTCCCCGAGGCCTACGAGATCAAGGGGCGGGAGCAGGAGGAGGCCACCGCGATGCTGCTGGGCCGGGTCAGCTACCAGGCGTTCAGCCCGGTCTGGCCGGACATGCCGGAGTTCGCCCGCTACAAGACGCTGCCGAAGTACGTCGTCTCCACCACCCTCACCGAGGACGACCTGGTGTCGAACTGGGGCGAGACCACCATCCTGCGCTCGGTCGACCAGGTCGCCGCCCTCAAGGAGACCGAGGGCGGGCCGATCATCCTGCACGGCAGCGCCGCCCTGAACCACAGCCTCTCGGACGCCGGCCTGATCGACCGCTACCACCTGCTCGTCTACCCGCTGCTGCTCGGCGCGGGCAAGCGCCTGTTCAGCGCCACGGACAAGGACGCCCAGAAGCTGGAGCTGGTCGAGCACCAGGTCTACGGCAACGGCCTGCAGAAGCAGATCTTCGACGTCGTGCGCTGACCGGCGTTCCCGCCCAGCGCGTCCCCGGGGCCCGCGCCCGTCGCGGACCGCCGGGGTAAACCGATGGACAGGTTCCCGGCGGTCAACAGACTGATCCCATGACGGCGAACAACGACAAGAACGACCTGCGGATCTACGTCCAGGACGCCCGCGACGCCCTGTTGTGGAAGCTGGACGGCCTCTCCGAGTACGACCTCCGGCGACCGCTCACGCCCACCGGTACCAACCTCCTGGGGCTGGTCAAGCACGTCACCGGAGCCGAGGCGCTGTACCTCGGCGAGACCTTCGGGCGCCCCTTCCCCGAACCGACCCCGCTGTGGATCATCGGCACCGACGAGCCGAACGGCGACCTGTGGGCCCGGGCCGAGGAGAGCACCGAGGAGATCGTCGGGCGCTACCGCCGGGTCTGGGCGCACTCGGACGCCACCATCGAGGCGCTGCCGCTGGACGCCGTCGGCCGACTCCCGTTCGGCGACCGCCCGCAGCAGACCCTGCACCGGGTACTCGTCCACCTGATCGCCGAGACCCACCGGCACGTCGGCCATGCCGACCTGGTCCGTGAACTCGTCGACGGCGCCACCGGCCAGCGCTCCGACGGCGCCAACACGGCCCCCGGCGACGCTTCGTGGTGGCAGGCCCACCGCGACCGGGTGGAGCAGGCGGCCCGCGAGGCGGGCGGACTCGCCTGAGCCCCGGGGCGGAACCGGAACCGGCTCACCCCAGGAACTCGCGTCGGGGACGGAGGGGGGTCACTTCGGCGGAAGTGCGGCAGCGGCCCTCTGCCCCAGTTGCAGCCAGTCGTCCAGGACGTGGTCGTCGAGGACTTCTCCCGCCACGATGACCCAGCCCTTCGAGATCCGGCCGCGGACCTCGAAGGGCCGCGCGCCGGGCTGGGCGAGGGCCTGTGGGGTGTCGTCCGGGGCGACTCGTACCAGCAGTTCGTCGCCGACCACGCCGACCGCCGTGTTTCCCCGCACTGTGAAGACGAGTCCGCCGAACATCTTCTTCGCGACGACCTCGCTGTCCTCCTCCAGCAGCTCCCGGATCCGCTCCGCCAGCACCTCGTCATACGCCATGGCCCTGACGCTACCCACGCGCCACGGCCCCTGCCCGCGCAAC
Organism: Kitasatospora sp. NPDC028055; assembly: GCF_040637885.1. NCBI lineage: Bacteria > Bacillati > Actinomycetota > Actinomycetes > Kitasatosporales > Streptomycetaceae > Kitasatospora > Kitasatospora sp. NPDC028055. The sequence goes on along the minus strand of NZ_JBEZXE010000023.1, from coordinate 62,886 downwards.
CCCACCATGAGCCATATAGGACATTAACTGTCCTATATGGCCATTACGGTCTTTTCGGAGGGCGAAACCGCGGGACCGTCCTGCTCGACCCCTCCCGCCACCCCTTCCGCACCAGCCGCACCAGCCGCACCCGCTGACGGCCCCAGCCGCTCGCAGCGGCTGCTCTCACCAGGACGGCGGCCCCCGGAGTGCACGCACGCCCCGGCGACGACATCCACATGCTGCTCTACCGGGGCGGATTCTGCGCCATGCTCTACAGCAACGCCGACCTGAAGAACTGGCTGCCCAGCCTGGCCGACACCCCCATCGGCTTCGCCGGCATGTTCTACCTCGGCGTGGACGACTTCGACGGCGTGCACGACCACATCGCTCAGCACGCCGAGATCGTCAAGGACACCGACACCGACCACACCGGCCAGCGCATCTTCTACTTCCGCGACCCGGACGGCTACGTCATCGGCATCAACGACCAAGCCGCCCTCCAGGCCAGCGACCTCGGCAAATACGCCTGACCCGGGCTCAGGACGCCCTGGCTCGGAGCGTGGTCCGGCGAGGGACCGGCCGATCGCGCTCCCCCTCGGCCCGGGGGCATCGCCCCACGGGAGCACCTGGCCGGGTCCCGACGGGCGACCTGCCCCACCCGCGCACGAAAGACGACACCGAATGAATCCCGACGAGGTCGCGGCATACGCCCTGGACCTGCCCGAGGTCAGTGAGGAAGAGCCCTGGGGCCCGCACCGGCCCGTCTACAAGACCGGCGGCAAGATCTTCGCCACCCTGGCAGCGGCCAACACCTCCCAGCCCGACCGGCTGAGCATGAAGTGCGAAGCCGCCCTCGCCCTGCACCTGTACGAGCAGCACCCCGCGGTACGCCCCGGGTACGGGTACCAGGGCCCGCGGTGGCACTGGATCACCGTGCACCTGGACGGCACGGTCCCCGACGAGGAGATCGCCGAAATGATCAGTCACTCCTGGCAGTGCGTAGTGGACGGCCTGCCCCGCACCCCACGCGACCGGCTGCGCAGGCTCCACCGCGATCAGGCCCATCGTCGTCCGTAGGACGGTAGGTAGCGGCCCAGGAAGTTGACGTGCCTGCCGGTCCTTGAACGGGGAGAGGCGGGTGGCGTCCTCGTTCTTGATGTCGTGGCCCTCGGCGCGGAGTCGGGCGCGGAGTCGGGCGACGGCGGCGTCCAGGCAGGTGTGGACTGGCGGGTCCGGAGGGGCGGGTCCGGAGGGGCGGCTGCGCTGTCGGGTCGGCCCGCTAGGGTCGGGTGGGACAGGGGGCGGAACGGGGAAGGGCGGGGCACGTGGAGTGGGTGCGGGTGGCCGGGGTGCCGGGTGGCGTGGTGCACGGGGGGAGCCGGGAGTTCCTGGTGCGGGAGGGGCTGCCGGCGGCCGGGGCGTTCCTGGACTTCCGGGTGCTCGGCGGCGGCTCGCTGAAGGCCCTCCCGACCGCCGGGCCCGAGCGGCTCTTCGTCCTCGGGGAGACGGACTACTGCACCCCCTTCGCCCCCGTCGGCGACCTGGTGCTGCTGGACGGGACCACCGGCGAGGTGCTCCTCGGCAACGGCGGCCCCCGACGGGACCGGCTGGCCTCCGACCTGCCCGCGCTGGCCGCGCTGGTGCGGGAGGTGGAGGCCGTGGGCGAGGCGGCCCGGCGCCCGGAGGCGCTGGACGGACGGCGCGGGCCCGCCGTGGTGGCCGAGGTGACGGTCGGCGCCGAGCGGCGGATGCGGGAGATCGACCCCGGGCTGTTCGGGCACGACGCCACGCCCGCACACTGGGGCACGGCCCTGCTGGTCCGCGCCCTGGGCTGGGGCGCGCTGCCCGGCGGCCCGGGCGGCCCCGCGTACCGGGTCGGCACCGAACTGGTCACCGAGCTCGCGGCACTGACCGACGAGGAGGGCGGGGCGGGCCGGGTGCACCGGTTCCGGCCGGAGGCGCTGCCCGCCGCCCTCACCCACGAGCCGACCCGCCGACTGCTGACCGAGGTCGGACTGCCGCTCGGCGGCGCGATGTTCGGGGTGTGCGAGGAGCCGCTGGTCACCATGGCGGAGGCGTACCCCGAGTACTTCGACGGCGAGGAGGAACGCCCGTACCAGCGGGACTACCTCGCGCTCGGGGACTGGCCGTCCGACCTCACCATCGCCCTGGACGGCGCCACCGGGCGGCTCGAACTGCCCGACTGGTACGACGACGGGCAGCCCGAGGCGTACCTCAACCGCGACCTGACCGCCCTGCTCTACGCCCTGTGGACGTACGAGCGGCTGCGCGCCGAGTGGGAGCGCTGGGAGCACGGCCGGGGCCGGGACACCTGGGCGGTGTTCGACCCGCAGTCGCTGCTGAGCACCGTGGTGGACCGGCTGGTCGAGGGCGTCGATCCGGAGGCCTTCGCCTCGCCCGGGCGGTCCTGGCGGCTGCTCGCGGAGGACGGACACCTGGGCGGACTGCTCGGCTGAACACCGGGGGCCGCTCCTCCCTCGGCCGGTGCCGCCGCGCCGGTACGCTGCCCCGGTGACGAACATCCGTACGGCGGCCGGGCGAAGACGGGCGGTGCTCCTCGGCATCGGCGCCGGCCTCTCCCTCGCCTCGGCGGGCGCGCTGTACGCCCTGCTGTACGTGCGGTCGCTGGGCTACGGGGAGCGCTGCGAGCGCGGCCTGGTGTCGGGCGGCGGTCGGCTGCTGGAGACGGGTGCCTCCTGGCTCCCGCCGGACGCCTGGTGCCGGTTCGAGGACGGGAGCCTGTCCACCACGCCGTTCTGGGCGCTGCTGCTGTTCTACGCGCTGCTGACCGTGGTGGTCTGGTCGGTCATCGCGCTGGTGCACACCGTCCGTCCGTGTCCGGACCCGGGGCTGGACTGGCAACCGGGGCACGGTACCGGGGCGGGCTGGTAGGGGCGGGGCTGGTGGGGGCGGGGCTGGTAGGCGCCGGGCTGGTGGGGGCCGTACCGGTAGGGGCCGGGCTGGTGGGGGCGCTGGTGGCCGTGCTCACCGGTGCTGCGGACGGTCGGCGGCGGGTGCGCAGCGGGGACAGGTAGACCGGCAGGAAGGCCGTTGCGAGGACGGCCCCGCCGAGCCAGAGCGTGGTGCGCAGGCCGAGGAGTTCGCCGAGCAGCCCGGAGAGCGCGGAGCCGATCGCGAGCGCGCCGAAGAGCAGGAAGCGGAAGGTGGCGTTCATCCGGCCGAGCAGGTGGTCCGCGGTCATCCGCTGACGCAGGCTCACCCCGAGCACGTTGTCCATGCCGGTCTTGAGCGAGACCAGCAGCCAGCCCGCCCCGGCCAGGAGCAGCCACGGCCCGCCACCGATCATCGGCACCAGCAGTCCGGCGGGCGCCAGGCACAGGCCGGCCAGGGCGAGGGTGCGACCGTCGCCGAGCCGGGCGGAGACCGGGCGGGCGCAGCGCGAACCGAGCAGGATGCCGACCCCGCCGACCGCCCAGAACAGGCCCAACGCCCAGGCGGGGAGGTTCAGTTCACGTACGAACAGGACCGGGAGCAGGGTGTTGACCAGTTGCGAGCCGAGGTTGTTGAGGGAGGCGGTGGCGGCCAGGGCCCGCAGCTCCGGGTTGCCGAGGACGTGCCTCAGACCCTCGGCGATCTGCGCGCCGAGACCGGGGGTGGGGGTGGGGGTGTCGGGGTGGACGGGGACGCCATCGGCGGGGGTGCGACGCAGTGCGGTCGGTCGCAGGGCGGTCAGTCGCAGGGCGGAGCCGAGGTGGCTGAGCGCGGTCACGGCGATCGCCAGTGGCGCGGTGAGCAGTTGGACCAGCAGCCCGCCCGCGCCGCGTCCGGCGACATTGCTGACCGCCATCAACCCGACCACGGCGGAGTTCGCGTCCACCAGGTGCTCGCGGCCGACCAGCCCGGGCAGCACGCTCTGCGAGCCGACGTCGAAGAAGACCGTGGCAGCGCCGGTGAGTAGCGCGACCGCGTACAGCTGCCCGAGGGTCAGCCCGCCGAGCCACCAGGCCAGCGGGACGGAGGCGTAGAGCGCGGCCTTCACCAGGTCGGCCACGATCAGGACGCGACGGTGGTGCATCCGGTCGACCCAGGCACCGGCGGGCAGGCCGATGAGCAGGAAGGCGAGGGTACTCAGGGTGGCGAGCAGACCGGCCTGGCCGGGGCCCGCGTCGAGGGCCTCGACGGCAACCAGGGGGACGGCGACGTAGCCGACGTTGGTGCCGAGTTGGGTGAGGGCGGTGGCGGTGAAGAGGGTGCGGAAGTCGGGGATCCGCCAGAGGGAGTCGGGGCGCATGGTCCGTTCAGTCATGTGCGGGGGCGGTCGATACGGGGGCGGGGTCCGCCGGTACTGGGGCGGGGGTGGGCTTCGGCCGGCGCTTCGCGAGGAACACCCCGGCGAGGACGACGGCCATCCCTGCCACCGCCCGTACGGTCAGCTGCTCGCCGAGGACCAGGGCGCCGAGCACGGTGGACACGACCGGCAGCAGGTAGCCGACGGTAGCGGCGCTGGTCGGGCCCTCGGTGGCGATCAGGCGGTAGTTGAGGTGGAAGGTCAGCCCGGTGCAGGCGATGCCGAGGACGGTCACGGCGGCCAGGCCGAGCGGATCGGCGCCGGCGAGCGGGTTCAGCGGGCCGACCGTGGGCAGGGCGATCGTGCTCAGCCCGGCGGCGGCGGAGAGCTGGGCGGCGGAGAGGGCGAGCGGGGCGGTGGCCGTCCCGGCGAATGCTCGGGCCATGTAGGCGAAGGCGATGGCGTAACTCGCCGCCGCGCCGAGCAGGGTGAGCGCCCCGGGGATGCTGATGCCCCCGCCGGTGCCGCCGCTTCCGTCACCGATGCCGTCACCGATGCCGCTGCCGTCCTGCCACGGGGCGAGGATCAGCAGTACGCCGACGAAGCCGAGCAGCAGACCGGCGAGGCGCAATGGCCCCCGGGCCCGCTCCGTCCCGAGGGCGAGGCCGATCAGCACCGACCAGAGCGGGGTGGTCGCGTGCAGCACCCCGGCCAGGCCGGAGCCGACGCTGCGTTCGCCGTAGGCGGTCAGCAGGAACGGCAGGGCGTTGCAGAAGAACGCGGCCACGGCGAGCCGCCGCCAGAGCGCGCCGCCGCGTGGCAGGCGTTGCCCGGCGGAGCGGGCGAGCAGCAGCAGGACGGCGGCGCCGAGGGCGGCGCGCAGCACGGTGATCTGCACCGGGGTGAGCCCGTGTTGCAGCGCGAGCCTGATCCAGAGGAAGCCTGAGCCCCAGAGCAGTGCGAGGACGGCCATCCGCAGCACGGTCCAGCTCCTTGTCGGTGGTGGTGGCGGTCGGGTTTCGGGTGGCGGGGTGCCCGATGACGGTCGCGCGCGGTGATCACTTAGCACAAGCGAAAAGTTCTGAACCACCTTTAAGCTGCGCTGCATGAATGCCTCACTCGACGTCCGCCGGATGCAGGTGCTGCGCGCCGTGGTCGACCACGGCTCGGTGAGCGCGGCCGCCGACGCCCTCGGCTACACCCCGTCCGCCGTCAGCCAGCAGGTGTCAACGCTGGAACGGGAGACCGGGACAGCACTGCTGGAACGGATCGGGCGGGGCGTACGGCCGACCGCCGCCGGGCTGCTGCTGGCCGGGCACGCGGCAGCCATCGACCGGCAGGTCGCCGAGGCGGGTGCGGCGCTGGCCGACCTGCGGGCCGGACGCACCGGCTGCCTGACCGTCCGTTACTTCACCACGGCCGGCTCCGCCCTGGTGGCACCCGCGCTGGCCGTCTTCCGCCGCGAGTACCCGGGCGTGCGGCTCGACCTGGGCCTGACCGACCCCGTCGACCCGCTCATCGAGGTACGGGACGGCCGGGCCGACCTCGCGGTGGTGTTCCGGTCCGAGGAGGCCCCGACCGGCGTGCGGTTGGTGCACTTGCAGGACGATCCGTACCGCGCCGTGCTGCCCCGGGGGCACCGGCTGGCCGGACGGCGCGTGCTGGACCTGTCCGAGCTGGCGGACGAGCCCTGGGTCGGCGCCGAGCCGCCCGGCCCCTGTCGGAGCCTGGTGGAGGAGGCCTGCGACGCGGCCGGCTTCCGTCCGGCACTCGCGGTGGACGGCGCGGACTACGTCACCGCCCAGGGCTTCGTCGCGGCGGGGCTGGGAGTGTCACTGCTTCCGGAACTGGGACTGACGCAGCGCCACCCGGGCGTCACGGTCTGCCGGGTGCGCGGCCCGGAGCCGGTACGGACCCTGCACGCCGCCGTACGGGAGAGCGCCTGGGGGCAGCCGGTGCTCGGGGCACTGGTGGCGGCACTCCGATCGGTGGCAGCTCCGGCGTCGGCGATGCAGACGGTGTAGGTGGTGCGGGGGTGGTGCGGGTCGCGGGGGGGGGTGATCGGGCGTGCGGCGCAGGTCAGTAGGCTCGTGCTCCGGCGCGACGGCGTCACGACGTCACGGCGCGACAGCGCCCGCACGGCGGAGGGCAGGGGCCCGGCCGAGGCTGCGCCACGATCGGGGCGGGGAAAGGGAGTACGGGCCATGGACAGCGTCACGGGGGACGTCTACCGGGCATTCGCGGAACGGGAGGCGCGCGGCAACTCGGCGATGTACCAGGAGCTGGCCGAACGGACGGCCGGCGATGCGGAGTTGCTCGGCCTGCTGGACGAACTGCCGGACGCCAAGCGGCAGCCGAACCTGCTGTTCGGCGCGGTGCGGCACCTCGGCGGACCGGTGACGGAGGACTGGCCGGCCTTCCGCGCCTGGACGGTGGAGCGGTGGGCCGAGGTCTCGGCGACGATGCTGGAGCGGCGGACCCAGACCAACGAGGCGGGCCGCTGCGCCACCCTGCTGCCACTGCTGGCCTCGCTGCCGCAGCCGCTGGCGTTGATCGAGGTGGGCGCCTCGGCCGGACTCTGCCTGTATCCCGACCGGTACCGGTATCGATACCGGTACATGGCTGGTACCGGTACCGATGGTGCGGTCGATGCCAACAGCGCGGCCGGTTCCGCCGATTCAGCCGGTTCGGCCGATTCAGCTGAGGAATTCGGCGCGGCTGGCAGCCCGGTGACGCTGGACTGCGCGGTGAGCGGGCCGGTGCCCCAGCTGGACGCCCTGCGGAAGCGGCTGCCCGAGGTGGTGTGGCGCGCCGGAATCGACCTCAATCCGCTGGACGTCCGGTCCGAGGAGGACATGCGCTGGCTGGAGTCCCTGGTGTGGCCGGAGCAGACCCACCGGCTGGAGCGGCTGCGCGGCGCCGTCCAGGTCGCCCGGGCCGAACCGCCGCTGCTGGTGCGCAGCGATCTGAACGCCACCGTACGGGAGTTGGTGGCGCAGGCCCCGGCGGGTTCGACGCCGGTGGTGTTCCACAGCGCGGTGCTCGCCTACCTGTCGCCGGAGGCACGGGAGGAGTTCGCGGCGACCATGCGCGAGCTGCCTGCTCACTGGATCTCCAACGAGGCGGTCTCCGTCCTGCCGACCGTCGCGGAGCGACTCCCCCGCCCGGTCCCCGCCGGCTCCGGGCTGTTCGCGCTCGCCCTGGACGAGCGGCCGGTCGCCTTCACGGGGCCGCACGGGCAGAGCCTGGAGTGGTTCGCCGGGGCGTGAACCGGTGCCGTCGCGCACTGCCCCTCGCCCGCATGGCCCGCGCGCACCTGGCCGTCGGCCGCGTGGCCCTCGGCCGGCCCGCTCTCGGGGGGCGGGCACCTGTGGGAGCGGGCCCGTCGCCCTCCGGGGCGCTCCGTCGTCACTCCGTCCGCAGGGCCGTGACCGTCCAGGTGCGGGCGGCCCAGGTCGCGGGCAGGAGGGCGCCGAGCAGGGCCAGCGCCACCCCGCCGAATATCAGCGGCCCCACCACGGACGGGGCGAACACCGTGAGGTCCGCGTCCGGCACCCCGATGCCGGCGGCGCGGGCCATCGCCGGCATCACCAGGTGGTGCACCCCGACCCCGATCGGGACCCCGACCAGGCCGGCCAGCAGGCCGCTGCCGCAGACCGAGGTGAGCACCATGCCGACGGTCTGCCGGGGCGACATCCCGAGAGCCTTGAGCACCCCCAGGTCGTGCACCCGGTCCCGGGTGTCCAGCAGCACGGTGTTGAGCACCCCGAGCCCCGCCACGGCCGAGAGCAGCAGGGTGAGCGTGCCCGCCAGGGTGTTCACCGCCAGCACCACGATGTTGATGTGCGCCTCGCCGGGGTCGGCGCTCAGCCCCATCGGCTTGACCACCGCGTCCAGTCCGTCGGCGTAGGACACCGCGTCGGTGCCCGCCGTGAGGTCGATGTGGAAGGAGACCGCCTCGGCGTGGACCGCGCCGCCGAGCGGCTCCAGTGCGGCGCGGTCCAGGAACACCACGTCCTGGGTGGTCATGACCTCCCCGGTGATCCTCGCCGGGGTGGTGCGCCCGTGGTCGGCGAGGGTGACGGTGTCCCCCACCTTCAACTGGTTGGCCCGCAGGAAGGCGGCGCTGGCCACCGTCTCGCCGGCGCCGTGGAACCAGCGGCCCGTGACCATCTGGAAGCCGCTCCAGGAGGTGTCGCCGGTGAAGGCGACCAGTTCGGAGCGATCGGTGCTCCCGGCCACCGTCGCCGCGGCGGGCGCGCTGCTGTACCAGGCCCGGGTCCCGGGGCGGGACTCGATCGCCTTCGCCACGGCCGCCTCGTCCACGTGGTCGACCGGTGCGGAGCCGTCGAACGGGACCTGGACCAGGACCTTGCCCGCGCGGTCGGCCGTCAGGCCGTCCTGGAGCGAGCCCAGGGAGAGCGTCAGCCCGACGCAGAGGGTGACACCGGCCGTGCCGAGCACCACCGCGGCGGCGGTGGTCGCCGAGCGGCCCGGCCGGTTCAGCGGGGATGCCAGCCCGAGGCTGAGCGCCCTCGGCACCGGCAGCCGGCCGATCGCGTCCCGCACCCCGGACAGCAGGCCCGCCACGCCGGCCCGACCCGCCGCACCCCCGGCGGCCGCCCTCCTGGCGCCCGGCGCCGTCCGGCCGACCGCGAGCGCCTCCACGGTGCGCAGTCGCCCGGCCCGCAGGGCCGGCACCAGCGAGGTGCCGACCACCGCGCCCAGGGCCGCGACCGCGACCACCACGTCCACCCAGAGCGGGATGCCGAGCAGGCCGCCGCGCAGGGCCTTGTGGGCCATTCCCAGCACCGGCACGGACAGCAGGTTGCCGCCCAGCACGCCCAGCGCGGTGCCGATCCCGGCGGGGATCAGCGCCTGGCCGACGTAGGCCCGCGCCACCTGGGCCGGGGTGAAGCCCAGGGACTTGAGGATGCCGATCCGCCGGGTGGCGGCACTCACCGCGCCACCGACCACGACGCCGATGATCAGCACCGACATGGCCAGGCCGAGCACCCCGAAGGCCGTGACGAACGGGACGAAGGTCGAGGCCGTCCGGTTGGCCTCCTCCCGGGCGGCCCGGTAGGAGGTGGCCTTGGTGAGCGCTCCGCCCGGCACCGCGGCGGCGATCGCCGCGTGGTCGGCCTCCACCTCGGCGTCGCTGCCCGCGTGGGCGAAGCGGTAGAGGTACTGGGCGGCGGGCGTCGTACCCGGCGCCGTCAGCCCGGCCACCTGTTCGGGGGCGACCCAGCCGTCCGCGCTCCAGGAGACCGAGTCGGCCAGGCCGACGACCTTGAGCGTCGGCTGCCCCGGCAGCTCCGGGAACTGCGCGGAGTCCCCGACCGCCAGTGGGGAGTGCCCGTTCAGGAACACCACCTCGCCGGGGCCCGCAATCCAGCGGCCCATGGTGATCCGCAGGTCGTCCATCGGGCCGTCCTGGGCCCGGCCGACCAGCGTCATCGGCGGCAGCAGGCTGCCCGCGGGCGGGATCCTGGTGTCCTGACCGGCCCGCGGTTGGAGGGTCACCGCCGGGTAGGGGCCGGCCGAGGCCGTCACCCCGGGGGCGTGCGCGGCCGCGGCCAGCTGGGCGGGGCTCGCCTTCGTCCGGTCGTACAGCACGTTGAGGTGCGCGCCGCGCTGGTCGGTGAAGGCGCGCTCGTACGGGCCCTGGGCGGCGACCACCAGCCCGAGGGCGAGGATGCACGCCGTCACGGACATCATCGTGGTGAGCACCATGACCAGGGTCTGCACCCGCTTGCGGCCCACCCCGGCGCGGACCACCTTGCCCATCGCGTTCATGCGCCCACCCCGCTCCGGCCGCCGGAGGCCGGCAGCGCCGCCGTGTCCCGGACCAGGCGGCCGTCGAGCAGCTCGATCGTCCGGTCGGCGCAGGCCTCGGCGAGCGCGGTGTCATGGGTGACCAGCAGGATCGTCTGGCCCTCGGCGTTGAGCCCGCGGAGCAGGTCGCGGACGTCGGCGGCGGAGGCGGTGTCCAGTGCTCCGGTCGGTTCGTCGGCCAGCAGCAGCGGCGGACGGTTCATCAGCGCCCGGGCCACCGCGACGCGCTGGCGCTCGCCGCCGGAGAGCCGACCGGGGAAGGCCTTCGCGTGCCGGGCCACCCCGAGCCGCTCCAGCAGCTCACCGGCCCGGGCCCGGGCCTGCTCCCGCCGCGTCCCGGCGAGTTGGGCCGGGAGCAGCACGTTGTCCTCAACGTTGAGGTCGTCCAGCAGGTTGAAGAACTGGAACACCATGCCGATCCTGGTCCGCCGGTACTCGGCGAGCGCGGCCTCGCCGAGTTCGTGGACGGCCACGCCGTCCACCTCGACGCCGCCCTCGCTCGGGCGGTCGAGGCCGGCGACCAGGTTCAGCAGGGTGGACTTGCCGCTGCCCGAGCGGCCGAGCACGGCCACCGCCTCGCCGGCCCGCACGTCGAGGTCGAGCCCGGCCAGGGCGGGACGGGCGGCGTCGGATCGGTCGTACGTCTTGCTGACGCCGCGGATCCTGATGATCGGCGCATTCACGGGCCCTCCACGGTTCGGGGTCCGGCTCCGGGGGACCCGGGACCGGCTGACGGAACATCACGCTACGAATCCGCGGTCGGGCCCGGACAGCCGTCTAGGCGGCGTCCTGGGGGTGTATCCAGATACACCCCGAACTGGGTGTTCAGGCCTAGAGCGCCGGACGATCACGACGGGCAGACTGACTCCGCGGAAGATCGGGACGGATGCTCACGGAGGGCTCCGGCAGGCAGACTTCGGGCCCCGCGGGGCCCGGGACGAAAGGGGGGCGACATGAGGACGGAAGCGATCACCGGGGTGGCTCGACGGCTGGGCCAAGCCTGCGCGGACGGCGTGCGCGCCTGGTACGTGGCGACGATGGCCGTCACGGGGCTGATCGCGCTGCTGGCCGGGCCGATCGTGCTGGGTGCCGCGCTGTTCGGTCCGGACGAGTCCGGGCACTTCGGGCTGGGCGGGCCGCTCATCCTGGCGGTGCCGCTGGGGCCGGTCGCCCTCTGGGCGCTCTGCTGGGCCACCGGCGGCTCCGGCCGGGCGCTGGGGGCCGCGCTGTTCGCCCCGGGCGCGCTCGCGGTGACGGCGACCCACCTGTACGGCGGCGCCGCGCCCGGCGGCCGGTCCGTCTCGCTCTGGCTGGCGCCCTCGCTGCTGGTGCTCGGGCTGTTCGGCGCACGCTGGATCGCCACCGAGAGCCGGCGGGTCGTCGAGCGGTGGAGCGGGCGGCCGATCCCGGTGCCGTACCGCCGCCCGGCCGAGGGGGCCGGCGCCTGGCAGCGGCTGTCGGCCGGCGGCTGGCTGGCCGACCCGGCGACCTGGCGGGACTTCGCCTGGGCCTTCCTCACCGGATTCGCCGTGCTGTTCACGGCCGCGATCGTGGTGCTGGCGCCGATCGCCCTGGAGATCTTCGGCCGGAACGGGCTGCTGTTCCCGCTGGTGATCGTCTACGGCATGGGTGTCTGGGCGGCCCCGTTCGCGCTCCTGTGGGCGGCACCGCCCGTCCTGAGGCTGCACGAGAGGGCCGCCAGGTCCCTGCTCGGGCCCTCCCGGCAGACCGAACTCGCCCGCCAGGTCAGCCATCTGGCGCGCACCAGGGCGGACACCATCGACGCCGGGGCGGCCGAGCTGCGCCGGATCGAGCGGGACCTCCACGACGGGGCGCAGGCCCGGCTGGTGGCGCTGGGCATGCTGCTGACCGTCGCCGAGCAGGTGAAGCACGACCCGGACGCCCTCGGGCCGCTGCTGGCCGAGGCCCGGACGTCCTCGGTCAAGGCGCTCGGCGAACTGCGGGACTTGGTCCGGGGCATCCACCCGCCGGTGCTGGCCGACCGCGGCCTGGCCGACGCGGTGGAGGCCACCGCGCTGGACCTGCCGCTGCCGGTCACCTTCACCGGGAGCCTGTCCGGCCGGGCCCCGGCACCGGTGGAGTCGGCCGCCTACTTCGCGGTGACCGAGCTGCTGGCCAACGCGGTGAAACACGCCGGGGCCTCGCACGTGTGGATCGAGATAGGGCACAGTGACGGGCTGCTGCGGATATCGGTCACCGACGACGGGCGCGGAGGCGCGGACCCGTCCCGGGGCACCGGCCTCAGCGGAACCGAACGCCGACTGGCCGCCTTCGACGGGGTACTCGCGATCAGCAGTCCGTCCGGTGGGCCGACCATCGTGAACCTGGAGATCCCGTGCGCGTTGTCATCGCCGAAGACCTCTTCCTCCTCCGGGACGGGCTGACCCGGTTGCTGGAGGCCAACGGCATGAAGGTCACCGCGGCGGTCGAGAACGGCGAGCAGCTGCTCGCCGCGATCACCGCCGACCGGCCCGACATCGCCGTGGTCGACGTGCGGCTGCCGCCGAGCTTCACGGACGAGGGGCTGCGCGCGGCACTCGCCGCCCGGCGGGCCCACCCGGGACTCCCCGTGCTGGTGCTGTCACAGTTCGTGGAGCAGCTCTACGCCCGCGAGCTGCTGGCCGGCAGCTCCGGCGGGATCGGCTACCTGCTCAAGGACCGCGTGCTGGACGGTGCCCAGTTCCTCGACGCCGTCCGCCGGGTCTCCCAGGGTGGTACGGCCATGGATCCGGAGGTGATCACCCGACTGCTCACCCATAACTCCTCGGCCGGCCCGGTCTCCACCCTCTCCCCGCGCGAGCGGCAGGTACTGGCGCTGATGGCCGAGGGCCGCTCGAACGCGGCGATCGCCCAGCAGCTGGTGATCACCGAGCGGGCGGTCGCCAAGCACACCGCGTCGATCTTCGTCCGCCTCGACCTCCAGCCCTCCGACGACGACAACCGCCGGGTCCTGGCCGTCCTGGCCTACCTCAACAACTCCTGACGACCTCGACGGCCCCCTCCGCCCAGGGGGGCTCGCCCGGCACCGAACGGGTCATCTACCCTGGTGAGGTGCTCATCCTTGTTCGCCGCCGCCACGTGGACCTGCTCCGCGTGACGACCATGTCCTGTCGACGCTCCGGCTGAACCTCGCGCCACCCACCCTCACGGCAGCCCCGACGCGGCCGCCACCACCTCCCGGCTACCGGAGCACCCGCCCCACCAGGCGCGGCTCCGGCCTTCCCTGGTCGACCACCGGGACCAGCCGGGACGAGACCAGCGGATGTCACACATGACGCAGCAGTACACGCCCATATCCGGATCCGGCTCCACCCCGGAGGCGCACCCCGAGGCCCTCCCGGTGATCGACCTCTCGCTCGCCGACGGCAGCCCCGAGGACCGCCGCCGCCTGCACGACGAGCTCCGTGCCGCCGCCACCGGCGTCGGCTTCTTCCAGCTCGTCGGCCACGGCGTCACCCCGGAGGAGACGGCCGCGCTCACCGCAGCCATGCGCGCCTTCTTCGCCCTCCCCGAGGCCGACCGGCTCTCCGTGAGCAACCTCAACTCCCCCCACTACCGCGGCTACACCCGCACCGGCGACGAGCGCACCGGCGGCAGCCAGGACTGGCGCGACCAGCTGGACATCGGCGCCGAGCTGCCCCCGCACGCCCCCGGCAGCGGCGAGCCCCCGTACTGGTGGCTGGAGGGTCCCAACCAGTGGCCGGCCGCGCTCCCCGAGCTGCGCTCCGCCGCGCTCGGCTGGATCGACCACCTCGGCGCGGTCGCCCGCCGCCTGCTGCACGAGCTCCTCGCCTCGATCGGCGCCCGCCCCGACTTCTACGACGACGCCTTCGCGGGCCACCCCCACCTGCGGCTCAAGCTGGTCCGCTACCCGGGCACCGCGCCCGACGGCGCCGGCCAGGGCGTCGGCGCCCACAAGGACTACGGGTTCATCACCCTGCTCCTCCAGGACACCGTGGGCGGCCTCCAGGTGGAGCGCCCGGACGGCACCTTCCTGGACGTCCCGCCGCTCGACGGCGCCTTCGTGGTCAACCTCGGCGAGCTGCTGGAGGTGGCCACCGACGGCTACCTCAAGGCGACCAGCCACCGCGTGGTCAGCCCGGCCGGAGCCCGTGAGCGCTACTCCGTCCCGTTCTTCTACAACCCCCGCCTCGACGCCCACATCGAGCCGCTCGACTTCCCCCTCGCCCACCACGCCCCCGGCGCCACCGAGGACCCGGCCAACCCCCTCTTCGCCGACTTCGGCTTCAACGAGTGGAAGGGCTACACCCGGGCCCACCCCGAGGTCACCCGCCGCCACCACGCCGCCCTCGCCTGACCCGAGGCCCGCGAGAGACCCCACAGGTGCCCCGCCCCGGCGCCCGCCCCGACGCCGGGGCGGGCGCCGTTCGCAGTCTCCGGGCCACCACCGCCCGGGCCGCCGCCTCCGGGCCACCACCGCCCCGGGCCCCCACCGCCCGGGCCGCCCACCCCGTCCGATGGACCTGATCGCACCGCACTGTCACACTGCAGCTGTCACAGCAGGAGTGTGCCAGCGCGGGAGGCAGCAGATGGGGGAGCACAGCGCCGGGGTCGGCGAGGTGCGGCTGACGGTGGACGAGTTGGCGGCGCGGGCCGGGGTGACGGTGCGGACGGTGCGGTTCTACGGGACGAAGGGGCTGCTCCCGCCGCCGGAACTGGGTCCGCGGCGGGTGGGACTGTACGGGGCCGCGCACCTGGACCGGCTGGGGCTGATCGAGGAGTTGCAGCGGCAGGGGCTGACCCTGGCCGCGATCGAGCGCTACCTGGCCCGGCTGCCGGAGGACAGCACCCCGCTGGGCCTGGCCATCCACCGGGCGCTGGTGGCGTCCTGGACACCGGAAACGGCCGAGGAGGTGGGCCGGGCCCAGTTGGAGCGGCGGGCCGGTCGGGGGCTGTCGGAGGAGCAGGTGGAACGCCTGGTCGCGATGGGGGCGCTGGAGCGCACCGCCGACCCGGAGGTGTTCCGGACGGATCCGGCCCTGCTGCCGTTGGGCGTGCGGATCCTGGACGTGCCGATCCCGCTGGAGACGCTGCTGGCCGCCCGGGCGGTGGTGGTGGAGCACAGCCGGGCGACCGCCCGGGAGTTGCAGCGGCTGTTCCGGGAGACGGTCTGGAAGCCGTACCGGGAGAGCGAGCCGGATCCGGCGGAGCTGGCCCGGATGAAGGAGCTGACCGACCACATCCAGCCGATGGTGGCGCAGGCGCTGGTCACCGCGTTCCAACGCTTCCTGCGGGAGGAGTTGGGCGACGAGCTGGGCGAGGCGTCAGGCGAGAAGCCCGGCGCGGAACCCGGCGAGAAGCCCGGCGCGGAACCCGGCACCTAGCAGCCCCCGGGTGGGGCCGCGCCCTCGCGCGCACGGCCCCACCCCCTGCCCTCCGCCACTCTGGTCAGTCGGTGAAGGTGGTCAGTCGGTGAAGGTCCGCCCCTCCGCCGCGATCCGCTCCAGCAGTGCCGGCGGCGCGAACCGCTCGCCGTAGGCGGCGGCGAGTTCGCGGGCGCGGGCCGCGAAGCCGGCCGGGCCGCCCGGGTAGCCGTTGATGTACTGGAAGACGCCGCCCGTCCAGGCCGGGAAGCCGATGCCCAGGATGGACCCCACGTTGGCGTCGGCGACCGAGGTGAGCACGCCCTCCTCCAGGCAGCGCACCGAGTCGATCGCCTCGCTGAACAGCATCCGCTCCTTGAGGTCCTCGAACGGGACCTCCGAGGGGTCGACCGGTTCGGCACCGTCGGCGCCACCGGCGAAGTGCTCCAGCAGCCCCGGCCAGAGCCGGCCGCGCCTGCCGTCCTCGCCGTACTCGTAGAAGCCCGCGCCGCCGCTGCGCCCGGGGCGGCCGAACTCGTCGACCATCCGGTCCACCACCGTGTCCGCCGGGTGCGGGGTCCAGGTGCCGCCGGCGGCCTCGACCGCGCGCCGGTACTCGTCGCGGATCTTGCGCGGCAGGGTGAGGGTGAGCTCGTCCATCAGGGAGAGCACCTTGGCGGGGTAGCCGGCCTGGGCGGCGGCCTGCTCGACGGAGGCCGGGTGGATGCCCTCGCCCACCATGGCGACGCCCTCGTTGAGGAACTGGCCGATCACCCGCGAGGTGAAGAAGCCGCGGGAGTCGTTGACCACGATCGGGGTCCGGTCGATCTGCCGGACCAGGTCGAAGGCGCGGGCCAGTGCCTCGTCGCCGGTCTGCGGGCCCCGGATGATCTCGACCAGGCGCATCTTGTCGACCGGCGAGAAGAAGTGCAGGCCGATGAAGTCGCCGGTGCGCCGGACGCCTTCGGCGAGCACGCCGATCGGCAGGGTGGAGGTGTTGGAGCAGAGCAGCGCGTCGGGGGCGACCACGCCTTCGATCTCCTGGAACACCTTGTGCTTGAGCTCGGTGTTCTCGAAGACGGCCTCGATCACCGCGTCGCAGCCGGCCAGGTCGGCGGCGTCGCCGGTGGGGGTGATCCGGGCCAGCAGTTCGTCGCGCTTCGCCTCGGTGGAGCGGCCGCGGGCGATCGCCTTGTTCAGCAGGCCCTCGGAGTAGGCCTTTCCGCGCTCGGCAGCCTCGGTGCTGACGTCCTTGAGCACGACCTCGATGCCGGCCTTGGCACAGGCGTAGGCGATGCCGGCGCCCATCATCCCGGCGCCGAGCACCGCGACCTTGCGGACCAGCCGCTTCTCGACGTCCTTGGGCCGCCCGGCGCCGGAGTTGACCGCCTGCATGTCGAAGAACAGCGCCTGGATCATGTTCTTGCTGGTCTGCCCGCAGGCCAGCTCGGTGAAGTAGCGGGCCTCGATCACCATCGCGGTGTCGACGTCGACCTGGCTGCTCTCCACCGCGGTGGCCAGCACGTTGCGCGGGGCCGGGTAGGGCGCGCCGTTGAGCTGCTTGCGCAGGTTGGCCGGGAAGGCGGGCAGGTTGGCGGCGAAGGCGGGGGTGGCGGGGGTGCCGCCGGGGATCTTGTAGCCCTTGACGTCCCAGGGCTGGACGGCGGTCGGGTTGGCCTCGATCCAGGCCTTCGCCCGGGCGGTCAACTCCTCCGGGGTGTCGACCAGTTCGTGCACCAGTCCGTGCTCCAGTGCCTGCGCCGGGCGGTACTGGCGGCCCTGCAGCAGGAATTTCAGCAGGGCGTCGGTGATGCCGAACAGCCGCACCGTGCGGACGACGCCGCCACCGCCCGGCAGCAGGCCGAGGGTGACCTCGGGCAGGCCGATCCGGCTGGCGGGGGTGTTCAGCGCGATCCGGTGGTGGCAGGCGAGGGCGATCTCCAGGCCGCCGCCGAGCGCGCTGCCGTTGACGGCGGCGACGACCGGCTTGCCGAGGGTCTCCAGCTTGCGCAGCGAACGCTTGATCCGCATGGACTTCTCGAAGACGGCCTCGGCGTCCTCGGGGCGGGCGGCGGACAGCATCCGCAGGTCTCCCCCGGCGAAGAAGGTCTTCTTGCCGGAGGTGACCACCACGCCGCGCAACGCGTCGCCGAGGCCGGCCAGCCGCTCGACGGTGGCCTCGAAGTCGGCCGTGAAGGCCTCGTTCATGGTGTTGACGGACTGGGTGGGGTCGTCGAGGACGAGGGTGACCACGCCGTCCTGGTCCTGCTCCCAGCGGATGGTGGTGGTGTCGCTCATGGGTTCAAGGTCTCCAGGTCTACCGGGGGGAGAGGGGGATCAGACGCGCTCGACGATGGTGGCGACGCCCATGCCGCCGCCCACGCACAGGGTGATCAGGCCGTAGCGCAGCTCGCGCCGCTCCAGCTCGTCGACGACGGTGCCGAGCAGCATCGCGCCGGTCGCGCCGAGCGGGTGGCCGAGCGCGATCGCGCCGCCGTTGACGTTCACCTGGTCGTGCCGGAAGCCGAGTTCGCCGATGAAGCGCAGGGCGACCGCCGCGAAGGCCTCGTTGATCTCGACCAGGTCGATGTCGGCGGCGGTGAGCCCGGCCTTGGCGAGGGCCTTGCGGGTGGCCGGGGCGGGGCCGGTCAGCATGATGGTCGGCTCGGAGCCGGACACGGCCGCGGAGACGATCCGGGCGCGCGGGCGCAGCCCGTACCGCTCACCGACCTCGCGGTTGCCGATCGCGACGAGGGCGGCGCCGTCCACGATGCCGGAGGAGTTGCCCGCGTGGTGGACGTGGTCGATGGCCTCCACCCAGTGGTACTTCTGGAGGGCGACGGCGTCGAAGCCGCCCGCCTCGCCGATCGCGGCGAAGGAGGGCTTGAGGCCGGCCAGGGTTTCGACGGTGGTGCCGGGGCGGATGAACTCGTCGCGCTCCAGCACGACCAGGCCGTTGCGGTCGCGCACCGGGACGACCGAGCGGTCGAACAGGCCGTCCGCCTGCGCCTTGGCGGCGCGCGCCTGGGACTCGGCGGCGAAGGCGTCCACGTCGGTGCGGGAGAAGCCCCCGATGGTGGCGATGAGGTCGGCGCCGATGCCCTGCGGGGCGAAGTTGGTCTCGTACGAGGTCATCGGGTCGGCGAACCAGGCGCCGCCGTCCGAGGCCATCTTGACCCGGGACATCGACTCCACGCCGCCGGCCAGGATCAGGTCCTCCCAGCCCGAACGGACCTTGGCGGCGGCCAGGTTGACGGCCTCCAGGCCCGAGGCGCAGAAGCGGTTCTCCTGGACGCCGGCCACCGTGTCGGGCAGGCCGGCCGCGATGGCGGCGATCCGGGCGATGTCGGAGCCCTGGTCGCCGATCGGGCTGACCACGCCGAGCACGATGTCGTCGATCGCCGCCGGGTCCAACTCGGGGTAGCGGCGGCGGATCTCGTGGATCAGGCCGACGACCAGGTCGATCGGCTTGGTGCCGTGCAGCGAGCCGGTGGCCTTGCCGCGGCCGCGCGGGGTGCGGATCGCGTCGTAGACGTACGCTTCGGTGGTCACGATGGGGATGCCTTTCGGGGCAGGGGGGGTTGGCGGAGGAGTCAGCCGAGGATGGAGCGGCCGACGATCTCCTTCATGATCTCGGTAGTGCCGCCGTAGATCGTCTGGATGCGACCGTCGGTGAACGCCCGGGCGACCGGGAACTCGCTCATGTACCCGTAGCCGCCGTGGAGTTGGAGGCAGCGGTCGGCCGTGCGCTTCTGCAGTTCGGTGGCCCACCACTTGGCCATCGAGGCATCCGCCGGGGTGAGCGCGTAGCGGTTGTGCTCGGTGATGCAGCGGTCGACGAAGGTCCGGGTGATCGCGCACTCGGTGGCCAGTTCGGCGATCTCGAAGCGCACGTGCTGGAGCTTGGCCAGCGGCCGGCCGAAGGCCTCGCGCTGCTTGACGTAGTCGGTGGTGATCTCGACCAGGTACTCGGCGCCGGCGATCGCCGCGGCGGCGATGGTGAGCCGCTCCTGGGCGAGGTTCTGCATCAGGTGGACGAAGCCGCCGTTGAGCTCGCCGAGCAGGTTCTCCTTCGGCACCCGGACGTCCTCGAAGAACAACTCCGCGGTGTCCTGGGCCTTCTGGCCGATCTTGTCGAGGTTGCGGCCGCGCTCGAACCCGGGCGTCCCGCGCTCGACCACCAGCAGGCTCAGCCCGTGCGCACCGCCCTCCGGCGTGGTCCGGGCGACCACGACGACCAGGTCGGCCAGGATGCCGTTGGAGATGAAGGTCTTGGCGCCGTTCAGCACGAAGTGGTCTCCCCGGTCCACCGCCTGGGTGCGGATGCCCTGGAGGTCGGAGCCGGTGCCGGGCTCGGTCATCGCGATCGCGGTGATCAGCTCACCGCTGCAGAAACCGGGCAGCCAGCGCCGCTTCTGCTCCTCGGTGGCGAGCGAGGTGAGGTACGGGCCGATGATGTCGTTGTGCAACCCGATCGCCAGCCCGGACGCACCAGCCCGGGCGAACTCCTCGGCCAGCACGGCGGCGTAGCGGAAGTCGGGGGCGCCGCCGCCGCCGAACTCCTCGGGCACCGCGATGCCCAGCAGCCCCTGCCGGCCCGCCGCCAGCCAGACCGAGCGGTCGACGATGCCGGCCTTCTCCCAGCGGTCGTAGTGCGGCAGCACCTCCTTGGCGAGGAAGGCCTTCACGGTGGCCCGGAAGTCCTCGTGCTGCTCGGTGAAGATCTCGCGCTGCAACGCTACTCCCCTTGTTCGGTCGCGGAGTTGAGAGGTTCGGCGGCACCGGGCGGCGGGTCGCACGGGTGCGCGGACGGCACGCGGTCGAGTGCCGGCACGCGGTCGAGCGCCGGCACGCCCCAGTCCCGGGCCACCTCCGCGGTGTCCGCACCCGGCCGGGCCGGCGGGCGGCGCAGCGCCCCAGGGGTGACGGAGAACCGCGGGGCGGGGGCGGGCTGGGTGACGCCGCCCGCCTCGACGTACGTGCCGCGCGCCGACAGATGCCCCTCGGCAGCGGCCTGACGCATCGTCAGAACCGGCTCCACGCAGGCGTCGGAGCCCGCGAAGACGGCCTCCCACTCGGCCCTGGTACGGGTGGCGAAGCGGGCGGCGATCAGAGCGCGCAGTTCGGGCCAGCGGGCGAGGTCGTACTGGCCGGGCGCGTCCGGGCCGAGTTCCAGCAGGCGGGCGAACTCCGCGTAGAACCGGGGCTCCAGGGCGCCCACCGCGAGGTGCCCGCCGTCGGCGGCCCGGTAGATCGCGTAGAACGGGGCGCCGCCGTCCAGCAGGTTGACGCCCCGGCGGTCCTGCCAGTGGCCGGCCGCCAGCAGGCCCCAGAGCATGCTGCCCAGGTGCGCCGCGCCGTCCACGATCGCGGCGTCCACCACCTGCCCGGCGCCGGTGGCGCGGGCGTGGTGCAGTCCGGCGAGCAGGCCGACCACCAGGTAGAGCGAGCCGCCCGCGTAGTCGCCGAGCAGGTTCGCCGGGATCCCGGGCGGCGCGTCGGCCCCGCCCTCCGCGGCGACCAGCCCGAGCACCCCGGCCACCGCCGCGTACCCGAGGTCGTGCCCGGCGGTGGCGGCCCGCGGCCCCTGCTGGCCCCACCCGGTCATCCGCCCGTACACCAGGGCCGGGTTGCGCGCCAGGCACGCCCCGGGGCCCACCCCGAGCCGCTCCGCCACCCCCGGCCGGTAGCCCTCGATCAACAGGTCGGCCCGCTCGACCAGGTCCAGCACCAGGCCGGGCCCCTCCGGCGACTTGAGGTCCACCAGCACCGACCGCTTGTTCCGGTTGGTCACGTCGTACGCCGGGTCCGTCCCGAGCGGCGAGGGCTCCGGGCGGTCCACCCGCACCACGTCCGCCCCGAGGTCGCCCAACAGCATGGCCGCGAACGGCCCCGGCCCGATCCCGGCGAGCTCGACCACCCGAACGCCCGCCAACGGGCCCGCACCGGCGGCCGGGGCGGTCGCCGGACTGCTCGCCGAATTGCTCGCGTCACGCACTGGCCGCAGCCCCTCCGGGGTTTGACAGTAAAGCTGTAACACTCGCGATGATAGGGAAGCGACCCGCCGGTAACAAGCCCTCGCCCGCGCAGCCGCGTCGCCGATCCCCCGCCAATTCCCTCCTGACGAAACCTTGATGGAGCCGATCACGCCCAGTGCAACCGGCGGCACGGAGGGTGCGTCGGTGTACTGACGGAGCCGACCTGTACGGTCGTCATGCCGAAGGGGGTGCACGAACCCCCGCCGACCAGGGGAGGAACACGCAGACATGGGCAGCCCGTACTTCACCACCGGGCCGGTCGCCCCGGCCACGGACCCGATGCCGACCACCACGGCCAAGAAGTCGCCGTACGCCCCGCCGGCCCCGGCCGACGGCGGCAACACCGTGCCACCCCTCCCCCTCATCCCGCCCGGCAAGGCCACCAGCCAGCTGGACACCCCGTACGAGCTCACCGCCTCCGCCGGGGTGGCCCGCCAGATCGCCACCGACCTCGACGGCGCCAACAGCAAGGCCGGGCCCGGCGCGCACAGCCTCACCGAGTACGCGAGCACCGCGTCGACCAAGATCCGCGGCTTCTCCTTCGGCGGCGCCCTCACCGGCGCCACGGAGCGCTGGCTGAACCAGTGCAAGACCTTGCACGACAAGCTCGGCAACGCCGCCACCGGCCTCGACCAGACCCGGCAGAACTACCACTCCAACGAGATCACGACCGTCGCCGACCTGCGCGCGGCCCGGTAGAAGTCAGAAGGGGGAACGGACACATGGTGTCCTTCAAGGAACTGCACGAAGCCGACTTCTCCGGGGTCTCCGACGCCGCCGAGGCATGGGCCGGGGTCGCCAAGGCCCTCACCGCCCTCGACGGCCGGGTCACCAAGGACCTCACCAGTACCGCGCAGCGGGCCGGCTGGAAGGGCGATGCCGCCGACAGCGCGACCAAGGCGCTGCAGGGCATCGACGACGACTTCAAGAAGGGCTCGGCCGTCGCCACCGCCCTCGCCGCGATCATGAAGACCGCCGCCGAGGACTTCACCGCCGCCCGCCGCGACCTCGACACGGCCCTCCACGACGCCCAGACGCAGGGACTCACCGTCTCGGCCGACGGCACGGTGAGTTGGAGTCTGCCGAAGGGGGCGAAGAACGACCCCGACAGCGAACAGCTGGCGCGAGACCTGAACGCCAAGGCCAAGGCCGTGTCGGAACGCCTGACCAAGGCTGTCGAGAAGGCCACCGCCGCCGATCAGCTGGCCACGCTCCACCTCCAGAGCGACATCGGCACCAGCGACGCCGTCTTCAACCCCACGCCCGGCCGCACCGGCCCGGTCACCGACGCCAAGCGGGCCACCGACCTGATGTCCAAGGGCGGCAGCCTCTCCGACGACCAGCTCAAGGAACTGCAGACCCTGCTGGCCGCCAACACGGGGAACAAGGACTTCGCGACCTCGCTACTCAACGGCCTCAACTACGGCGGCAAGACCGGCCCGGAAGCCTTCCTGGAGTACAGCAAGGCCTACGGTGACCTCGCCCACGGCAACCACAACGCCAAGGGCTACCAGGACGTCTACGGCAACCTGTCGGTGCTTCTCGCCAACGCCACCCGCAACGGCGGCATGGGCAAGGACTGGGAGGCCGGACTCTTCGCGGCCGCCCGCCGCCCGGGCGGCTCGGCGGCAGGATGGAACGACAACTACCCCGCACTCACCGCCCTCATGGAAGCGAAGGGGAACTTCGATCCGGCCTTCGTCCGCAGGGTCGGCACCGACCTGCTCGACTACGAGGCCTCCAGCAAGGTCAAGGGCGAGGAGCTGTGGGGCCCGAACTGGCTCAACAACCCCGAGAAGGGCGACCCGCTGGCCCCGCTGCTGCGGATGATGAAGGGCGATCTGGCGACGACCCAGGCCTTCCTCGACCCGAGCCAGAACCAGAACCTCACCCACCTGCTCAGGGACCGCGGCTGGCCCAGCGACGACCAGGAGAGCAGGCTTCCCCCGGGTGTGCTGCCCAAGACCTCCCACCGGATGTTCGTCGAAATGCTGGACGGCGCGGCAACCGGCCGCGAGCCCGGCAGCACTCTGCCACCCGTACGACCGCACGACGCGATGATGACGCGGATCATGGACGGTGCACTCTCGGCGCTGGGCGGGGACAAGGCGGGCGACCAGGCCGCCATGTACTCCGGGCTGCGTCGCCCGATGGCCGGGCTGATCAGTGAATACGTCGCCGACACCCACGACATCCTCAGCCGTGACATGGCCGGCCCCTCCGAACCGGGCGGGCTGAACACCACCCGCGAGCAACTGCTCCGGGCGATCCGGGGAACCGCCGAGGACCCCGAGGCGTACGCGCTGATCCACCTGAGCGAGAGCCGGGAGGTGGCCCGACGGATGGCCGAGTACGGCCCGGAGGTATTCAAGGACGTCAACGGCCGTCCGGATCCGAAGTTCGAGATGCTCGTCAACGACGCCAGCAAGGCCCTCGGGTCGCTCGACGCGGTCCAGGCGAACACCATCACGAACCATCGGGACGACGCCGTGTTCAAGGCCAACTGGGAAGCCAAGATGAAGTACCACTACATCGGCACGATCGCGAACATGCTGCCCGGTTCGGCCTGGCTGCCGGTGGGCGACATCGCCCAGCGCTATGTGGACGTCGCCACCAGCAACTGGGCGAACAGTACGGCTGACGCCATCAACTCCAAGGCCCAGGGCAACATCAGCAGCCTCTACAGCGCCGGACAGATGCAGGTGCCGGACATGCTCAAAACGAAGGCCGACGAGTCC
Organism: Kitasatospora sp. NPDC028055; assembly: GCF_040637885.1. Lineage (NCBI taxonomy): Bacteria > Bacillati > Actinomycetota > Actinomycetes > Kitasatosporales > Streptomycetaceae > Kitasatospora > Kitasatospora sp. NPDC028055. The sequence goes on along the minus strand of NZ_JBEZXE010000023.1, from coordinate 38,675 downwards.
GGCATCCCTCTCCGCGACGCGCAACTGCTCCAACTGTCCGACACGGCGAAGATGCACTACTACACGTCGATCACCCAGGCCTACAGGGCCGCGTTCGGCAATGGGTGATCGCGTGACGGAGCAACGACACGAGCCTTCCGACAGCAGCCGCCGTCCACGCGTACGGGCCGCCGTGGCCGTGACCGCAGTGACGGTGGTGGTGGCCGGTGCGGGGGCGTTCCTCGCGAACAACCTGAGCAATGCGTTCGGACCGGACAGCGTGTGCAGCGGCACCGTGAGCGCCGACGCGCTCACCGCTGCACTCGGATCGGGCCGGGTCAGCGAGCACACGTACGGCAACGGGCAACTACGCAGCGGCACCGCATCCTGCGTGGCAACGGTGAGTCGTGGAATCTTCGGAAACGACCGGTCGGTCACGGTGGAGCTACGCGAGAACACCGGGCTCTCCGCCCTCGCGGACGACTCGGGAGCCCGGCTGTTCGCCGCTTCGGCCAACGGAGGTGCGGCCGGCGCGGCCTCCGACCACCGGGCGTGGGCACTGCTCCCCGAGGGTTGCGGCAGTGGGCTGCGGGTCACGGTCAGTTCGGGTGACGACGGACCCGGGGCCCGAGAGCTCGCAGGACTCTCCGTGGCGGTGGCCAACCAGATCGCGGGCCAGCGAACCTGCGAATCGACGCCGATGCCGGCGCCGCACGTCCTGTCGGAGGCCGGAACGGACCACGATCTCAACCACAGCGCCATCTGTGGTCTGCCCGGGTTCACCCTGCCTGACCTGCCGGGGAACCGCGGCCTCCGGGAAACCGCGACCACCGCCACCGACCCCCTGTGGGCCTGCCACATCCACACCGACGCAAACCCCGGCCCTTCCGTCTCCTTCACCATCGGCACCGAGCCGCGGCTCCTGACCTCGGTTGCCCCGAAGGACGAACCGGGGCTCGGCCGGGCCCGCTGGGTCGGACCGGACGAGATGGTGACGTCCTGCCAGGGCAAGCCCACTGTCTTCCGATTGAGCTGGGACGGTGCCCAGAAGCTCATCCCCAACGACGACGAGACCTGGAAGCAGTTCCTCGCCGCCGGGGGCAAGGCGATCGGGTGTGAGCCGATCCTGTAGGAAATGGACGGGCGGGCGTCGGCGTAATGGTCTATCGTGCCATTGGACCATTACGAATGACAGGGGGAACCGCCATGACCACCACCGATCTGCCCGCCGATGCCCGGACGGTCGTCGCCGTGTCCGAGCGGCTGGTGTTGAGCCGGCCGCAGGAGGGGGACGCGGAGGTGATGTTCGCGATCCACGGGGATCCGGAGACCAACCGGTACAACCCGCACGGGCCGCAGCGGGATCTCGCGGCGGCGCGGGAGCAGTTGGCCGGGTTCGTGGCGGACTGGCCGCGGGACGGGGTGGGGTACTGCATGGTGGCGACCCGGGCGGAGCCGGAGGTGGTGATCGGGGTCGCCGGGCTGTTCCTGCACTCGCTGGACGGGGAGCCGGTGTTCAACCTGTACTACCGGTTCCGGCCGTCGGCGTGGGGCAAGGGGTACGCGGCGGAGGCGTGCCGGGCGGCGATGGCGGAGGCGCTGCCGCGGTTCCCCGGGATCCCGGTGACGGCGCTGATCAGGGCGGACAACCTGCCGTCGCGCCGACTGGCCGAGCGGCTCGGGCTGGTGCCGGACCCGGACGGGCGGGTGGACCAGGAGGACCGGCTGATCCACCGGATGGCCTAGGGAGGACCGGAAGATCCCCCGCCGGGGGGAGGGGGATCGCACCCCGGGCCGAGGCCGGGGCCCGGGGTGCGGCGGCAGCGTAGGGGCATGAGGCGCAAGGAAGACATGGTGCGGGGGGCGGCGGCCGGGATCGCGATGGTCGCCACGGTGCCCTATCTGACGCTGAAACTGCTGTGGCTGTCCGGCTCCCACGTGGGCGCGCGGGACGGGAAGGCGCTGGACGGCCTGTGGACGCTCAACCTCCTCACCTTCGGCATGGACGTGGTCGCGCTGCTGCTCGCGCTCGCCTTCGTCCGGCCGTGGGGGCGGCGGGCCCCGGCCGCGCTGGTGGCGTTCCCGATGTGGGTGGCGACCGGCCTGCTGGGGACGATCCTGGTGGTCGTCCCGCTGGACCTGCTCGGCTCGCTGGTGTTCGGGGCGGAGCACCGAACGGCGGCGCAGCAGGCCGACGACGGTCTGGCGGGGTGGGTGTACGCCCTGGTCTACGGGGGCTTCGGGGTGCAGGGCGCCGCCCTGTTCACCGCGTTCGCGCTCTACGCCCGCCGACGCTGGACGGGCCTGCTCCACGACCGGATCGGCGACCTGCCCGACTCCCCCACCCGCACTGTGCAGCGGGCCTTCGCCACGGCGGCCGCGCTGGTCGCGCTGGGGGTCGCAACGGCCCGGGCGTACTGGGCGGCGGGCGGGCGGGTGGGACTGCCGCTGCGGATGGCCGAGGAGTACGGCCGGTCGATGGCGACGATGGACGCGGCGACCGCCGTGACCGCCGTCGCCGCGGCACTGGCCCTGCTGGTGCTGGTCTTCCGGATCGGGCCGCGACGGCGGCTGCGGGTGCCGCTGCTGGTGGCCTGGACCGGCGCGGGCTCGCTGTTCGGCTGGGGCGGCTTCCTGCTGGTGGCGTTCGGGACCTCGACGACGGTTCCGGACCTGCCGCGGGCCGTGCCGGGGTTCATGGCCCTGGTGGAGGCCGGGCAGTTCACGGCCGGGGCCCTGATGCTGGCCGTGGGCTCGGTGGCCCTGACCGAACGGGGGGCCGGCGCCCGCAGGTTTTCCGGGCCCGCCAGCGCTGACGGCCCCGGCGGCACGGACAGCCCCCGCAGCGCCGACGACTCCGGCGGCACTGACGTAAAGTCGCCCGGGTGAGTACGGGGGGCGGCCGGATCCGGCGGGCGGGCGAGGTGTTGTTCGGGCGGCGGGCCCGACTGCGCTGGGTGCACCTGGTGCTGGGCGGCGCCCTGCTGATGCCCTACTACCTGTTGTCGACGGTGGGGCTCGGGGCGCTCAACCCGAACCAGGGGCACGCCCGCCAACTGCTGTTGCAGATCCTGTCGTTGTTCACCTCGCTGCCGATGGCCGCGGTGACCGCACTGGTGCCGACCGTCCGCGGGCTGGAGGGCGCGGCCGCCCGGGCGCTGTGCGCGGTGGCCCGGCCGGAGGAACTGGCCACCGGGCCGTCCCGGTCCTGGGCCGCCCGGCGGCGGACCGCCGCGTTCTTCGTGCTGCACCTGTTCACCGGCGGGGTGGTCGCCGGGATGACGCTGGCCGGGACGCCCTTCGCGGTGGTGCTGATGTTCGGCCTCGTCGGGTCCAGGGATTTCGCCGGCTACTGGACGGACCGCTTCCCCGACTGGATGCTCACCGGCCCCGCGCTGGGCCTGGCCGTACTGCTGCTGATCGTCGTCAGCAACGCCGGCTGCGGTGCGCTGCTGGCCCGTTGGGCGCCCAGGCTGCTCGGCCCCACCCCGGAGGAGCGGCTGGCCGCCGCCGAACGGCGGGCCACCGTGCTCGCCCAGCGCAACCGGCTGGCCCGGGAACTGCACGACTCGGTCGGGCACGCGCTCAGCGCGGTCGGCATCCAGGCCTCCGCGGCCGCCCGGGTGCTGCGCACCGACCCGGACTTCGCCGCGGAGGCGCTGCGCGCGATCGAGGAGACCGCGCGCGGGGCCGTCGCCGAACTGGACACCGTGCTGGGGCTGTTGCGCGAGGAGGAGGACGGCGGCGCCGGACCGGCCGGGCCCACGCTGGCCGGGCTGGACGACCTGCTGCGCCAACTCGCCCGCACCGGCGTGACGGTGGACGCCGAGCTGGCGCCCGGCCTGGGCGCGCTGCCCGCCGAGGTCTCCCGCGAGGCGTACCGGATCGTCCAGGAGGGCCTGACCAATGTGCTCCGGCACGCCGGGCCCGCCCCGGCGGGACTGCGGGTCGCGCTGGACGCGGGCCGGCTGGAGATCGAACTGACCAACCCGCTGGGCCCGGCCCGCCCGAGCCGCCCCGGCGGCGGGCGCGGGCTGCGCGGGATCGGGGAACGGGCGACGGCCCTGCGCGGCGGGAGCGCCGTGGGGCCGAGCGAGGACGGGACGACGTGGCGGCTGGCCGTGTGGCTGCCGCTGGGAGGGACTGGGGGATGAACGACGGCAACGGCGCGGGGGACGGGCCCGTCCGCGTGGTGATCGCGGACGACGAGCGCCTGGTCCGGATGGGCCTGCGGGTGGTGATCGACGCCGAACCGGACCTCTCCGTGGTCGGCGAGGCCGCCGACGGCGCCGAGGTCGTGCCGCTGGTGCGCGAACTGCGCCCGGACGTGGTGCTGATGGACGTCCGGATGCCCGGCATCGACGGGATCCGGGCCACCGAGCAGCTGGTCGGCGGGATGGCCGAGCCGCCGCGGATCCTGGTGGTCACCACCTTCGAGCACGACGACCACGTGTACGACGCGCTGCGCGCGGGCGCGGCCGGCTTCCTGTTGAAGCGGGCCCGGGCCGAGGAGATGGTGCAGGCGGTGCGACTGGTCGCGCGCGGGGACTCGCTGCTGTTCCCGGCGGCGGTGCGCGAACTCGCGCTGCGGCACGGCGCGGACGGCCGGCGGGGGGCCGCCGCGGACCGGGGGCCGATCGGACGGCTGACCGAACGGGAGGGCCAGGTACTGCGGTTGATGGCCACCGGGCTCAACAACGCGGAGATCGCCCGGCAGTTGGTGGTGAGCCAGGAGACGGTGAAGACCCACGTCGGCAGCGTGCTGGCCAAGCTGGGCGCCCGGGACCGCACCCAGGCCGTGATCGCGGCCTACGAGTCGGGCTTCGTCCTGCCGGGGTGAGGGACCGCGGGGGCACGGCCCGGGCGGGTGACAGCCGGGGCGGGGTGGCAGCCCGGGCGGGTGGCAGCCGGGGACACCTGTGCGCGACGGATTTTCCACCCGCCGTCAAAAGGGTTTGCCGTCCATCCCTCCCGAGGCGGTTCGCCCGGGCGTGCGAGTGCGCCCGGAGGAGGGACGGGAGCGGCGCGTCGGATGACGCCCGGGCGGTACGGGCGACCGTAGCGTCGTGGGCACGGCGGCGGAGGGGTTCCGCGGGGGAGGCCGGCCACTCGGCGGAGGCCGAAAATGAAGCAGAGTCGGCGGAGGCCGAAAATGAAGCAGAGCCGGCAAGGGCTGGAGCTGAGGTACGGGAAGGTCGGCCGGGCGGCGGCCGCCACGACGGCACTGGCGACGACGGTGGTGCTCGCCACGGCGCTCGCGACAGTGATCGGGCCGACGGCCGGGACGGCGGCGGCCGCGGCCGAGGGGCGGCCGGGGAGTCCGCTGACCGGCGTCTGGCGGATGGACGGCTACGGCACGGTGGTCGCCGTCGACGGAGGCCGGCTGACCACCTACGACGTGACCGCGCACAGCTGCGTGCCCGGCTGGATCACCGCGACGCAGGCCGGCTCGCCCGGACCGGACGGCACCGTCCGCTACGTCACGGGCACCAACGCGGTGACCCTCACCCCGAAGGGCCGCGACCGGCTGGTCGACCGTGAGGAGGGCGGGGTCGGCACCAAGGACCTGTACCGGATCCCCGCACTGCCGGCGCTGTGCACCACCCCGGCACCGAACGACCCGCTCGCGGTCTTCGACCGGTTCTGGGAGGACTTCGCGGAGAACTACCCCTTCTTCGCGGCCAAGGGGATCGACTGGCACGCCGTCCGGGACGAGCAGCGCCGAAGGATCACGCCGACGACGACCGCCGACCAGTTGCAGGAGGTGTTCGTCGACATGCTGCGGCCGCTCGGCGACGCCCACACCGGGCTGGCACGGATCGTCGACGGGCAGCCGACACCGGTGTTCGGCGGGCGGCGGCCCGGCTCGACGGTGCGCACCAAGGAGCTGACCACCCGGGCCGGGGAGGCCGTCGCCGCCCAGCTCACCGGCCCGGAGCAACTCTTCGCCGGTGGGAAGCTCGGGGTGGGCCGGCTTCCCGACGGCGTCGGCTACCTGCGGGTGGGCAGCTTCGCCGGCTACACCGACGGCGACTACCGCAGCCAGGTCGCCGAGTTGGACAGGGCGCTGGACGCCCTGCTCGCCGACCCGGACGGGCTCAGCGGGCTGGTGCTCGACGTCCGGCTGAACGGCGGCGGCTCGGACGCGCTGGGGCTGCACATCGCCGCCCGGCTCACCGACCGCCCGTACCTCGCCTACCGGAAGGTGGCGCGGAACGACCCGGCCGACCCGACGAAGTTCACCCGGCCCGTGCCCGTCCCCGTGGAGCCCTCGGACGGCGAGCACTTCACCGGGCCGGTGGCCCTGCTCACCTCCTCGATCTCGGCCAGCGCGGCGGAGACCTTCGCCCAGGCGCTGATGGGCCGCTCCCCGCACGTGACCCGGATCGGCGAGAACACCCAGGGCGTCTTCTCGGACGTCCTGATCAAGCCGCTCTCACCGGACTTCGCGGTCGTCCTGCCGAACGAGAAGTACCTCACCCGCAGCGGCGGCACCTTCGACGGCCCGGGCATCGCGCCGGACCTCCGGACCCCGGTGTACAGCCCCGAGGAGCTGGCCGCGCTCAAGGACTCCGCCCTGAGCACGGCCCGCCGGGTATTCGCCGAGGACGCCCAGGGCGACCAGGGCCACCAGAACGCCCGGGGCGACCAGGGCGACCAGGACCGACAGCGGCAGCACCAGCCGCGCCAGTAGCCGTACCAGTACCAGTACCAGTATCAGTAGCCGCTACATCGGATCCACCGCCCTCAGTTCGCCCTCCAACTCCAGCCACCTGGTCAGCCCCAGGCCGCGCAGGAAGGGCAGGTCGTGGCTGACCACGATCAGCGCGCCCCGGTAGGCGGCCAGCGCCTGGGTGAGCTGGCGGACGCTGGCGAGGTCCAGGTTGTTGGTCGGCTCGTCGAGCAGCAGCAGCTGCGGCGGCGGGTCGGCCAGCAGCAGGGCGGCCAGTGTCGCCCGGAAGCGCTCGCCGCCGGACAGCGTGCCGACCGGCTGCTCGGCCCGGGCGCCCCGGAACAGGAAGCGGGCCAGCCGGGCCCGGATCGCGTTGTCCCCGGCGGCGGGGGCGAACCGCTTGACGTTCTCCACGACGGTGAGGGCGTCGTCCAGCAGGTCGAGCCGCTGCGGCAGGTGGCGCAGCCCCTCCGGGGTGGTGATCTGCCCCTCCAGCGGGGAGAGTTCGCCCGCGATGGTGCGCAGCAGCGTGGTCTTGCCGGAGCCGTTGCGCCCGACCAGGGCGATCCGCTCGGGGCCGCGCAGGTCGAGGTCGACGGTGGCGCCGAAGGGCAGCTTGACCTTCTGCAGGGTGAGCACGGTGCGCCCGGCCGGCACCTCGGTGCGCGGCAGGTCGATCCGGATCTCGGCGTCGTCACGCACCGCCTCCTCGGCGGCGGTCAGCCGCGCCCTGGCCTCCTCCAGCCGTTCGGCGTGCATGCCGGTGAGCCGGCCGGCCGTCTCCTGGCCCTTGCGTTTGAGCATCCCGGCGAAGATGTGCGGGTCGTTGCGGGTGACCGAGCGCTTCTTGCCGTAGCTGGCGCTGCGGTCCAGCCTGGTGCGGGCCTCGGCCAAGTCCCGCTTCTGGCGCTGGACGTCGGCCTCGGCGTTGCGCAGCAGCCGCTCGGCCGTCTCCTGCTGGGCCGCGAGGGTGCGCTCGTAGTCGTCGTAGTTGCCGCCGTACCACGTCACCCCGCCGTCCCGGAGGTCGGCGATCTGGTCGACGTGCCGGAGCAGTTCGCGGTCGTGGCTGACGATCACCATGGCGCCCTGCCAGCCGGCCACCGTCTCGTAGAGCCGCTCACGGGCGGCCCGGTCGAGGTTGTTGGTGGGCTCGTCCAGCAGCAGCACGTCGGGGCGGCGCAGCAGCAGGGCGGCCAGTCGCAGCAACACCGCCTCGCCGCCGGAGAGTTCGCCGGTGGTGCGGTCGAGGCCGAGGCGGCGCAGGCCGAGCTTGTCGAGGGTGGCGCGGGCGCGCTCCTCGACGTCCCAGTCGTCGCCGACGGCGTCGAAGTGCCGCTGGTCGGTGTCGCCCGACTCGATGGCGTGCAGGGCCTCGCGGGCGGCCCGGATGCCGAGCGCCTCGTCGACCCGCAGGCCGGTGTCGAGGGTGAGGCCCTGCGGCAGGTGGCCGAGTTCGCCCTCGACCCGGACGGTGCCGCCGGTGGGGGTGAGTTCGCCGGCGATCAGCCGCAGCAGGGTGGACTTGCCGGCCCCGTTGAGGCCGATGAGTCCGGTGCGGCCGGGGCCGACGGCGAGGTGGAAGCCGTCCAGGACGGGTTTGCCGTCGGGCCACTCGAACGCGAGGTCGGTGCAGAGGACGGCGGTGGTGGGTTGTGCCATGCAAGGCCTCCCGGGTGGTTGCTGAAGGGGTGACGAGCAACACGGGGAGACACCGCGGGTGCGGAACCGGGACGGCCGGAGGACAGGACGGCGCGATGACGCGCCAGGGGGCCGTGACTGAGGTCGCACACTCGCACACCACACGGCAAGGGCTACGGCTGCGGCTGCGGCTGCGGCCGCGAGAACGACAGCGGCAACGGCAGCGGGGCCTGCGTGGCGGGGGCGGTGTCCCGGGACCTCAGTAGAGCAACGGCCTTCTCCTTGTCTGGCGGATGACGGGAACCACGCTAGGAGCCCCGACGGACGCGTGCAACCGATTTATCCGGCAACTCGATCCGGCCACCACGACACCGGGACAGCACGGCGACACCACCGCAGCGCCGCCGCGATGCCGCCGCAACGCCCGGGCGAATTCGACCCCGGCAAAGCCCCCGTGCCGATCCGGTGCCGATCCGGTGACAGCCTCGTACCGGCCGGGGGCACCTGTAAGGAGTTCCTTATCCACATGGCAGACTCCTCACCTGCCATACCTGCGGCCCCAGCCGGCCGTACCCGAGGACCGGGCCGTATGGCGGAAGTCAACAGGGGGATTTGAACTCATGTCACCGATATCCCGGCCGAGCCGTGCCGTCCTCGGCGCCTCCGTCGCCGCGCTGACCATGGTGGTCGCCACCGGCTGCGGCCCGGACAACAGCGACCCGGCCGGCGCCCAGACCTCCGCGCCGTCGGTCGCGGCCAGCACCTCCGGGAAGCCGGGCGCGGCTCCGATCAAGCTGCCGACGGTCCAGGAGCTGAAGACCTGGAAGCTCGAGGACTGGGACAAGTGGGCCCAGGCCAACGTGATCACCCCGGCGACCAAGGGCTACTGGACCCTGCAGAAGCTGCTGAACGCCAAGCCGAAGCCGCTGCCGCAGGCGCCGGCCCAGCCCACCGGGCAGCCGACGGGCGCCGCCCCGGCCCAGCCGACGAGCGCGGCCCCGGCCCAGCCCACCGCCGCCCAGCCGCCGACCGGCCCGGACCAGCTGCCCTCGGTGGTCGCCGCCAAGCCCGTGGCGCACCCGTTCCCGAAGAACATGCACGTCAACGGCAAGATCTTCTTCAAGGACGGCAACGAGGACTACGTCTGCTCCGGCACCGTCGTCTCCGACCCGGCCAACCCGGGCAAGAGCAACCTGGTGTGGACCGCCAGCCACTGCCTGCACGGCGGCAAGGGCAACAAGTACTACACCGACATCACCTTCGCCCCGGCCTTCAACAGCAACGGCGTGCTGAGCAACGGCAACAAGCAGAAGTCCAAGCTGGACGACGCCGAGCCGTACGGCGAGTGGGGCGCGACCGCCGGCATGGTCTCCCCGCAGTGGACCCAGGAGGCCGACCCGGAGAAGGGCGGTCCGTGGAGCCAGTACGACTTCGGCATCATCAAGGTCGCCAACCCGGACCCGAACGGCAAGTCGCTGGAGGAGACCGTCGGCGGCTCCGTGCCGCTGTGGTTCAACGCCCCGCGCGACCAGCTCGCCTCCGTCGCCAACTACGGCTTCCCGGAGGGCAAGCCCTTCGACGGCGTCGAGCTGGAGCACTGCGACGGCGGCAAGCCGGCCGCGAAGCCCGGTGACCCGAGCCGCCCGGCGATGCTGATGATCGGCTGCAACATGACCGGCGGCAGCAGCGGCGGCGGCTGGTACACCACCAAGGACGGCAAGCCGGCCCTGGTCAGCGACACCTCCGTCGGCAACGGCGCCAACACCTACGAGGCGGGCCCCTACCTGGAGGACGTCGCGGCGCACATGTTCGACTACTTCTCCAAGAAGGCCAAGTGACCGTTCTCCGAGAAGGCCGGGTGACCGAGGGCTGAGACCCGCCCCGGTCCCGTGCGGGGCCGCGACTGCCGGAGCGCAGCCGCGGCCCCGCCGGCTTTTCCGGCTCGGGGCCCGCTCCTCCTACAATCGGCTCCATCATGAGCGCGACACTCGTAGTCAAGGACCTCGCCGCCGGTCACGGCGAACGCACCCTCTTCTCCGGCCTGGACCTGGTCGTCGCCCCCGGCGACGTGATCGGCCTGGTCGGCGTGAACGGCGCCGGCAAGTCGACCCTGCTGCGGCTGCTGGCCGGCCTGGACACCCCCGAGGGCGGCTCGCTGCGGCTCAGCCCGGCGAGCGCCAACGTCGGCCACCTGCCGCAGGAGCCGGAGCGCCGCGAGGGCGAGTCGGTGCGCGACTTCCTGGCCCGGCGCACCGGCGTGGCGGCCGCCCAGGCCGAGCTGGACGAGGCCACCGAGGGCCTGGTCGAGGGCCGCCCGGGCGCCGACGACGCGTACGCGACGAGCCTGGACCGCTGGCTGGACCTCGGCGGTGCCGACCTGGACGAGCGGGCCGAGGAGGTGGCCGACTCACTCGGCCTCAAGGTCTCCCTCGACCTGCCGATGACGGCGCTCTCCGGCGGCCAGGCGGCCCGCGCGGGCCTGGCCTCGCTGCTGCTCTCCCGCTACGACGTGTTCCTGCTGGACGAGCCCACCAACGACCTCGACCTGGACGGCCTGGAGCGGCTGGAGTCCTTCGTCAAGGGCCTGCGCGCCGGCACCGTGCTGATCAGCCACGACCGCGAGTTCCTGGCCCGCACCGTGACCAAGGTGCTGGAGCTGGACCTGCACCAGCAGCAGGTCAACCTGTACGGCGGCGGCTACGAGGCGTACCTGGAGGAGCGGGCGGTGGCCCGCCGGCACGCCCGCGAGGAGTACGAGGACTACGCCGACACCAAGGCCTCGCTCGAGGCCCGGGCGCAGATGCAGCGCAACTGGATGGAGCACGGCGTCCGCAACGCCCGCCGCAAGGGCGGCGACAACGACAAGAACGCCAAGGCGAAGCGCACCGAGTCCACCGAGAAGCAGGCCTCCAAGGCCCGGCAGACCCAGCGGATGATCGAGCGGCTGGACGTGGTCGAGGAGCCGCGCAAGGAGTGGGAGCTGCGGATGGAGATCGCCACCGCGCCGCGCTCCGGCTCGGTGGTGGCCACCCTGCGCGCGGCCGCCGTCAAGCGCGGCGACTTCGCCTTCGGCCCGGTGGACCTGCAGATCGACTGGGCCGACCGGGTCGCGATCACCGGGGCCAACGGCGCGGGCAAGTCCACCCTGCTGGCGGCCCTGCTCGGCCGGCTCGAACTCGACTCCGGCAGTGCCGTGCTGGGCTCCGGCGTGGTGGTCGGCGAGGTGGACCAGGCGCGCGGGCACATCTTCAAGAACAAGCACAGCCTGGGTGGGGAGCCGCTGGCGGACGCCTTCGCGGCCGCCGTACCGGAGCTCACCGAGGAGGAGGTGCGCACCCTGCTGGCCAAGTTCGGCCTCAAGGCGGTGCACGTGCTGCGCCCGGCGAGCACCCTCTCCCCCGGCGAGCGCACCCGGGCCGCGCTGGCGCTGCTGCAGGCCCGCGGGGTCAACCTGCTGGTGCTGGACGAGCCCACCAACCACCTGGACCTGCCGGCGATCGAGCAGCTGGAGTCTGCGCTCGCCTCGTACACCGGCACCCTGCTGCTGGTCACCCACGACCGGCGGATGCTGGACACGGTGGCGGTGAACCGGCGGATCGAGGTCCGGGACGGCCGGGTGCACGAGCTGTAGGTCCGTCGAAGCGCAGCCGGCCGCTCCGGGAATTGGTCTCTACCTCTTCCCGGAGCGGCCGTCATGTGCTGTGCTGTCGGCCATGGTTGACAGCACAGTGGCAGGGACGCCCCACCCGACCGTCCCGCTCACCCCGATGACGGTGCCGGCCCACCAGGCCGAGGCCCGCAGCAAGGCCTTCCACGACGTGATGGCGCAGCGCCGGACCGTCCGCGACTACTCCACCGAACCGATCCCGGACGGGGTGGTCGAGTGGGCCGTCCGCACCGCGAGCACCGCGCCCAGCGGCGCCCACGTCCAGCCCTGGCGCTTCGTGGTGATCACCGACCCGGAGCGCAAGCGGCTGCTGCGCGAGGCGGCCGAGGCGGAGGAGCGCGAGTTCTACGGCCACCGGGCGTCCGAGGAGTGGCTGGCCGCGCTGGCGCCGATCGGCACCGACTGGCACAAGCCGTTCCTGGAGGACGCGCCGGCCGTGATCGTGGTCTTCGAGGTGCACAAGGGCCCCAACTCGCCGCGCCCGTACTACACCAAGGAGTCGGTGGGGATCGCGGTCGGACTGCTGCTGGCCTCGCTGCACCAGGCCGGGCTGGCCACCCTGACCCACACGCCGAGCCCGATGCGCTTCCTCAACGAGGTGTGCGGGCGCCCGGCGGAGGAGCGGGCCGCGTACGTGATCCCGGTGGGCTACCCCGCCGAGGGGGCGCGGGTGCCGGACCTGCGGCGCAAGGAGCTGGACGAGGTGATGATCCGGCTCTGACGCGCCGGGCGGCGCGCCGCCGCGCCCGCGGGACGCGCCCCGAAGCGCACGGCGGGGCGCGTCCCGAAGCGCACGGCGGGGCGCGCCCCGAAGCGCGTCGCCCGCCCCCGCCGGTCGGCGGGACGGGATGCGCCCCCGCCCGGATGTGGCAGGTCCGGGCCAAGGACATAATCGCCGCCATGAGCCCCGCACTGCCGCAGTCCTGCGAGCCCGCCCGGGCGGCACCCGAGGTGACCACCGGACGGCCGCCCGAACTGCTGCGGCTGCCCGGCGGCCTCTCCCTGCACCGCCGCCGCAGCGCCCACGCACCGGCCCTGCACCGGGCCGTCCGGGCCAACCTGGAGCACCTGCGGCCCTGGCTGGACTGGGCGGCCGAAGTCCCCACCCGGGCCCGGACCGCCGAACGGACCAGGGCCGGCACCGCCGCCTGGGAGGCCGGGACGGACTTCATGTACCTCGCCGAGCTGGACGAGGCCCCCGGCCGGGTGGTCGCCGCCCTCGGACTGCACGCCCGGATCGGCCCGGGCGCGCTGGAGATCGGCTACTGGGTCGCGGCCCGGCACGTCGGCCGCGGCATCGCCACCGCCGCGGCCGGGGCGCTGACCGAGGCCGCGCTGGCGCTGCCCGGGATCGTCCGGGTGGAGATCCGCTGCGACCGGGCGAACGCCGCCAGCGCGGCCGTCCCGCGCAAGCTCGGCTACCGGCTGGACCGGGTCGCCCAGGCCGCCGTCCGGGCTCCGGGCGAGACCGGACGGCAGCTGGTCTGGGTCATGGAGCGGTGACCCGGAGGCGGTGACGCCCCGCGCGCGGTGGCGGTGACCCGGAGGCGGTGACGCCCCGCGCGCGGTGGCGGTGACCCGGAAGCGGTGACGCCCCGCGCGCGGTGGCGGTGACCCGGAAGCGGTGACGCCCCGCGCGCGGTGGCGGTGAGGCCCGGGGCGCTCAGTAGCGCCCGCCCTCCGGGGCCGGCAGCGCGTCCAGCTCGGCCAGGTCGGCCGCCGAGAGCTCGACCGCGGCCGCGCCCACGTTGTCCTCCAGGTAGCGCGGCGTCTTGGTGCCCGGGATCGGGAGGACGTACCGGCCCTGCGCCAGCACCCAGGCCAGCGCGACCCGCGCCGGGGTGGTGCCGAGCCGCTCGGCGACCTCCCGGACCCTGCCGACCAGCGCCAGGTTGGCCTTGAGCGCGTCCTGCTGGAAGCGCGGCAGGCGGCGGCGGAGGTCGTCCTCGGGCAGCTCGTCGAAGGAGGAGATGCTGCCGGTCAGGAAGCCCCGGCCGAGCGGCGAGAAGGGGAGGAAGGCGATGCCCTGCTCCTCGGTGTACGGCAGCACCTCGGCCAGTACGTCCCTGGTCCACAGCGACAGTTCGGACTGCACGGAGGCCACCGGGTGCACCGCCTGGGCGCGCCGGATCTCCTCGACGCCGACCTCGGAGAGCCCGATCCGGCGGGCCTTGCCGGCCTGGACGGCCTCGGCGAGCGCGCCCCAGGTCTCCTCGATCGGGACGGCCGGGTCGACCCGGTGCAGCTGGTACAGGTCGACGTGGTCGGTGCCGAGCCGGCGCAGGCTGTCGTCGATCGAGCGGCGCACGTGCTCGGGCCGGCCGTCGCGCACGTCGGGGCCGCCGCCGCCCGGGACGATGCCCACCTTGGTGGCGAGGAAGGCGCGCTCGCGGTGCGGGCCGGCCAGGGCGGCGCCGACCACCTCCTCGTTGCTGTACGGGCCGTAGACGTCGGCGGTGTCGATCAGGGTGACGCCCAGGTCGAGCGCCTGGTGGATGACCCGGACGGACTTCTCGTCGTCCCGGCTCCGGACGTCGTAGGCGTGGGTCATCCCCATGCAGCCGAGGCCGATCACGCCGACCTCCGGGCCGCCGCTGCCGAACGAGACGCTGCGCATGACGGTGCTCCGATCTGTGGTTCCGCTGAGCCGAAGTGGATCAACGCCACCAGCTTCCCCCTTGGAGTGCACTCAAGGTCAAGTCTCCGGCCCGGTACGGCCATCGGACCGCGCTCGGCCGAGCGGCCGGCCTCCTTAAACCCTCCCTAAAACCTGCTCCCGGAAGCTCCCGAACGCCGGGAAGTGCTTGACGTGCACAGCTGGTCTAGTCCAGTTTGATGCTCAGCACCGTGCTCCTCCCGCACCGGAACAGCCCCCATGCCGCCGCCCGCCCCGTGTCTCCCCCTTCGCGGCGCGGGCGGCCCCACGCTCCGAGAGGCACCCCCATGCCCAGCGCGCCCCAGCACGCCCCCACCCACCGCCGCCCCGCCGGCCGGACCAAACTGCTGAGCCTCGCCGCCGCCACCGTGCTCGCGGCCGGCGGCCTCGCCACCCTCGCCGGGAACGCCGGCGCCGCGGACGCCAACCTGCTCGTCAACGGCGGCTTCGAGAGCGGCGCGCTCGCCCCGTGGAGCTGTTCCGCCGGCACCGGAAGCATCGTCAACTCCGGTGCCCACAGCGGAGCCGACGCCCTCAAGGGGGCGGTCGGCGCGAGCGACACCGCGCAGTGCGGCCAGACCGTCAGCGTCCGGCCCAACACCACCTACACCCTGAGCGCCTGGGTGCAGGGCCGGTACGTCTACCTCGGCGCCACCGGCAGCGGCGTCACCGACCCCGCCGTGTGGACCCCGGGCGGCGCCGACTGGCAGCAGCTGTCCGCCAGTTTCACCACCGGACCGAGCACCACCAGCGTCAACGTCTACCTGCACGGCTGGTACGGGCAGGGCGCCTACCTCGCCGACGACGTCGCCCTCACCGGCCCCGGCGGCGGGCCGACCACCCCGCCGACCGGGACGCCCACGAGCACGCCCACCGGGACACCCACCGGCACGCCCACCGGCGGCCCGACCACCCCGCCGCCGAACGTCGCCCTCCCCGTCGCCCCGTACATCGACATGGGCGCCTGGCCCACCCCGTCCATGCCCGACATGGCCAAGGCCGGCGGCGTCAAGGGCTACACCATGGGCTTCGTCACCGGCGTCGGCTGCAAGGCCAGCTGGTTCAACGCCTACGACCCGCGCACCGCCTGGGCCAAGGACCAGGTCGACGCGCTGCGCGCGGCCGGCGGCGACGTCAAGCTCTCCTTCGGCGGCGCCAGCGGCACCGAACTCGCCGCCGCCTGCACCTCGGTGGACTCGCTGTTCAACGAGTACGACGCGGTGGTCAACGCCTACAACCTGCGCTACGTCGACTACGACATCGAGGGCGCGGCGATCGCCGACACCGCCTCCAACGACCGCCGCTCCGCCGCGCTCGCCAAGCTCCAGCAGGCCCACCCCGGCCTCAAGGTCTCGCTCACCCTGCCCGTCCTGCCCGAGGGCCTGACCAGCGAGGGCGTCGCCATCGTCAAGTCCGCCCGGGACGCCGGGGTCGACCTGGACCTGGTGAACATCATGGCGATGGACTACTACCGCTCCGGCAGCGACTACGGCAACGCCGCCGTCCAGGCCGCGCAGGCGACCTTCGGCCAGCTCAAGGCGCTCTACCCGGCGAAGACCGACGCCCGGCTGTGGGCCATGGTCGGGGTCACCCCGATGATCGGCGAGAACGACGACCACCAGGTCTACAACCAGGCCGCCGCCCAGCAGTTGGTGACCTTCGCCCAGCAGAACCACCTCGGCCTGCTCGCCTTCTGGGACGCCACCCGGGACGCCAACGCCTGCACCGGCGGCTCGCTGGCGAAGTGCACCAACATCCCGCAGCAGCCGTACGAGTTCGCGAAGATCTTCAGCAAGTACACGGGCTGACGACACGGCTGTCGGAGGTGCCGGCGGACCAGGGGGCCGCCGGCACCTCCGCACGTAAATTGGCATCCCATCCTCCCGGACCGTCAACTACAGTCCCTCCCACCTGTACGGAACGAGGGGGCGGACATGACGGTCCGGGACGACCACAAACAGCTGATCACCACCATCGCGACCAGCGAAGCCGCCTCTGCGGCGGGCCTCACCCCCGAGGAACTCAGCGCGTTCAGCCTCACCCTGGGCCGGCTGCGCGGCCTCCCCTCCCACGACCGGACCCGGCTGGTCGCCGAGCGCCAGCTCACCTCCTTCGTGACGGAGAGCCGCAAGCGCCGCCGCCAGGAGGCCAAGGAGGCCGTCCGGCAGGCCGACGCCGCCCTGCTCGCCGCCACCGCGACCGGCGCCCGGCAGCGCCGTGAGGACGCGCCGCTCGCCCCGGCCACGGGAGGACCGGTGGGCGAACTGCTGGCCCCGCGCCGGTGCTATGTCTGCAAGCAGCCGTACCGGCAGGTCGACGGCTTCTACCACATGCTCTGCCCCGGCTGCGCGGCCGACAACACCGCCCGCCGCGAGCTCTCCACCGACCTGCGCGGCCGACGGGCGCTGCTCACCGGCGGGCGGGTGAAGATCGGCTTCCAGCTCGCCCTGATGCTGCTGCGGGACGGCGCCGAGCTGATCGTCACCAGCCGCTTCCCGCAGGACACCGTCCGCCGCTTCCGCGCCGCCGAGGGCAGCGCGCAGTGGTGGGAGCGGCTGACCGTGGTCGGCATCGACCTCCGCGATCCGCGCCAAGTCCTCGGCCTGACCGAGCAGTTGCGCACCGACGGACGGCCGCTGGACATCCTGGTCAACAACGCCGCGCAGACCCTGCGCCGCCCGCCGGAGTCCTACGCCCTGCTGGCGGCGGGCGAGTCCGCGCCCCTGCCGGGCGCCGACCGCCGGGCCATCACCCACGCGCCCGGCTTCCGGCCGTTCGCCGACGCCGCCCGACTGCCCTCGGGCGCGGGCGCGTTGCCGGACCTCACCGACGGGGCCGGACTGCTGCCCGACCTCACCGACGAGGCCGGACTGCTGCCCGACCTCGCGCCCGCCAACTCGTGGTCCGCCACGCTCGGTTCGCTCGACCCGACGGAGCTGCTGGAGACCCAGCTGGTCAACTCCCTGGCCCCGGCCCTGTTGTGCGACCGGCTGCTGCCGCTGCTGCTCGCCTCCCCGCACCCCGCCCGCTACATCGTCAACGTCACGGCGGTGGAGGGCCGGTTCGCCGTCCGCAACAAGACCGCGCGCCACCCGCACACCAACATGGCCAAGGCCGCGCTCAACATGCTCACCCGCACCAGCGCCGCCGAACTCGCGCCGCAGGGCGTGCACATGTGCGCCGTCGACACCGGCTGGATCACCGACGAGAACCCGGCGCCCAGGAAGACCCGGATCGCCGCCCGGGGCTTCCGCACCCCGCTGGACATCGTGGACGGCGCGGCCCGGGTGTACGACCCGATCGTGCGCGGCGAGGCCGGGCACCCGGTGTCGGGAGTGTTCCTCAAGAACTACCGGGTCGCGGAGTGGTGAGGCATTGAGGTGGTAACAGCTCAGGTGTCGTAGCAGCCGTGCCAGGGCGCGTGGAAGCCGAGGCCGTCGGGGTGGAGCTCGACCCAGGGGCCTTCCTCCTCGTCGTCCTCGTCGTCCTCGTCGCCCTCCTCGTCGTCGAGGAGGAGGCCGAAGAGCACGCCGTCGACCTCCACGGAGAACTGCGCGATCGCGATGTCCCCGTACGCGCGCTCGGGCAGGGCGTCCAGCCACTCCCCCAGCAGCCGCCGGGCCTCCGCCGCCGTGCCGACGGCCCGGATGCTCGACTCCAGGTGCCGACCGTCCGGGTCGAAGCGGTGCAGCACCGCGTACGGCCGGCCGTCGGCCCACACGGCCGAGGCGAAGAACTGGCCGCCCTGCCAGCGGCCGATGGTGTCCGTGCGCCCGCCCGGCTCGTGCCGGATCGGGATCAGTGCGGGTACGTTCATGCTCGAACCCTAGGCCTGACCTGCGAGGACGGCCCGCCCGGGGTGCCCCGGGCGGGCCGTCGCGCCATTCGGTGATCAGCGACCAGTGCTCAGCGGCCGGTCGGCAGGTTGGCCCCGCCGGTGCAGTCGAGCACCACTCCGGTGACGAAGGTGTTGGCGGCGAACATGTGGATCGCCCGGGCGACGTCCTCGGGGCGCCCGACCCGGCCGACCGGGGTGGTGGCGGCCAGGCCGTCGAAGAGCGCGGTGCGCTGCTCGGCGGGGACGCGGTCCCACCACGGGGTGTCGATGACGCCGGGCGAGACGGCGTTGACCCGCAGCGGGGCGAGTTCGACGGCCAGCGGCGGGACCATCGCCTCCAGGGCGCCGTTGATGGCGGCCAGTCCGGCGGTGCCGGGGATGGCGGCGCGGGCCGAGGCGGCGGTGATCAGGGCGACCGAGCCGTCCTTGCGCAGGTGCGGCAGGGCGGCCTGGAGGACGCGCACCTGCGGCCAGAACTTGGCGTCGAAGCCGTGCGCGAGCTCGGCGAGGTCGAGCTGGGCAAAGGGGCCGCTGCCGGCCGCGCCGCTGACCGCGACGACCAGGTGGTCGACGGTGCCGACGCCGGTGAAGAAGGCCGCGAGGGCGGCCGGGTCGGTCGCGTCCAGTTGCGCACCCTCGGTCTTGCCGCCGATCCGGGCGACGGCGGCGTCCAGCTTCGCCCGGTCGCGGCCGGTGATGACGACCTCGGCGCCGTCGGCCGCGAAGGCGGTCGCGGTCGCCTCGCCGATGCCCGAGCTGCCGCCCATGACGACGACGCGCTGTCCGGCGAAGAGGTTCGATGCAGTGCTCATGGTTCTGGCCCTTCCGGCTTGATCGGGAACTTGTCGAGACCATCGGTTCCGGTAACGATGTTTGCCGAGACTGCTAGTCTTGTCAAGCGGGGAAAGGAAGCACGGGGACAGGAAGAGAGGGACACCGCCATGAACGAGACCGACGCTCAGGCCACCCGGCCGCACACCGGCCGCCGCCGCAACGAGGCGGCCCACCGGGCGATCCTGGACGCGGCGCTGCACCTGCTCGCGGAATCCGACGGCACGCCCGTCACCATCGACGCCATCGCCCGCGCGGCCGGCGTCGGCAAGCAGACCGTCTACCGCTGGTGGCCCTCCAAGGGCGCCGTCCTCCTGGACGCCCTCACCGACCGCGCCGACCAGGACGTCACCGACCACCCCGACACCGGCGCACTCCGCACCGACCTGCGCGCCTTCATCGGGACCACCTTCGACGCCGCCCAGCAGAGCACCACGGCCTCCGCGCTGCGCACCCTGGTCCGCGAGGCCGCCCGCGACCCGCACCTGGCCGAACTGATGCAGGCCTTCACCGCCACCCGGCGCGACGCGCTGCACGACCTGCTCGCCCGGGGGCGCGAGCGCGGCGAACTGGCCGACCACGCCGACCTCGACCTGATCGTGGACCAGGTCTACGGGGTGTTCTGGTACCGCTTCCTGCTCGGCCACGGCCCGCTGGACCCGGCCGTCGCCGAGCGGCTCGCCGACACCCTGGTCGCCGGCAACGACCAACCGGGCGCTCAGGCGGTGCGGCGGCGGTAGTACGCGACGCCGAGCGCGATGGTGATCGGCCCCCACAGCGCGGCCGGGGTGACGCAGACCCGGTACAGCGCCTCCCACCAGCCGTTGTCGAACCCGACCTCGTCCAGCACGCCGGCCCAGGCGAGCGGCTGGAGGCCGAACAGTCCGAACAGCACCAGCCCGCCCAGCACCGTCGCGACCAGCGGCCCGAGCGGCGGCACCCGGCGCCCCCGCAGGAGCGGCACCCAGCGCGGGAACGCCTCGCCCCAGCCGCTGACCAGGCCCAGGGTGAGCAGCGCCAGCCCCTCGGTCACCAGGCTCAGGGCGAACACGTACGGGGCGCCGAACCACGGGAAGGGCGGGCGGTTCGGGTCGACCGTGCCCATCACGTAGTCGAAGGCGAACGGCAGCCGCCACAGGCAGTGCGGCAGCAGGATGAACGGCAGGGCCTTGGCCAGCCGCAAGGCCCAACGGGGGACGGGGCGTTCGGTGTCACCGACGGGGATGTTCCTCCACATGCGTCCACCCTCGCCGCCGCCACCCCTCCCCCGCCTCGACCGCGCGGCCGAACCCCCTCCCCCGGCAGAGCGAGTTACGTGTGCGCCAGCAGGCTGACGTACCCCCGGTCCGGACGCTCCGGCCGGGTCTGTTCCAGCCGGGTGGTGACGGTGAACCCGGCCCCCGCCAGCAGCGCGACCAGGCGTCCGGCCGGGACGAGGTGGGAGGACCAGGACACCGGGTGCCCGTACGCCGAGCTCGGCCGGGACTCCTCGTCGCCGGTGTGCCCGCCCAGCAGCAGGTGTCCGCCGGGGGCGAGCACCCGGTGGAACTCCGCGAACAGCGCGGGCAGTTCGGCCTCCGGGGTGTGGTGGACGGAGTACCAGGCGAGGATGCCGCCGAGACTGCCGTCGGCGGCGTCCAGGTCGGCCATCGAGCCGACGGCGAAGCGCAGCCGGGGGTACGCGCGGCGGGCGAGGGCGATCATCCCGCCCGACACGTCGACGCCGTGGGCGCGGAGCCCCAGCCGGTGCAGGTACGCCGTCACCCGCCCCGGCCCGCAGCCGAGGTCGGCGACCTCGGCGCCGCCCGACTCCCGGACCAGCTCCGCGAAGGCGGCGAGCATCGCTCGGGAGAGCGGGTCCATGCCCTCGGGCGGGACGACGCGGCGGAGGTAGGCGGCGGCCACGGTGTCGTAGGACTCGCGGACGGCGGCGAGGTGTGCGGGCTCGGTCACCGCGCCACACTAGGGCCCGTCTTCAAACTCCCGTCGTTCGCCCGGAGGGCGGGCGGGGCGGCGTTGGGGTGCGTGCATCGCAAGGCGGAGGAGGGAGTCCATGCGGTGGGGGCACCTCCCGGCCGAAGGCTGGGGGCCATCGGCGACCGACGACAACGCGGCGAGGTGCGTGCCCCGGCGTCGGCCCGCAGGCGGGAGTTTGAAGACGGGCCCTAGGCCTTCGCGGCCCGGGCGGCGCGCTCGGCGAAGACCTTCTCGCGGCGGTCGGCGGTCTGCTTCATCATCCGCTTGCGGTCGCGGGCGGAGAGCCGGTCGAGGTAGAGGCCGCCGTTGAGGTGGTCGGTCTCGTGCTGGAGGCAGCGGGCGAAGTAGCCGGCGCCCTCGATCACCACGGGCTCGCCGTGCTGGTCGACGCCGTGCACCACCGCGTGGGCGGGGCGGGCGAGTCGGGTGTTGGCGCCGGGCACGGACAGGCAGCCCTCGACGTCCTCGATCAGCCGGCGGCCGGGCTCCTGTTCCTCGACCACCGGGTTGAGCACGTGTCCGACGTGCCGGACGCCGTCCTCGTCCGTGCAGTCGTAGACGAACAGCCGCAGGTCCACGTCCACCTGGTTGGCGGCGAGGCCGCAGCCGTCGGCGAGGTACATGGTGGCGAACATGTCGTCGATCAGCCGGGCCAGTCGCTCGGTGCCGAAGTCCTGCTCGGTCGCCGTGCGGCAGGTGCGGCGGAGGATCTCCTCCCCCACCTCGGTGATCCTCAGGACGGTCGGACGCTCGCGCAGCTCGGACACGGGTGCTCCCCTTCGATGGACTTGCCGTCCGACGTGATGCCGGACGAGACGCCGGACGTGCGGTCGGACTAGCTGTCGGACTTGCTGTCGGACTTGCTGTCAGCTTTGCAAAGTAGCAGACTTTGCAAAGTGACCGAAGACCTCGTCAGATCCGGGACCCTCCCCGAACACGCGGTGCGCACCGCCCTGTTGGCGCTCCTCGCCGAACACGGCACCCTCACCTCCACCCAGGCCGCCGCCCACCTGGGGCAGAGCTCCGGGCTCTGCTCCTTCCACCTGCGCCAGCTCGCCCGCCACGGGCTGATCGAGGAGGCACCCGCCCTCGACGGCCGGGCCCGCCCCTGGCGTCTCCCCCGGGCCGAGCCGGGGCAGAGCGAGGAGCCGAGCGAGGAACAGAGCCCGGACGAGTTCGGCGAACTCGCCCGCGGCCTGGAGGACGAGAGCCACCGGCGCTGGCTGGCCCGGCGCTCCGAGGCACCCGCCGAGTGGCAGCAGGACGAGGCGTTCAGCGCCGTCGTCCACCTCACCCCGGCCGAACTGGCCGCCGTCGGCGCGGAGGTGCGCCGGATCCTCGCCCGCTACCGCGACCGCGAGGCCGACCCGGCCGCCCGCCCCGCCGGGGCCCGCCCGGTCGCCGCCGTCACCCGGCTGTTCCCACTGCTGGAAGGGGACTGAGGCCGACCCGCCGACGCCAGAACCGGACGGGCGTTCGGCGCGTCCGTTTGAGGCGTGATCAGTGCGGTGCTCGGCGGGATGCCGATGTTCTGGCCCGGGCTGCTGCTCTCGCTGGTACCGGCGGCGCTGCTGAACCGGCCGGTGGGGCGGTTGCTGCGGGCCCATTGGGTGGTGGGCTTCCTCCTGCTGCTCGGGCTCGGCGGAGTCGTGGTGGCGACGCTGCTGCCGGAGGCGTTCCGGCTGTCCGCGGACGCCGTGCGGCACTGCACCGTCCAGGGGGCGCGGCCGCGTTCGCCGTACGAGCTGCTGCACGTGCGGCACATCGAGCTCAAGCTGGCGACCTACGCCCCGGTCGGCTTCGCCGCCGCCCTGGCCGGGACGAGGCGGCGGGCGGTGGTGGCGCTGCTCGGCGCGGCGGTGCTGCCGTTCGCGGTGTCGGCGGTGCAGTACGCGGTGCCGTCGATCGGGCGGGCCTGCGACGTGCAGGACGTCTGGGACGGGGTGCAGGGGATCGTCCTGGGGGCGGCGGTGGGGCTGGCGCTGGGGCCGGTGCTCCGGCGGGTGGCCCGGGCCCGGGTGGCGACGGACTGAGCGGCCGTCACTGCACGACCAGGTACCGCTGCTCGCTCCCCCCGCTGACGCAGCCCCCGCCGGTGAACGGCCCGCCCGCGCAGTCCCCGGGGCCCGAGGTGTAGACCGTCCAGATGTAGACGCCGGGCAGCTTCGGTGTGTACGTGGTGCTCAGCGCGGCCTGCCAGGGCAGGTGGTCCCATGCGGTGGCGCCCGGCGTCAGGATGTTCACCGTGGAGGTCGTACCGGCGCTCGCCCAGCTGAACTCGACCGGCTTCCCCACCGGAACCACCTGCTGGTCCTTCGGGAAGACCGGGATCGGGGCCGAGGGCGCGGCCTTGACCGGGTTGGTCGCCTGGCTCCGGTCCGGCTGCACGTTGAGGTAGCGAGTGGCGCTCCAGCCGCTGCCGATGCTGCCGTTGGAGGCGTTCGCGCCGACCACGGCCCACTGGTAGACGCCCGCCTCGGTGGGCTTGAAGGTGCAGTCGGCGGAGGTGAGCCAGCCGGAGGCCTGCCAGGGCTGGGTGCCGCGCCGGGTGAAGACCTTGGTCACCGCGCCGGCCTTGTCCCAGCTGAGCACCAGCGAGCGGCCCAGCGTCAGGGTGTCCCGGTCGGCCGGGGTGAGCAGGCCGGAGGCGTGCGGGGTGCCGTTCGGCACGGCCGCGGGCGGGCCCTGGTTGGCGCTCGCGTCGCCGCCCGTACCGCCCGTACCGCCCGTACCGCCCGTACCGCCCGTACCGCCCGCTCCGCCGGACCCGCCGGTCACGCAGTCCGGCGGGCCGCCGCCGTCCTCGGCGACCACGAAGCCGCCGTTGTCCAGCCCGGTGCCGCCGCCGTCGTCGTGCCGCAGGTAGACCGGCACCAGCACGGCGGCCGCGACCACCGCCAACGCGCTCGGCAGCAGCACCCAGAGCCGCCGCGCCCGGCGCCGCCGCCGGGCCGCCGCCTCGGAGGGTTCGGTCCGCGCCCAGCCGCCGGCGCCGTACGGGTCCGCGCCCAGCAGGGTCGGCACCCTGGTCGAGGGCACCCGGCCGGGCAGCCCGCCCGGCGCCCCGGGCCCCTCAAACCCGGGCCCCTCGTACCCGGGGGCAGCGGGCCCGGGCGCAGCGGAACCGGGCGCACCGGACTCGGGCGCACCGGCCCCAGGCGCCAGCAGCGGTGCCTCCGGGACGGCGGACCGCACCCGCAGCGCCTCCGGCAGCCACGACCCGGTCGGCCCCTGGTACCCGGGCGGCCCGAGCCGCTCCACCAGCTCGGCGGGGGTGGGCCGGTCCTCCGGACGGCGGGCCAGGCAGGCGGCGACCAGCGGGCGCAGCGCCTCGGGCACCTGGCCGAGGTCGGGCTCGGTGTGCATGATCCGGTAGAGCAGCACCTGCGGGTTGCCGCCGTGCCCGTACGGGGCGCTGCCGGCGGCGTGGCAGAGCACCCGGCCGAGGCTGAACAGGTCGCAGGCGGGGGTGAGCGGCTCGCCCGCGATCTGTTCCGGCGCCATGTAGCCGGGGGTGCCGATGACGGTCTGGGTGCGGGTGATCGAGGCGCCGTCGAGGGCGCGGGCGATGCCGAAGTCGATGACCCGCGGCCCGTCGTCGCCGAGCAGCACGTTGGAGGGCTTGAGGTCGCGGTGGACGAGTCCGACCGCGTGGATCGCCGCCAGCGCCTCGGCCAGTCCGGCGCCGAGCACCCGTAGGACGGGTTCGGGCAGCGGGCCGTGGGCGGCGACGGCCGCCTCCAGGGACGGGCCGGGGATGTAGGCGGTGACCAGCCAGGGCGGGTCGCCGTCCGGGTCGGCGTCGACCACCTGGGCGGTGTGGAAGCCGCCGACCCGCCGGGCGGCCTCCGTCTCCTGGGTGAAGCGGAGCCGGAAGCGGGGGTCGGTGGCGAGGTCCCAGTGCACGCACTTGACCGCGACCAGGCGTCCGCCGGGCGAGCGCCCCAGGTAGACGACCCCCATCCCGCCGCTGCCGAGCCGGGCCAGCAGCCGGTAGCGGCCGCCGACCGTCGTCGGGTCGGTGGGTCTCAACGCCTCCACGTCCACCCCCGGCGTGCGCGTTCCACGTTCTGCGGGGGCCGACAGCACCTGAGTAAACCTCAGCTGCCTGACCCCGCAAGCAGAATAATCTCAGCTGTACGCCCGCGGGGCCAGTTCGGAAAGGCAAAGAACTACCGGCCGCCCCGGACCTCCAAGGACCGCCACGGGCCGCCACGGGCCTCGGTGGTCAACCGCTGACGGATTCGGTAGTCACCCCGGCTCGCTCCGGACGACGGTGAGCGAGAGCCGGTCGGAGTGAACGGGGACGGGGCTCAGCGGCCGGGTAACGGCCGGATGACGGGATTTCCAAGGGCGGCAAAAATCTTCACCGGGACAGAGTGTGCTTTTCGGACATTCCTTACCCGATCAACCACATCTGAGAAGGCGTCACCCCGACGGAAATTGCGGACCGCTCCACCGGTCGAGTAGTTCTTCCCGTCGGCATGCCCGTCCTGGCAGATCCGTCCCGGCATGCCCGCCACGACCCCAGGGGGACCTTCCACATGCGCAACTCGCGCAGACGCGCGCTCTACGCGCCCTTCACCATCGCCGCCGTCGTCCTCGGGGCGACCGCCGTCCCGGCGCACGCGGACGACCTGAAGCTCACCTTCGCCGGAGTCTCGAACTCCACCGTCCAGATCCCGACCAAGCCTGCACAGCCGAGTCGGGGCAGCGAGAACCTGCACATCGAGATCGGCCGGATCGGCTCCGGCACCGCGCACGACGTGAAGGTCGTGTTCGACACCACCGACCTGGCCGGCGTCGCGGACCTGACCGTTCCCGGCTGCGCGACCGCGGGCAAGACCATCACGTGCGACCAGCACGAACTGAACTTCGACCGGATCAACATCCTCGCCAACCCGTGGCTCAGTGCCGTACCGGGGGCGACCCCGGGCAGCCACGGAGTGCTGCACCTGAAGCTGACGGCGTCCAACGCGCAGAGCGCCAGCCAGGACGTCCGGGTCGACGTCGGCGGGCCGGACTTCAAGGCCAAGCCGCTCGCCGACCGGAACAACGTCAAGCCCGGCACCGTGCTGACGCCGTCGGTGGAGTTCGCCAACGTCGGTGACCTGCCGGCCGGCAAGGTCGTGGTGACCGTCGACGCCATCTCCGGCATCGACCTCAAGCAGCGCCCGTCGAACTGCGAGTTCGCGTCCGCACCGGACGGCAGCTCGGGCGACAAGACCTGGCCCGGTGACTCCATCGCGATCTGCACCGTGGACACCACCGTCGCGCCCGGCCAGGTGGTCGCCCTGGACCCGCTGCAGCTCGGCATCACCAACAGCGCCTGGTACACCTTCGCGGACATCACGGTGTCCCCGACCGAGGACGCCCAGTTCTCCGAGATCTCGGACTGGCGCAAGCGCCTGACCTTCCAGCGCGGCACCGGCCCGGCGCTGACCGCCAAGCCGGCCAACGACCCCGAGCTGCTCAGCACCCCCCGCACCAGCTACGACAACCACGTCGAGCAGAACGTGCAGGCCACGAACACCGCCGACTTCTCCGCGCTCGGCGCCTGGAAGCCCAACGGCGCCAAGCAGGGCACGCTGTCGGTCGGCTTCCGCAACAACGGCCCGGCCTCGATCTTCTACCGCAGCGGCGACGCGGTCGTGACCGTCCAGGCCGCGATCCCCGCCGGCGTCACCGTGACCAAGGTCCCGGACGGCTGCCGACCCAAGACCTGGGAGAACGGCAAGCAGGTCGCCCACCCGGACAAGTACCTGTGCGAGTCCCCGATCTGGGTGGCGAACGGCCTGGAGAAGGTGTTCCCGTTCGGGCTGTCGGTCGACGCCGGCACCCCGCCGACCGTCCAGGTGACGCTCCAGGACCAGGACAGCCTGTACGGCACCGGCGCCACGATCGCCAAGCTGTCCTTCGAACCGGACCCGTCGCACGAGTCGGTCTCGGTCCAGCTGGGCGCCCAGGCGAGCGGCTCGATCCCCGGCCCGGTTCCGACCTCGGAGCCGTCGCAGGGCCCGACGCCGAGCAGCCGCCCGACCTCCGCCCCGCCGATCGCGCGGCCGACCGCCACGCCCTCGACGCCGGGCCAGGCCCCGAGCACGACGGCCTCGGCCGCGAGCACCGCTTCCCCCAGCGCCCGCGCGCTGAGCGGCGACCTCGCCCACACCGGTAGCGACGGCACGCTCCTGATCGCGGGCACCGGCGCGGCGGCCATCGCCGTCGGCGGCGCGCTGTTCGTGGTCGCACGCCGCCGCAAGGCCGCGACCCACCGCTGAGACCCGACGAGGGCGGGGACCGAGTACCGGTCCCCGCCCTCGCGGAGCAGATGACACTGCAGGTCAATGTCACTGCAGGTCAGCGGTTTGTGTCGGTCGGCCTCAGTGCGGGATCGAGGAGATCAGCTCGTGCGCCCCCTGCCGCTTGAGCGCGAGGGCGACCGAGGTGCCGAGGTCCTCCGGGGTGAGCGCGCCGGCCCACTCGTGGGCGTCCAGCACCCGCTTGCCGTCCGGGGTGAAGACCCGGCCGCGCAGCGAGAGCCGGCCGTCCGCCTCGGCCTTGGCGAAGCCGGAGATCGGGCTGTTGCAGTGGCCCTGCAGCACGTGCAGGAACATCCGCTCGGCCGCCGCCTCGCGCCAGGTGTCGTGGTGGCCGAGCCCGGTGACGGCCTCGATGGTCGCCGCGTCGTCCTCGCGGCACTGCAGTACGAGGATGCCGGCGCCGATCGGCGGGCACATCTCCTCGACCGGGAGGACCTCGGTGATCCTGGCCCGCTCGCCGATCCGCTCCAGTCCGGAGACGGCGAGCAGCAGCGTGTCAACGTCCCCGGCGGCCAGCTTGGCGAGCCGGCTGTTGGCGTTGCCGCGGATCGGCACGCACTCCAGGTGCGGGTGGGAGGCGGCGAGCTGGGCGATCCGGCGGACGGAGGAGGTGCCGATCCGGGTGCCGGGCGGCAGTTCGGCCAGGGTGAGACCGCCGGGGTGGACGAGTGCGTCGCGGATGTCGTCGCGGCGCAGGTGGGCGGCGAAGACGGTGCCGGCGGGCAGCGGGCGGTCGGCGGGCACGTCCTTGAGGCAGTGCACGGCGACGTCGGCCTCCCCGGCGAGCAGCGCGGCGTCCACCTCCTTGGTGAACGCGCCCTTGCCGCCGAGGGCCGCGAGGTCCCCGGTCCAGCGGTCGCCGGAGGTGGTGACCGGCACCACCTCGGTGCGCAACCCCGGGTGCAGTGCGGCGAGTTCGGCGCGGACCCGGTCGACCTGGGCGAGTGCCATGGGCGAGGAGCGGGACACGATGCGGATCAGCTCAGCGGTGGCCATGGCGCGATGATAGGCGCTCCGACGCTCACCCCTCGGCCTGCCTCACGTACTCGGCGTAACGGCGCGGCAGCTCCGCCCGTCGGAGGTCCCGCATCACCGGCCCGACGGCGCCGAGCGCGGCGCCCGCCGCCACCAGCAGACTCGCGCCGCTGAACGCGTACCCGTCGCCCGCGTCGACGGCGGTCAGGGCGAGCGCGGGCAGTACGGCGACCAGTCCGGTGCCGAGCACCTCGGCCACGGCGAGCCGTCGGCGCAGGTAGGAGAGGAACTCGACGGTCGGCCGGCCGGGCCGGATCCCGGGCACGAACCCCCCGGTGCGCAGCAGCGCGTCGGCACCCCCCAGTGCCGACCGGTCGGCCCGTACGGCCAGCCCGGCACCGATCGCCGCGAGCACGAACAGCAGGGCGAGGTACGGGAGTCGGGGCAGCGGGAAGGGCGCCAGCAGCAGCGCCGCGGTCACCGCCGGGACGAAGCCGCGGTGGCTCAGCACCAGGGGAAGGTAGCGGGTCTCACCACCCGACCGGACCCCGATCAGGCGCCGGGCGTACTGGACCGGGATGCGCCGCTCGCCCTTGCGCCCGGCGATCACCAGCGCGGTGGTCGCCAGCAGGGCGAACAGCGCCGCCGCGAGCACCAGCGCGTAGCCGCCGGGGCCCGACTCCCGTTCCACCGCCCACAGTTGGCCGGGCAGGACGGCGAGCACCTGGACGAGCTGCAGCACCGACACCCCGTCGCCGAGCCCGCGCCGGCTGAGCCACCGGGCGAGCCAGAGCACCGCCATCGCGCCGGCCGCGGTGCAGCCGGTGATCACCGCGACGGCGGGCGCGCCGTGCAGCCGCAGCACGCCGTCCGCCGCGGCCGGGGACGGCAGCAGCCGCCCGGAGTCGGCGACGAGCCCGAGCGCCAGGCCGCCGAGCAGGCCGAGGGCGAGGGTGGTCCGGGTCTCCAGCCGCCGCATCCCGGCGCGGCTGCCGCCCAGGTGCTCGGGGCGCAGCGCGGCGAGCCTGGGGTGCAGCCGGGTGAGGAGCAGCACCAGCGCCCGGGCGAGCAGGACCGGCAGAACGCCGAACGGGAGCAGCGCCAGCCGGTACAGCCCGCCGCCGGTCAGCAGGTCGACCAGGCCGCGCAGTTGGTCGCCCGGCAGGGTGCGGTCGGCGACCCGGCCCAGGACCGCCGGGTCGACGCCCGGCAGCGGCAGGCTCTGGCCGAGCCGGAACAGCACGACGACGCTGAGCGTGGTGGCGACGGCCCGCAGGCCGGTTCCCGTACGGCTGGCGGTCATTGGCCTCAACTCCCCCGGTGTCGACGGGAAGTGGGACGCCGGGACCGGCCGGGCGGTTCCCCGCCCGACCGCCCGACCGCCCGACCGCACGGCCGCCCGACCGCCCGGCCCCCCGACCGCCCGGCCACCCGGGTCCGTTCGTCGCGTCCGCCGCGTCCCGGGCGGGCTCACTCGTTGTGCAGCACCTCGGCGATCGGCAGCCGGGCCGCCGAGCGGGCCGGGACGAGCGCGCCGAGGACGGCGATCGCGACGCCCGCGAGGGCGAGGGCGGCCAGCAGCGGGGCGCCCCAGACGTCGATCATCGAGTCCGTGAAGGCGATGATCCGGACGTGCTCGATGATCAGCCGGTGCACCAGGATCCCGAGTGGGATGCCGATGATCCCACTGGCCACGCCCTGCCAGGCCACCGAGGTGATCGTCATCGCGACCACCTGCCGGGGCGTCATCCCGATCGACTTCAGCATGCCGAGGTCGCGGCGGCGTTCGCGGATGGTGAGCAGCAGGGTGTTGAAGACGCCGAGCGCGGCGACCACGGACAGCAGAACGGTGAAGGTCGTGCTGAAGGTCTTGATCGCGACGACGGGCCCCACCGACCCCTGGGTGCTCACCGAGACCGACAGGCTCGGGTCGGCGTCCGTGACGGCCTTCTGGTAGGCCGCGGCGTCAGCGCCCTGGGCGAGCTTCACGTCGTACTCGACCACGTGCGGATCGGGGGTGAGCAGGGCCCTGGTGGCGTCGTTGGAGGTGATCGCGTTGGCGTTGCCCTCGAGCTCCTTGCCGACCAGGGTGACCGTGGTCTGTCGGCCGTCCAGGACCAGCGTGATCCGGTCGCCGAGCTTGAGCCCGTGCTGGTCGAGGAAGGCCGGCCCGGCCTCGATCTCGTTCAGCCCGGTCGCCAGGCGTCCCTCGACCACGTTGAGCCGCTGGTGGTCGACCATGGCGTCGCCGCCGTAGAAGTTGGCGAAGACGAGCTGGGGCTGGCCCACGATGCCGACCCTGACCAGGCTGCGGACGGAGACCTGCTCGGCGCCGGGGGTGGCGTGCAGCATCGCCTCGGTCTGCTCCGGGGTCAGCCGGGGCGTGATCTTGTTCTCCGAGAAGGCACTGGTCAGCACGTCGATGTGGGTGCTGCCGTCGGGCGCGGACATCGACCTGGCCAGGGTGCTGCTCACCCCGGTGGTCACGGTCACGGTCACCACGCCGAGCACGATCGCCGCCATGGTCAGCGCGGTGCGGGCCGGGCGGGCGAAGGGCTGGCCGAGGCCGAGGCTGACGGCGCGCGGCAGCCGGGTGCCGCCCAGCCAGCGCTGGACCTTGAGCCCGCGCCCGGCGCGCGGGGCGCTGCCGGCCGAGATGGCCTGGGCGGCGGAGAACCTGCGAGCCCGCGAGGCGGGGACGAACGCGGCGAGCGCGACCAGCAGCGGCACGCCGAGCAGGCTGGCGGCGGGCAGCCAGCCGGCCGGCTCGATCACGGCGGTACCGGTCGCGATCCCGCTGAACGCGGCCTTGAGGATCGGGTACGAGGCCGCCCAACCCGCCACCGTCCCGAGGACGGTGCCGACGACGGCGGGCACCGAGACCATGGTCAGGTAGACCGTCACCACCTGGCGCGGGGTGAAGCCGATCGACTTCAGCACCCCGATGTGCCGGTAGCCGGAGACCACCGCGCCGCTCACCACGTTGCCGACGATCAGGGCGGCGACGACCAGGCCGAGCACGCCGAAGACCGTCATCAGCGGCAGGTAGGTGTCGGCGCCGGCCGAGAAGGCCTGCTTGAGCACCAGGTAGGACTGTCCGCTCTCGACGGCGTCCTCGGGCAGGCCCTCGGTGGCGTTGGCGAGCGAGGTGGTGAGCTGTTGCTCGGTGGCCGCGTCGGTGAAGCGGTAGAGCATCTGCCGCCCGGTGGGGTGCAGGGCGGCCGCCTGCTCGGGGGTGACCCAGCCGCCTGCGGACTGGCTCATGCCGCTCGCGAAGCCGACGATGGTGAGCTTCAGCCCGGTGCTGGTGGTGAGCGACGTGCCGAGGAACCGAGTCCCACCGCCACCGCCCGCGTTGATGACCACCTCGCCGGGGCCGGTGGCCCAGCGGCCGGACAGCACCTCCACCCGGTCCACCGGCGCGGCCGCCGGGTCGGGCCGGCCGACCAGGGCCAGCGGGCCCGGCGGGCGGCCGACCCAGTCGGTGGGGATGGTCACCACGGCCTGGTCGAAGGGCCCGGCGGCCGCCTCCACGCCCGGCCGGTGGGCGGTGGCGGCCAGTTGCTCCGCCGAGGCCTTGGCCGGGTCGAAGAGGGCGCTGACGTGGGCGCCGCGCTCGCCCTCGAAGGCGGCGTCGAACGGGGCCCGGGCGGCGCTGATCACCGCGAGGGCGAGCAGCACGGTCGCGGTGGAGCAGAAGACCACCAGGCCGATCACGATGGTCTGCACCCGGCGGCGCTTCACGGCCGCCCGGGAGGCCCGCCACACGGCACTGTTCACGATGAGCTCTCCAGCATCCGCTCGCGCGCCACCTTGCCGTCCGCGACCTCGACCAGCCGACTGGCGCAGCGGGTGGCCAGGTTGGGGTCGTGGGTGACGATCAGCAGGGTCTGCCCGATCTGGTTGAGGTCGATCAGCAGGTCCATCACCTGTTCGCCGGAGCGGCTGTCCAGCGCGCCGGTCGGCTCGTCGGCGAGCAGCAGCGCCGGGCGGTTCATCAGGGCGCGGGCCACCGCGACGCGCTGGCGCTCGCCGCCGCTGAGGGTGGCCGGGTAGACGTCCTTGCGGTGCGCGACGCCGAGTTCGTCCAGCAGCTCCAGCGCCCGGCGGCGCGCCTGCTTGGCGCTGGTGCCGGTCAGCTGGGCGGCCAGGGCGACGTTGTCGAGGGCCGGGAGGTCGTCGATCAGGTTGAAGAACTGGAAGATCATGCCGATGTGGCGGCGGCGGAACAGCGCCAGGCCGTTCTCGTTCAGCCCGCCGAGGTCCTGCCCCTGCACCCGGACGGTGCCGGCGCTGGGCCGGTCCAGCCCGGCCACCATGTTCAGCAGGGTGGACTTGCCGCACCCCGAGGGGCCCATCACGGCGACCGCCTCCCCCGCGCGGATCCGCAGGTCGACGCCGTCGAGCGCCTTGGCGTCGCCGAACTCCTTGTGCACCCCGGACAGCTCGACGACGTACGGCGCGTCGTCGGGCCGGGTGGTCCCGTCGTGGTCGTTGCTCATGGTCGACGACGGTAGGCGCGGCCTCCCGGGCCGGGCGTCCCACCCCGGGTGTAACCGCAGGTCGCCGTAGTACCCGGGATGTACGCGGGCGGCACCCCCGGATGATGTCGATCAAGCTCCGACCTGGGAAGCTGGCGCCGTGTGGGGAACTGGGACGGACTGGATCGCGGTCGCGACGGCGGGCACCGCCTGCGCGACCGCCGGCTGGCTGGGCGTCGCGCTGGTACGGGCGCGGCGGCTGTACCGGGCGGCCATCGGCGAGCGCGGCTGGCTGCTGGAACGCGAGCGGGAGAGCGCCGCGAGCTCCGCCGTGGACGCCGAACGGGCGCGGATCGCGGCCGAGTTGCACGACATCGTCAGCCACAACGTGAGCCTGATGGTGGTGCAGGCCGGGGCCGCCCGCGAGGTGCTGGCCACCATGCCGGAGGAGGCGGCGGCCGCGATGGGAGCGGTCGAGGCCGCCGGGCGGGACGCCATGACGGAGCTGCGGCACCTGCTGGGCCTGCTCGCCCCGGCCGCCGACGGCAGCGAGGAACCGGAGCGCGACGGCTTCGCGCCGCAGCCGAGCCTGAGCCGGCTGAGCCCGCTGATCGACCGCTTCGCCTTCGCCGGGCTGCCGGTGGAGGTGCGGGTCTCCGGCGAGCCGCGCCCGCTGCCCGGCGGCGTCGACGTGACGGCCTACCGGATCGTCCAGGAGGCCCTGACCAACGCGCTCAAGCACGGGGACGGGGTGACGGCGGAGGTGACGGTGCGGTACGCGGACCACTACCTGCGCGTGGAGGTGCTGAACAGCGGCCCGAGCGTGCTCTCCGGCGGGTCCGCCCCCGCGCCGGCCCTCCGGCAGGCGGACGGCGCCGGGCGCGGGCTGATCGGCCTGCGCGAGCGGGTCGCCGTGTACGGCGGGGACCTGGACGCCCGGCGCCGGCTCGGCGGCGGCTACCGGGTCCGCGCCCGCATCCCGCTGGACCGGCCGCGCCCGCTGGACCGACCGTGAACGCCGTGAACGTCCCGGAGGGCAGCGTGAACGCCCAGGACACCGTGAACGCCCCGGAGGAGACCGTGAACGCCCTGGAGGGCACCGTGCGACCCGAGGAGCAGCGCCGCCCCCGGGTGGTGATCGCCGACGACCAGGAGCTGGTCCGCACCGGTTTCCGGATGATCCTCACCGCGCGCGGCATCGACGTGGTCGCCGAGGCCGGCGACGGCGCCGAGGCGGTGGCCGCCGCCACCCTGCACCGGCCGGACGTGGCCCTGCTGGACATCCGGATGCCGACCATGGACGGCCTGGAGGCGGCCCGCCGGATCCTGGCCGCGGTGCCCGGCTGCCGGGTCATCATGCTGACCACCTTCGACCTGGACCACTACGTCTACGCGGCGCTGTCCGCCGGCGCCAGCGGCTTCCTGCTCAAGGACGTCACCTCGGCCCACCTCGCCGCCGCCGTACGGCTGGTGGACACCGGCGACGCCCTGCTCGCCCCGTCGATCACCCGCCGGCTGGTGGAGCGCTTCGCGACCGGCGCCCCGCACCCCGCCGCGCGCGGCGCCGACGGGCCGCGGCTGCACCGCGACCTCGCGCCGCTCACCCCGCGCGAGGTGGAGGTGCTCGGCCTGCTCGGACGCGGCCTGTCCAACGGCGAGTTGGCGGTCGAACTGACCCTGAGCGAGTCGACCGTGAAGACCCATGTGGCCCGGATCTTCGCCAAGTTGAACCTGCGCGACCGGGCCCAGGCGGTGGTGCTCGCCTACGAGACCGGACTGGTCGCACCCGGCGCGAACGACTGACCGTCAATTCCCCTCCTCGCCAGGATGATTCGCATGACAATCAGGTAGCTCACTCATTAGGGGGAACAGCTCGAAGGATTCACATTTTTGCCAGTCCATGGGGGAGCATCTGCGTATCCGCGACCGGAGCGACGAACACCGTCCGGGCGGCACCACCCCCGCAGGACGAAGACCATTGGACAGGCCCGTGACCACCAGCACCCCCGTGTGGGACTGCCCCTTCCACCACACCGACGGCCTGGAGTTCGACCCCCTCCTCAAGCGGCTGCTCACCGAGGCCCCGATCGCCAGGGTCCGACTGCCGTACGGCGCGGGCGAGGCCTGGCTGGCCACCCGCTACGAGGACGTCAAACTGGTCACCACCGACCGCCGGTTCAGCCGCGCCGCGGGCATCGGGCGCGACCTGCCGCGGATGACGCCCGCCACCATCGCCCAGGCCGAGTCCATCAACCTGATGGACCCGCCCGAGCACAACCGGCTGCGCCGCCTGGTCGCCCAGGGCTTCACCAACCGCCAGGTCGAGCGGATGCGCCCCCGGACGCAGGCCATCGTCGACGGCTTCCTCGACGAGATGGCCGAGCACGGCGCCCCCGCCGACCTCGCGCACTTCCTCTCCGCCCGGCTCCCGCTCCACACCATCTGCGAACTGCTGGAGATCCCCGAACCGGACCGCGACCAACTGCGCGCCCGGGCGGTCGCGATGATGCGGATGGGCCCCGGCAGCCGCGAGGGCCAGGAAGAGGCCAAGGCCGGCCTGCGCGCCTACTTCACCGAGCTCACCGCCGAACGCCGGGCCCACCCCGGCGAGGACCTGATCAGCGCGCTCGCCACCGCCCGCGACGGCGAGGACCTGCTCGACCCGGACGAACTGGCCGTCATGGCGATGGTCCTGCTGGTCACCGGCCACGACACCAGCACCTACCAGCTGAGCAACATCACCTACACCCTGCTCACCCACCCCGAGCAGCTCGCGAAGCTGCGCGCCCGGCCCGAGGAGCTGCCCCGCGCCCTGGAGGAGCTGCTGCGCTTCATCCCGTTCCGCCAGGGCCCCGGCATCGCCCGGATCGCCACCGAGGACGTGGAGCTCGGCGGCGTGCTGATCCGGGCCGGCGAGGCCGTGCACGTCTCCTACCTCACCGCCAACCGCGACCCGGCCGTCTACGAGCACCCCGACGAGCTGCGCCTGGACCGCACCGACGGGCCCGTCAACATGGCCTTCGGCCACGGCCAGCACCGCTGCCTCGGCTCGCACCTCGCCCTGATGGAGCTCCAGGTCGCGATCGGCACCCTGCTGCGCCGCTTCCCCCGGCTGCGACTGGCCGTCGACCCGGCCGAACTCGACTGGGAATCCGGCTCGATCTGGCGCTTCCCGCAGACCCTGCCGATCGCCTGGTAGCCCACTCCCCTTCGCCACACCGTTCCCGCACCGGGGAGACCCACACACCCATGCCCACACTCTGCCGCCCCGCCGTCGCCGTGCCCGAGCACGTCATCACCCTCGACGAGACCCTCGACCTGGCCCGCACCCTGCACGCCGGCCACCCCCAACTCGGCCTGGCCCTGCGGCTGATCGAGAACACCGGGGTGCGCACCAGGCACCTGGTCCAGCCGATCGAGCAGACCCTCACCCACCCGGGCTTCACCCAGCGCAACCAGGTGTACGAGCGGGAGGCCAAGCGCCGCGTCCCCGAGGTGGTCGAACGCGCCCTCGCCCACGCCGAGTTGGGCGCCCAGGAGATCGACCTGATCATCTACGTGTCCTGCACCGGCTTCATGATGCCGTCGATGACCGCCTGGCTGATCAACACCATGGGCTTCCGCTCCGACACCCGCCAGGTGCCGATCGCCCAGCTCGGCTGCGCGGCCGGCGGCGCCGCCGTCAACCGCGCCCACGACTTCTGCCGCGCCTACCCGGGCGCCAACGTGCTCATCGTCGCCTGCGAGTTCTGCTCGCTCTGCTACCAGCCGAGCGACCTCGAAGTCGGCTCGCTGCTCTCCAACGGCCTGTTCGGGGACGCCGTCGCCGCCGTGGTGATGCGCGGCCGGGGCGGCCGCGGGGTGCACGTCGAGCGCAACGGCTCGCACCTCGTCCCGCACACCGAGGGCTGGATCTCGTACGGGGTCAAGGACACCGGCTTCCACTTCCAGCTGGACAAACGGGTGCCCGGCACCATGGAGATGCTCGCCCCCGCGCTGCGCACCCTGGCCGGACAGCACGGCTGGGACGTCTCCGGACTCGGCTTCTACGTCGTGCACGCCGGCGGCCCGCGGATCCTGGACGACCTCTGCCACTTCCTCAACCTGGAGCCGTCGACCTTCCGCTACAGCCGGGCCACGCTGACCGAGCGCGGCAACATCGCCAGCGCGGTCGTCTTCGACGCCCTGGCCCGGCTGTTCGCCGACGGCGGGGTCGCCGAGGGCACCACCGGCCTGATCGCCGGGTTCGGGCCGGGCATCACCGCCGAGATCTCCCTGGGCAGTTGGGTCGACACCCCGGTCGAACCGGTGCGCCGGCGGCCGCGCGCCATCTCCACCTCCGACATCGCCCTCGTCCACCAGGGCGCCCCCCGCCGTTTCCCGGCCGGCACTACGATCACGGAATGACCGACACCACGGACCGCACCGACACCGACACGGCCGCCAGAGCCGCCGAACTCGCCGCCCTGTTCCCGGCGTTGCACGCGCCGCAGTACTGGGCCTGGGGCCGCTACGACGCGCAGTTCTCCACCCTGCTGCCGCCGGACGAGCTGGTCACCAACATCCACCTGGTCGGGTTCGCGGACGGTGACGTGGTGCTCTGCCGGGACGACCGGAACCACTGGTTCCTGCCCGGCGGGACCCGGGAGAAGGACGAGTCCGTCGCCGACTGCCTGACGCGGGAGCTGCGCGAGGAGGCCGGCGCCCGGCTGCTCGGCGAGCCGGCCTGGCTCGGCGCGCACCGCTGCCACACCGAGGACCTGGTGCCGTACCGGCCGTGGCAGCCGCACCCGGACAAGGCCTGGCTGTGGGGCTGGGGTGAGGTCGAACTGGACTCCACGCCGACCAATCCGGCGGACGGCGAGCAGGTGGTCGAGGTCCGGGCCGTCCCGGCAGCCGAGGCGCAGCGGCTGCTGCTCGGCGGGCACGACGCCTGGTGGGGCGAGCTGATCGGGCTGGCGGTCGAGCTGCGACGGCGGGCCGGGCGGGGCTGAGCCCTGAGCCGGCCCCCGCCCGAGCCATGCCCCCAGCCCGAGGCGGCTCCCGGCCCGAGGTCACTCCCGGTCCGGGATATTCCCGTCGGGCCGGAAGACCACCGGAACGGCCGAACAGAAGAGGGAACTATCCGTTTTACGGTGATATGACTCGGCCATGGACACCTATTCGTTGGCCGCGTCACTGGCCGTGGACTACCCGGTGCTCAACATCTTCTGGACGATGCTGGAGCTGTTCCTCTGGATCCTCTGGTTCTTCCTGCTGTTCAAGATCATCACGGACATCTTCCGCAGCCATGACCTCAGCGGCTGGGGCAAGGCCGGCTGGCTGATCCTGGTGATCATCCTGCCGCTGATCGGCATCCTCGCCTACCTGATCGCCCGCGGCCAGGGCATGGGGAAGCGGGACGTCGAACAGGCCCAGCAGGCCGACGCGGCGGTCCGGGCCTACATCCGGGACGCGGCGGCCGGAACGCCTGCGGAGGGCGGCAGCGGCGGCCGCAGCCACGTCGAGGACCTGGCGAGACTGGCGGACCTGAAGGAGCGGGGCGCCATCTCCGACGAGGAGTACCAGAAGGCCAAGGACAAGCTCCTGGCGTGAGCGGACGAAGCGGCCGGGGCCGGTGGACACGTGTCCACCGGC
>NZ_JBEZXE010000022.1:0-123258 GCF_040637885.1 Kitasatospora sp. NPDC028055 | reverse complement strand
CAGCACGACCCACCCCCACAGTCAGCCAACCCACCCAAATCAACAGGCACTTACTGTCCCACAACCACCCCAACCGACTTCGCCAGCAGAGTCGCATGGCCGACTTCTCGTGTGGGGTGGGGGCTCAGGGCTCAGGGGTGGGTGAGGAAGGTGAGGACCTGGGGGTTGACCTGGGCGGCGCCTGCGGTGGGGAGGGTGTGGTGGGAGGTGTCGGGGATGGTGGTGACGGTGGCGTGCGGGAGGGCGCGGAGGGTGGCCTCGGCGGTGCGGTGGGGGTTGTGGGTGCGGGTGTGGGCGGCGTAGAGGGCGAGTACCGGGGTGGTGAGGGTGCGGAGTCGGGCGGGGGTGGGGCGTGGGCCGGTGACGATGCGGGAAGCGGGGAAGTCGGCGTAGCCGAGGGCGTACAGCTCGCGCCAGTCGGGGTCGACGGCGGGGCCGGGGCCGGATTCCCAGTCGAGGTAGGAGCGGGCGCGGTCCGTGGTGCGGTGCGGGAGGAAGAGGGGGAGGGCGCGCAGCAGGTAGCCGGGGCGGAGGCCCGTGAAGCACTGGGTGGGGTCGAGGAGGGCGAGGCGCCCGACCCGGGTGGGGGCGTGGAGCGTGTACTGGAGGGCGGTCCAGGCGCCGTAGGAGTGGCCGCAGAGGTCGGCCTCGCGGACGCCGAGCCCGTCGAGTACGGCGTCCAGCCAGCCGAGCAGGCCGGGGACGTCGCGCAGCGGGGTGCAGTCGTGGACGCTGCGCCCGGGGTCGCCGATCAGGTCGACGGCGAGGACGCGGTGGCCGGCCGCGGCCCAGGCACCGGCGTTGGCGAACCACATGGCGGAGGTGGCGCCGCCGCCGTGGAGGAGGACGAGGGGGCGGCCGTCGGCGGGGCCGCAGGCGTTGACGTGGGTGGCGCCGTGGGCGGTCCGGACGGTGAGGGGCTCGACCGGTACGGGCCAGCGGGCGAGGAGCTTGTCGTAGGCGGCGAGGAAGGGGGCGGTGCGGGCGGACATGAGG
Source organism: Kitasatospora sp. NPDC028055 (assembly GCF_040637885.1). Classification (NCBI taxonomy): domain Bacteria; kingdom Bacillati; phylum Actinomycetota; class Actinomycetes; order Kitasatosporales; family Streptomycetaceae; genus Kitasatospora; species Kitasatospora sp. NPDC028055. The sequence continues at coordinate 122,262 of NZ_JBEZXE010000022.1, read as the reverse complement.
GGCCTCCGCGGGGTGTGGTGTGATCGCGTGCGGGCAGGCGGGGATCGCCCGCCCACCGGATTGCTCGTTGGACAAGTATCTCGCTGAACGAGAGAATAATGGCACGGGAGTGCCCGAGGAAGGACGAGAGGGTGTCCGAACGTGAGGAGCCGATGCGGCTGGTCCACCTGCTGCGCGGTCTGACGGTCGAACTCGACCTGTTCGGGGCCGAGTTCGCGGCTCGCAGTGGACTGCACCCGACCGATCTGCGGGCGTTGGTCCACCTGCTGGACGCGGCCCGGGCCGGGCAGGTGGTCACCCCGGGGCGGCTCGGTGAGGCGCTCCGGCTGAACTCGGCCGGGACCACCGGCCTGGTGGACCGGCTGGAGCGGCTCGGGCTGATCCGGCGCGAGCGCGACCCGCAGGACCGGCGCCGGGTGCGGCTGGTGGTGGAGGAGCGGGCGATGGAGCTCGGCGAGGGCTTCTTCGGCGGGCTGATCGGCGACCTGGTCGCGGCGATGGGCCGGTTCGACCCGGCGGAGCTGGCGACGGCCCGCCGCTTCCTGGAGGCGATGACCTCCGTGGTGGCCGCCGCCCGGCAGGACCCGCAAGGCACGTCCTAGGCGGGGCCCAGGGTCCAGGTGATCAGCGAGAGGGTGCCCATCGATACCAGGGTCGACCAGAGCACGGTGTCCCGGGCGAGGTCGGTGCCCTGGCCGTACTCGCGGGCGTAGGTGTAGATGTTCTGCGCGGTCGGCAGGGCGGAGAACAGCACCACGGTGAGCAGCTGGTGGGTGGGCAGGTGGAGCACCGGGCCGGCCACGACCAGGGCGACGAGCGGCTGGACCAGGGTCTTGATCGCGACGGTCAGGCCGACCTCGGCGCGGCGCGAACGGCCTTCGGCCGCCGGGCGGTTGTGCAGCGACATGCCGAGGGCGACCAGGGCGGTCGGCACGCCGGCGCCGCCGAGCAGGTCGGCGGAGTGGTGGAGTTCGGTGGGCAGCCGGAATCCGGTGGCCGAGGCCACGGCGCCGAGTGCGGTGGCGATCAGGATCGGGTTGCGCAGCGGCAGGGTGACCAGGGCCCGGCGGCCGGCCGCGCCGCTGTCCAGGACGGCGAGGACGGCCGGGGTGACCACCAGGATCTGGAAGAGGACCACCGGGCCGACGAAGGAGGCGTCGCCGACGACCTGCATGGTCACCGGGATGCCCAGGTTGGCGGAGTTGACGTACCCGGAGGCCATCGCGCCGATCGCCAGTTCGCCGCGCTTGCGGCGGAACAGCTGCCACCCGGCGAGCAGTCCGAGGCCGGTGGACACGGTGGTGCCGGCCACGAAGGCGAACATCGACGGGTTGGCGAAGTGCCCCAGCGGGGTGCGGGAGATCATCAGGAAGAGCGCGGCCGGCATGGCGACGTGGAAGACGAAGCGGGTCAGCACCAGCTCCGCCTGCGGTCCGAGCAGCCCGGCGCGGGCGACGACGTAGCCGACTGCGGTGAGGGCCCAGATCGGGGCGAAGGCGGACAGCAGCGGGTGGAGGTCGGGCATGGTTCCTCGGATCGCTCGGACGGGTCTGCCGGGTGGGGCGGGGATCGCCCGCCGGAGGGCCCCGGAACGCCGGTGCCGCCGAGTACCCCCCCGTGGCAGTAAATCAGTGGCCGTCCGGGTGTTGATCAAGGGGCCCGGGTCCGGGGGCGGGCCGCCGGCCGGTGGCGGCGCCGGGAGGGTGGCGCGGGGGCGGGCCTACGATGAGCGGGTGGAGGACCAGTATCTGAGCCTGTCCGAGGTGGAGGCCGTCGCCCGCCGGGCCCACCAGGGGCAGGTGGACAAGAACGGGCACCCGTACGCCGAGCACATCGCGGCGGTCGCGGGCGGGACGGCGGCGCGGGGTGGCAGCGAGGCGCAGATCGCGGCGGGCTGGCTGCACGACGCCGTCGAGGACGACCGGCTGAGCCGGGAGTGGCTGGCGGGGGCCGCGCTGCCGGCGGAGACCAAGGCGATCGTGGACGCGCTCACCCGGCGGCCCGGGGAGCCGGTGGAGGCGTACACCGCGCGGATCCTGGCCACGCCGGGCGCGCTGCTGGTCAAGCGGGCGGACCTGGCGCACAACTCGGACCCGGCGCGGCTGGCCGCACTGGACGGGGCGACCGCCGAGCGGCTGGCCGCCAAGTACGCGCGGATGCGGGAGCTGCTGGGGCTGACCGGGGAGTTCTGAGCACGCGAGCGGCGCGGGGCGAGCCCAGGGGCGTGCGAACGTACGGCAGGGCGGGAACGCACCGGAGGGCCCGGGCTCGCGCGGATCGCGCGGGCCCGGGCCCTCTCGGGTCACCCCGGTGGTCCCTGTCCGACCCCCGGGGTGAGGGGGGAGTGGTCAGGAGACGGGTGGAAGCTCGGTACGCCGGTGGTCGGGCGGCTTAGTACCAGTGGTGGGTCTGCCAGAAGGCCCAGGCGGCGTTCGGGCTGCCGTAGCGGGTGTTCATGTAGTCCAGCGCCCACTTGATCTGGGTGGCCGGGTTGGTCTTCCAGTCCGCGCCGGCGGAGGCCATCTTGGAGGCCGGCAGCGCCTGGCCCAGGCCGTACGAGCCCGAGCTCGGGTTGGTCGCGGTCACGTTCCAGCCGGACTCGTGGGAGATGATCTGGCTGAACGAGGCCAGCTGGTTCGCCGGGACGATCTGGGCGGCGATGGCCTGCGGGGAGGCGGTGGCGGCGTTCGCGGTGGCGGGCAGGACACCCGCGCCCAGGGTGGTGAGACCGGCGGCGCCGGCGAGAATCGCGGCGGAAGTGCGCATACGGAGCTTGAAAGCGGGCATGTAGAACAGGACCTCAATCAGGTTGGGCCGAGTCGCGCCCCACCCAGGACCACGGGCCGGACAGGGGCCGTTGCGGTTGTGGGGCGCGACTCGGCGGTAAGCCGTCGACCGGCGGGACAGGAGCCGGTGCGGCTGACGACGAGAGCCATTGTTGCCAGACGGGATCGGCCGTCGCCAAGACCCCCTCGTTACGACGCACCGTCGTAGCCGCGACGGTGGCCGTGGATTCGAAGGGCGGCCCGGGCGGGGTGCTCGGACCGGGTCCGAGCTGGGCGGACGCCGGTCGGTCGGCCGGTGGTCCGGAGGGGCGGCGGGGGGTTCCAGGCCACCACTACCCGCCGTCGTAGCCGCGATTCGCCTGTGAGCGCACTCACCGTTTGAGGGGCGCGGCCGTCACCGGACGGTCCGGTCACAGCACTTTGGGTACTGACGATCTGTGCCCGGCGCCACAGGATTCGGTCACGGTCCGCAGTCGCCCCTTCGCCGGGCGCCACCGGAGGTCACCGAAGGTCGCCAAAAGCCGCCGGGGATCACCGAAGGTCGCCGAGACGGCGGTGCCGGAGCGCCCGGGCGGCGAGCCGGTCCGCCTCGCCGACGGCCGACAGCTCGCCGAGTGCCCGCGCGACCGCCGCGCCCAGCCGTTCGCAGAAGGCCGCCGGCTCCTCGGCGGCGTCCGGCAGCTCGGGGACCACCTCGTCCACCAGGCCGACCGCCGCCAGCTGCCCGGCGCCGATGCCCTGCGCCCGGGCCAGCTCGGCGGCATGCGCGCCGTCCCGGTGCACGATCGCCGAGGCGCCCTCCGGTGGCAGCGGTGCCAGCCAGGCGTGCCCGGCGGCCAGCACCCGGTCGGCCGGGAGCAGTGCCAGCGCCCCGCCGCCGGACCCCTGGCCGAGCAGGACGGCGAGGACGGGGGTGCGCAGCGCGAGCAGGGTGGTCAGGCAGTGCGCGATCTCGACCGCGATCCCCTCCCGCTCGGCCCGGGCCGACAGCTCGGCGCCGGCCGTGTCCACCACGGTGACCAGCGGCAGGCCCAGTTGCTCGGCCAGTCGGGCGCTGCGCCGGACGGCCCGAAGGTCGGCGGCGGTGAAGGGGCGCTCGTGGTCGGCGCCCTGCCGTTGCTGGCCGACGACCAGGACGGGGTGGCCGCCGAGCACGGCGAGGGCTCGGACCAGGGCGCCGTCGTGGCCGCCGGGGGCGTCGAGCAGGACCAGTTCCTGGGCGGTGCGGCGCAGCAGCTCGCGGGTACCGGGGCGGTCGGGGCGGCGGGTGCGGCGGACGGAGTCCCAGGCGTCGGGGGGTGCGGCGGTGCCGGGGGACTCCGCAGGGGGAGGAGGGGTGCCCTTATAAGGAGGAGGGGTGGCCTTGTGAGGGGGAGGGACGGCCCCCAGGACGGCGAGGGTGCGGCGGAGCAGTTCGCGCAGTTCCTGCGGCGGGACCACGGCGTCCACCAGCCCCTGCCCGGCCAGGGTCTCGGCCCGCTGGACGTCCGGCGGCAGCTGTACGCCGCGCAGTTCCTCGTACACCCGGGGGCCGAGGAAGCCGAGCCGGGCGCCCGGCTCGGCGAGGACCAGCTGGCCGAGGGTGCCCCAGGAGGCGAAGACCCCGCCCATGGTCGGGTTGCGCAGGTAGCTGAGGTAGGGGAGGCCGGCCGCGCGGTGCGCCTGGACGGCGGCGGTGATGCGGAGCATGCAGAGGAAGGCCGCCGAGCCCTCCTGCATTCTGGTGCCGCCGGAGACCGGCAGGGCGATCAGCGGGAGGCGTTCGGCGGTGGCGCGCTCGACGGCCCGGGTGATCCGCTCGGCGGTGGCGACGCCGATCGAGCCGCCGAGGAAGCCGAACTCGGAGGCGATCAGGGCGACCGGCCGTCCGTCGATCAGGCCGCGGCCGGTGAGGACGGCCTCGTCCAGGCCGGTGCGGTCGCGGGCCCGGTCGAGCGCGGCGCGGTAGTCGGGGTCGGCGGTGGGGAGGGGCGGCGGTTCGTCCCAGCTGTGGAAGCCGCCCGGGTCGACCAGCAGGCCGATCAGCTGGTGGGCGGTCAGTGCGGTGGCCCTGGCGGTCCGCCCGCCGCCGTCCGTGCGCCCGCCGCGGCCCGTCCGTCCGCCGCCGTCCGTGCGCCCGCCGCCGTCGGTGCTCGCGTCCGTGCTCGCGCCCGTGTCCATGTCCACCCCGTCAGTGATCGTTCCGGTCCGGCACGGTCCGTCACTCTATGCGGCGCGGGCGGGGAGCTGTGGGAGTGCTGTGAAGGTGTGAGGAGCCCGACAGCGGCGCGGATGGAAGTTCGACGGCGGTCGACCCAAGGGTGGTGCGGACGGTTCGTGGACGGCTTCGGCGCACCGGCTCAGGAGGCCGGCGTACGGGTGAAGTCGCTTGTGGGACAAGGGAGTTACCCCCCGGTAAAAAGTTGACTCAAGCCTTCCGGAGTTGTCGGGGGACCGCCACACTGATGGACATGACCCGCACTCTACGCGCGTGGAAGACCCGCGCTGCCGCCATCACCGCCGTCGCCCTGATGACCCTCGCCCCCGTCGCCGTCGCCACCGAGGCGCACGCCGACGTGAGCGGCACGGTGTGCCTGTCCGCGCTCCCGCCGCAGGCCACCGACACCCTGAACCTGATCGCCGACGACGGGCCGTTCCCGTACTCGCAGGACGGCGTGGTCTTCCAGAACAGAGAGGGCGTCCTGCCGAGCCAGTCGTACGGGTACTACCACGAGTACACCGTCATCACCCCGGGCGCCCGGACCCGCGGCACCCGCCGGATCATCACCGGCGAGGCCGCCCAGGAGGACTACTACACCGGCGACCACTACGCCACGTTCTCCCTGATCGACCAGACCTGTTGATCGAGTCCCGGTACGACCGTGGCCCGGCGGATCACTCCGCCGGGCCACGGGCCCACCGGGAACCGCGTCACAGCTCGGACAGCCCCCAGCCGCTCACCGTCAGCTCGTCCCCCACCCGCACCGTGCCCGGGCGCAGCACCGCGAACTTGCTGCCGAGCGCCACCCCGCCGACCGCCGCCCGGCGGTACCGCGCCAGGGTGCGCAGCGGCTCCGGGCCCGCCTTGGCGCCGGTCGACTGGTCCACCAGCGTCACCGCGCAGCGGATCGCCAGCTTGGTGTAGCCGAACTCGGCGCCGCCGACGCGGAAGCGGCGCAGCAGGTCCTCGGTGTGCGGCTCCGGCCAGCCGTCCACCACCAGGTTCGGGCGGAACCGCTCCACCGGCAGCGGGTCGACGTCCTCATCAATGCGCGCGTTGAAGTCGTCCAGGGTCGCCCGGGACAGCAGGTGCATCGCGCTGCTGTCGGCGAAGCCCGACGTCCCCGGGGTCAGCCCGTCGGTCGCCCGGTCGTGCTCCGGCGGCACCCGGACCAGCCGGCTGGGCGCGCCCAGCACCCGGGACAGCCAGGCGGCCGCCTCGTCGCCCTGGTCGACGGCCGGGTACGGCACGCCGAACAGCTCGACCTTGCGCCGTGAGCCCGAGGTGTCCACGGCGAAGGCCACCGGCTGCACGCCGGGCGCGGCCAGCGACAGCCGGGCACCGCCCTCCGCCACCGCCGGGCGGACGGTCGCCAGCAGCGGATCCCGCCGCTGGGAGCGGAACACGCCGTCCTGGTCCACCACCATGAACTCCCGGTCGTGCGCCAGCCCCGCCCCGGTCACCTCCGCCCGCTCCGTGCGCACCCCGGCGCAGCCCTTCACCGGGTAGTACCGCAACTCCGTCACCGTCGCCATGTCGCCCCCCGTGGTCCGCGGCCGCCCGGGCCGCTCTTCTCCTCGCCCCCGTAGGGTAGTTGCACGGCAGGTGCGGGCCGGCCCGGCCGTCGTGCCGGTGAACGCCCGGCGGCCGTGCGGTTGCTAGGGTCTGCCCATGGCACCGAGCAGCGCGAACCCCCCGGGACGGCTCCGGCGCGACGCGCAGCGCAACCGGGACCAGCTGCTCGCCGCCGCCCGCGAGATGTTCTCCCGGCACGGCCTCGACGTCCCGTTGGACCAGATCGCCAAGGAGGCCGGCGTCGGCAACGCCACCCTCTACCGGCACTTCCCGACCCGCGAGGCGCTGATCGCCGAGGTCTTCGCGGACGCCGGGGCCGGACTGGCCGAAGCCGGGCGGGAGGCGCTCGCCGCCGAGGACGCCTGGACCGGTCTGGAGGGCTACTTCGAGCGGATCTTCGCCCTGGTCGCCGCCGACCGCGGCATCAACGACCTGGTCACCCAGGCCATCCCGGTCATCCCCGGCATGATCGAGATCAGTCGCGGGCACGCCGCCACCGTCGGCACCCTGATCGCCCGCGCCCAGGAACAGGGCACCATGCGGCGCGACGTGGTCACCATGGACCTGCTCTTCCTGCTCGGCCCGCTCTGCCGCGCCCTGCCCGCCGCCACCGAGCTGCGCCCGGACCTCTGGCGCCGCTTCCTCGCCCTGCTGCTGGACGGGTTCCGCGCGCGGGCCGCCCACCCGCTGCCCGTCCCGCCGATCGGCGAGGAGCACCTGGACCGGATGTTCGCCGATCTGTGGGAGGCCGAGGCGCCGGAGGCCTGACGTCCGTCGGGCCGTCTTGGGTCTGCCGTCTGCCGTCCGTCGTGGGCATCAGAGACGCGTACGGAACACCGGGTGACGCGTCAGGGCCGTGTCAACGGGTGCGGGTGGGCGCGGGCGGGCCGCTTTGCTGGGGGTGATCCGCCCGGGGGCGGCGGCGCGGACGGAGAGGCGGGGCGGGCGATGACGGACACGGGTACGGGCGACGGCCGGATCGTGGTCGGCGTCAGCGGTTCGCTCGGCAGTCTCGCCGCCCTGCACCACGCGGTGGCCGAGGCCCGGCGGACGGACGTCGAGGTGCTGGCGGTGCTGTGCTGGACCCCGCCGGGGGAGGAGCTCGGGTACCGCCGCTCGGTCTGCCCGCCGGTGGTCGGCGCCGGCCGGGACGCCGCCGTCGCTCGGTTGCGGAAGGCACTCGACGAGGCCTTCGCCGGGCGGTACGCCGGAGCCCGGCTGCGCTGCCAGGCCGTGCGCGGCGAGACCGCCCACACCCTGCTGCGCTGTGCGGACCGGCCGGGGGACGTCCTGGTGCTCGGCGCCGGACGGGACCGGGGCTGCCTCTCCCGGCTGGTCCGGCCGTCGGTCACCGCCTACTGCGTCCGGCACGCGAGCTGCCCGGTGCTCACCGTCCCGCGCCCGCCCCTGCAGCGGGACTTGGAGGCGCTGGAGCGCGGTTACGGCCTGCGGGACCTGGTGGCAGGCAACTAGGGCGTGTCTTGTGGATCAGGCCAGGCCCGCGGCGCCAGGGCACGCACCTCGCCGCGTTGTCGTCGGTCGCCGATGGCCCCCAGCCTTCGGCCGGGAGGTGCCCCCACCGCATGGACTCCCTCCTCCGCCTTGCGATGCACGCACCCTGACGCCGCGGTCTGGTCCGACCTGATCCACAAGACACGCCCTAGCGGGCGGGCTAAGGCCGTTGCGCGCGGATGGGGGCACTATGACAGTCACCCTCCTGGACCCGCCCGCCGGAGCGTCTAACCGAGCCCGGCCGCCCGGGCGAGGAGTGCGGCGGTCCGCCGGCCGGCCGCCAGGGTGGCCGGGTCGGTGGCGGGCAGGCAGCGGTTGGCCCCGGGGTCGTAGGCGGTCATCACCACCCCGGCGTGGTCGGTGGGGAGTTCGAGCAGTTCGGCGCCCGGCACCACCGCGTGCAGCTGACGGGTCAGTTCGGCGGGTACCACCTCGTCCGCGGTGCCCAGCACCAGCAGGACCGGCACCGGGGACGGGTCCACCGCCAGGTGGTCGAGCGGGACGTCCCCGGTGGTGACCGCCGGGCGGCCGTACGCGGAGGCCATGCCGACGGCGGCGGTGGGACGCAGCTCGGCCGGGGTGTTCGGGTGGGTGGCCACGGCCACGGCCTCCCGGCCGCCGAGCGACCAGCCGGCCAGTACGAAGCGGTCCGGATCCCCGCCGTACGCCGCCGCGTTGCGCCGGGCGAAGGCCAGCGAGGCGAGCAGGTCGGCGCGGCCGCCGTCCGCCCGGTCGGGGCGCCAGTCCGGGACGAGGACCAGTAGACCGAGCCCGGCGGCCTCCTGGGCGAGGGTGTGCAGCACGTCGCGCTCGTCGGGGCCCGAGCCGTGCCAGAGCAGCACGACGGGGGCGGGCCCGGAGCCGGTGGCGGTGGGGCGGTGGACGTCCAACAGCCGTCCGTCCGCGTACGGAACGGCCTCCGGTCGCGCGGTCGTCATGCCGGGTTCGCCTCCGATTCGGTGGGTGGTCACGGGGCTGCTACTGTACTTCCTGTCGCGAGGGAGATGATCTCTCGTCAGGCGTCAGCGGTGCTACCAGAGCACGTCCTACTTTCAGTAGGAAGAGTCCGTGCGATCCGGGCCTGGCGCTCCACGGTCGGACGGGGTCCGGCACCTTCACGGGTGCCGGGCCCTGTCCGCGTTTTCGCTTGCGGGGAGCGGGAGTTCAGGACGGCTGGCGGTCGGAGCCCAGTTCGCGGGAGATCCGCAGGCCGACCTGGGCGACGACCGGGCCGAGGGCGCGGACCCGGGCGGCCGTCATCCGGGAGGTGAGGCCGGAGACGGACAGGGCCGCCGTGACCTCGCCGGTGTGGTCGAAGATCGGCGCGGCCACGCAGCGCACCTCGGGTTCGTTCTCCCGGTCGTCGATCGAGTAGCCGCGGGCGCGGATCCGGGCGAGGTCGGCGCGCAGCCGCGGCTCGTCCGCGATGGTCCAGGCGGTGACCGGGCGCAGGCCGGCCGCGACGACCTCGGTGACCGCCTCCTCGGGCAGCCAGGCGAGGATCGCCTTTCCGGTGGCGGTGCAGTAGGCGGGCGCCCGGCTGCCGACCCGGGAGGCCATCCGGACGTTGGTCTCGTCCTCGACCTTGTCCAGGTAGACGATGCCGGGTGCCTGCCAGACGGTCAGGTGGACGGTCTCGCCGGCCTCGCGCTGGAGCCGGCGCAGGTGTTCGGCGGCGACGCTGCGCAGGTCGAGGGTGGTCAGGTAGGCCTGGCCGAGCCGGAGCGAGCCGTGGCCGAGGCGGAACCAGCCGGTCTCGCGGTCCCGTTCGAGCAGGTGCTCGTCGAGCAGTGGGCCGGCCAGCCGGAGCACGGTGCTCTTGTTGAGGCCCAGGGCGTCGGCGAGTTGGGCGAGCGGCACGCCGCGCCCGTCGCCGTGGTCCCGGACGTGGCCGAGGACGGCGAGTGCGCGGCGCAGCGAGGAGGACTGGTTGCGCTCGGTCGTGGGCTTCGACGCGGGCGCGGCCGCCGTCGTGGGCTGCTGGGGCGACGTCTCCGTCATGGGTGCGTTTCCCTGGTCCGGGTTCTGCTGGCGTGGCCCCGCACGCCGGCGGGGGTGGTCAGAACGTACCCCTCCGGGCCCGGATCACCGCATCCTCGATACAACGTTGTGCAGTGCAAAACTTCGTGAACCGCCTCTTGTTGGGCCCGATCGCCCGCGCCTAACGTCCCTGCCATCGAGCAGGCGGCGTCGCCCACCCGAGGCGCTGCGCCCTGCCGTCACCCCCACCACTTCACCCACCACCGGCCCCGGTCAGGGCCTGCTTCGACGCGCCCGTCCCCCGGCGGAGCGCGTCCTTGCGGCAGCTGTCGGGAGGGGAGGTCTCCACCCATGCGACTCACCAGTCGGGCCGCCGCGGCCGTCGTGCTCGCCGCCGGCTGCCTCGCCGCCACCGCCTGTGCCCCGGGCACCGCGGCGCCGGCCGGCGGCAGGGCCGCCGACGACCGCACCGGCACCCTCCAGGTGTGGCTGTACAACGAGGCGGGCAACGCGGCCAAGGAGGCCGTGGTGGCCAAGGCCGTCAACGAGTTCCAGGCCTCCCACCAGGGCGTCACCGTGAAGGTCGGCTACATCGACACCGACGCCTCGGCCCGCGCCGCCAAGATGAAGGGCGCCTTCAACGACCCCAACAGCGCCCCCGATCTGGTCGAGTTCGGCAACACCGACCTGCCCGGCTACGTCGCCGCCGGCGGACTGGCCGAGATCGGCGCCGAGTTGGACCGGTGGCAGGCCAAGGGTGACCTCGACCCGGCGATCGCCGGGACCGCGGTGGTCGACGGCAGGACCTACGGCCTGCCGTGGTGGGTCGGCGTGCGCGCCCTGTACTACCGCACCGACCTGTTCACCGAGGCCGGGCTCAACCCGCCCGCCTCGTACGCCGAACTGGTCGCGGCCGGGCAGCGGATCCACGCCGCGCACCCGGACACCTTCGGCATCGCGGTCGGCGGCAAGTACACCTACGGTGCGCTGCCCTTCGTCTGGGACGCGGGCGGCGACATCGCCGCGAAGGACGGCACGGCCTTCAAGGCCGCCATCGACTCGCCCGCCGCGCAGGCCGGGATCAAGCGCTACACCGACCTGTTCGGGCCGGACGGCTGCCCCGCCCAGCAGTGCGCGGACCTGACCGGCGGTAAGACCGTCGACCTGTTCGCGGCCGGGAAGGCGGCGATGGCGATCCTGGTCAACTCCAACCGCAGCAAGGTGGACGCGGGCGCGGTCAAGGGCAGGTACGGCGTGGTGCCGCTGCCCGGGGAGAAGGCCGGCTCGATCGCCCCCGCCTTCGCCGGCGGCAACCACCTCGGGGTGATGAAGGCGGCCAAGCACCGCACGCTGGCGGTGGAGTTCGCCGAGCTGCTGGCGAGCCCGGCGTACCAGGAGCAGATGTACGACGCGATGGGCAACCTGCCGACGCTCAGGTCGGTCAGCGCCGAGGTCGGGGCGAAGGACGCCTTCCTCAAGCCGTTCACCGACACCATCGCGGCCGGCACCCGCTTCGTGCCGCTGGACCAGGCGTGGGCGCAGATCGACGCCCAGGCGGTGATCCCGACCATGCTGCAGCAGGTGGTCACGGGCAAGGCGGACGTGGCCAAGGCCTCCGCCGACGCCGCGACGCAGATCAACTCGGCCTTCGCCGCGCACTGACCCGCCGACAGAGAGCAGGTCCCGCACGTGTCCGCATCCACCACGACCGCCCCGTCGGCGCCGGCCTCCCCGCAGCGGCGCCGTGGGGGCAGGGCGCCGGCCGCACCCCCGGGCGGCCGGCGCCGACGGCCCCCGCTGCTGCTGCTCCTGCCGGCCGCGGTCATCCTGGTCCCGCTGGTGGCCTACCCGATCTACCAGCTCGGGCTGTTGTCCGTGCTGGACTTCGGGCAGGCCCAGGCCTCCGGCGGCGCCCCGACCTCCTTCGTCGGCCTCGGCAACTACGCGAAGATCCTGGCGGACGGCCAGTTCTGGACGGTGCTGGTGCAGACCGTCGGCTTCGCCGCCTTCTGCGTGGTCGCCACCCTGGCCGTCGGCGCGACCCTCGCGGTGCTGCTGACCAGGGTCGGCCGCTGGCCGCGGCTGGTGCTGACCACGGCGGCGACGGCCGCCTGGGCGGCGCCCGCGATGACCGGTTCGACGGTGTGGAGCTTCCTGTTCGACACCAACCTGGGGCTGGTCAACCACACCCTGGTGAGGCTCGGGCTGAGCGGCTTCCACGAGTTCAACTGGTTCTACGACAAGTGGACGGCGTTCCTGATCGTCGGCGCCGTGGTGGTGTGGCACTCCTACCCGTTCGTGATGGTCACCCTCTACGCGGGCATCCGGGCCATCCCGGAGGAGGTGACGGAGGCCGCCGCCCTGGACGGCGCCGGCACCTGGACCACCTTCCGCCGGATCACCGCGCCGATGCTGCGGCCGATCCTGACCATCGTGGTGATCCAGTCGGTGATCTGGGACTTCAAGGTCTTCACCCAGATCTACGTGATGACCGAGGGCGGCGGCATCGCCGGCCAGAACCTGGTGCTCAACGTGTACGCGTACCAGAAGGCCTTCGCCTCCTCGCAGTACGGGCTGGGCGCGGCGATCGGCGTGATCATGCTGCTGATCCTGGCGGTCCCGACGGTCCTGTACATCCGCAGCCTGCGACGGACGGGGAACGAGCTGTGAACGCCCTGCGCAACCCCCGCGGCCGGTGGCGGCTCGCGGCGAACGGCGGTGCCGTGCTGCTGGCAGTGGTCACCGCCTTCCCGATCTTCTGGATGGTGCTCTCGGCCTTCAAGCCCAAGGGCGAGGTGCAGTCGCTGGACCCGCGGCCGTGGACCGCCCACCCGACGCTGGACAGCTTCCGGCAGGTGCTCAGCGTGGACGGCTTCGGCCGGTACTTCGTGAACAGCCTGGTGGTCGCGCTGTCGGTGGTGGTGCTGTCGGCGGTGGTGGTCTTCCTGGCCGCCGTGGCGGTGACCCGGTTCAGGTTCCGGTTCCGCACCACGATCATGGTGATGTTCCTGATCGCCCAGATGATCCCGGTCGAGGCGCTGACCATCCCGCTGTTCTTCATGTTCCGCGACGCCGGCCGGTTCGCGCCGGGCATCGGGCTGAACACCCTGGCCTCGCTGGTGCTGGTGCAGTTGGCGTTCTCGCTGCCGTTCGGGATCTGGATGATGCGCGGCTTCGTCGCGGCCGTGCCGGTCTCGATCGAGGAGGCCGCGCAGCTCGACGGCGCGAGCCGGACCCGCATCCTGTGGCGGATCCTGCTGCCGCTGGTGGCCCCGGGGCTCGCCGCGACCAGCGTGTTCTCCTTCATCGCGGCGTGGAACGACTTCGTCTTCGCGAAGACCTTCATCATCAGCGCCACCCAGAACCAGACGCTGCCCTCCGCGCTGCTGGTGTTCTTCAAGCCGGACGAGAACGACTGGGGCGGGATCATGGCGGCGTCCACGCTGATGACGGTGCCGGTGCTGGTGTTCTTCGTCGCGGTGCAGCGCAGGCTGGTGTCCGGGCTGGCGGGTGCGGTCAAGGACTGACGGGCGAGGGGTGGCTCGCCGGGGCGGTGCTCAGGCGACCCCGTACGGGCGGAACTGGATGCTGATCCGCGGGCCGACCGGGCGGGCGGTCTTCGGGATCGCGTGCTCCCAGGTGCGCTGGCAGGAGCCGCCCATCACCACCAGGTCCCCGTGGCCGAGCGGCCGGCGGACGACGGCGCCGCCTCCGTTGCGTGGCCGCAGCGCGAGGACGCGCGGCTCGCCCACGGAGAGGATCGCCACCATGGTGTCCTCCCGGGCGCCGCGCCCGATCCGGTCGCCGTGCCAGGCCACGCTGTCCCGGCCGTCCCGGTAGTAGCAGAGCCCGAGGGTGCGGAAGGGCTCGCCCAGCTCTGCCGCGTAGTGCCGGCTCAGCTCCGCCCGGGCCAGGCCGAGGACGGGGTGCGGCGGTTCGGCGTCGGCGCCGTAGGAGGCGAGCAGCCGGGGGACGTCGACGGTGCGCTCGTACATCTCGCGCCGCTCGGCCCGCCAGGGGACGTCCGCGGCCAGCTGTTCGAACAGCCGGTCGGCGCCGTGCAGCCAGCCGGGCAGCACGTCCAGCCAGGCGCCGGCGCCGAGGAGCAGGCGCTGGACGCCGTCGAGCGGGCCGAGCCGGGGGTCGGCGGCTTCTTCGAACAGCGAGGGCTGGAGGTGGACGGTGCCGTGCATGGGACCAGCGTACGCCGTGAATCGAACAGGTGCTCGAATATGTCGGGCGTGGTCTTCGGAGAACCCCAGGGTTCTGGGGTACCGGACGGCCCCGGCCGGTCGAAGACTGCCGGTATGGACACCATCGAACAGAACAAGAGCACGGTCACCGCGTTCATCGACGCGCTCTTCACCAAGGGTGACCTGGGGGCTGTCGACGAGTACCTCGCCGAGGACTTCGTCAACCACGACCCGCCGTTCGGCGGCGACGCCGGCCGGGAGGGGATGCGGAGGGCCGGAGCGCTGTTCCGGGCCGCCTGCCCCGACTGGCACAGCGATCAGGACCTGGTGCTCGGGGAGGGCGACCTCGTGGTCGAGCACTTCACCGCGACCGGCACCCACCGGGGCGAGCTGATGGGGGTGGCGCCCACCGGTCGGCCGCTCACGCTGCGCGGGATCAACATCTTCCGGCTCCGCGGCGGTCGGATCGTCGAGCGGTGGGGCCGCCTGGACGAGCTCGGGCTGCTCCGGCAGCTCGGGCTGGCACCGGTCTGACGGCAGGTTCACCGCCCGGGGAGTAGCGTCGGTCCCATGGCGGCATCGTTGGTGGAACGCCGGACGGCCGGACTCGTCGACCGCTGCTACGCCGGGTCCGACCCGGCCCGGCTGCGGGCGGACGTGGTCCCCCGGCTGCTGCGGCTGGTCCCCGCCGACGCGGTGTTCTTCGCCACCGCCGACCCCGCCTCCCTGCTGTTCACATCGGCTGCGGCGGACGAACCGCTGATCGGCCAGACCACCCGCTTCCTCGACAACGAGTTCGGCCGGGCGGACGTCAACAAGTTCGCCGAGCTGGCGCGGTCCGCCGATCCGGTGGCCACCCTCGGCCGGGCGACCCGGGGCGACCTCGCGGCCAGCCCCCGCTACCGGGAGATCATGGCGCCACTCGGGCTCGGCGACGAGCTCCGGGTGGCGCTTCGGGTCGGCGGGAACTGCTGGGGGTTCCTCTGCCTGCACCGGGAGCAGGCGGAAGCCGGCTTCGAGGAGGCGGATCTCGCGGTGCTGCGGGCCGTCGGTCCGCACCTGGCCGAGGGGCTCCGGCGCGCGGTCGCGCGCGGGCTGACCGGTGCCGCGTCCGGCCGGGTGGTGGCCCCCGGGGTGCTGGTGCTCGACGCCGAGTCCGTCCTGCTGTCCGCCAGCGAGGAGGCCCGTGACTGGCTCGCCCGGCTGGACCCGGCGGACTTCCCGGCCGGCTCCCGGCTTCCGGTCGCGGTCAGCGCGGTGGCCGCACGGCTGGGTCGGCTGGGCGGGCAGCCGGCCGACCGGGTGCCGCCGCCGACCGTGCGGGTGCGGGACCGGTTCGGCCAGTGGTGGAGCGTGCAGGCCACCCGGCTCACCGGGCCGCCCCGGCCGCAGACCGCGGTGATCATCGAGCCCGCGCCGCCACGGCAGCGGTCCTCGCTGCTGCTCAGCGCCTACGGCCTGAGCCCGGCACAGTCCAGGGTCGCCACCCTCGTGCTGCGCGGCCGCTCCACCCGCGAGATCTCGGCCGAGCTGTGTATCTCGGCCAATACCGTGCAGGAGCACCTCACCGCGGTCTTCGACCGGCTGGGCGTCCGCAGCCGCCGGGAGCTGGTCGCGCTGGCGCTGGCGGGGAACGGCTGAGCAACGCCGCCGGGGCCGGTCCCGTGTCGCGCGCGGCGGCGGGATCTAGCCTGTCGTCATGGCGATCAACGGGTTCGGGGTCACCGAGTTCCAGCTCTTCCTGCTGCGACGGATGGCCGACTACCACCCCGAGTTGGTCGAGGATGCGGTGCGGCGGCTCGGCGCCACCCGGGCCTCGATGCGGGAGGCGAACAAGCGCTGGCAGGCGATGGTCCGGGCGCCCCGGTTCCCACGCGGCGGCGCCCGGTACGCCGCCGTGCTGGGGCCGGCGGAGGCGAGCCTGCCCCGGCGGATCGGCGACCTCGCCTGCACGGCCCGGCAGTGGGTGCTGCCGCTCTGGCCGGAGCTGCGCTTCGAGGTGCTGCTCGGTCCGGCCGAGATCGGTGCGCCGGTGCTGAACGAGTGGCTGGTCCGCGCGCCGGGCGCTCCCGGGCCCGAACTGCGGACGGTGGCCGACCTGGCCCCCTGGGGCTGCGTGGTGGGCGATGTGGGGGAGGCGTTCCCGGGGGCCGTGCCGCGCGAGGGGAGTGCGCCGACCCGCTTCCGGCTGGACTTCGCGGCGCCGGGCGCGGACGGGCGGGCGGGCTCCTGGACGGCCGACTTCACCTGGGGGCTGCTCCAGGAAGTCCGAGCGATGCAAGGCGATATTCAGTGAATGCCTTTGATTTGCAGGTATGCGCGGCGATGTGGCAGCATAATCGCAGACACTGGATAGGCTTCACATCGGAAAGCGAAGGATCATGTCGGACGGCGCCCGCGTCATCGTCGGAGTCAGCGGCTCCCTGCACAGCCTGACCGCCCTGCACCGGGCGGCGGAGGAGGCCCGGGCCCGACAGGCCGTCCTGGTCCCGGTGCTGGCCTGGACCCCGGTCGGCGGCGAGCGCAGCTACCGCGCCCGGCCCTGCCCGCCGCTGCTCCGCGCCTGGCAGGACGCCGCCGGGGCCCGGCTGGAGAGCGCGCTCGGCCAGGCCTTCGGCGGCCTGCCGATCGGCCTGCCGGTGCAGCCGCTGGTGATGCGCGGCGAGGCCGGCCCGGTGCTGACCGCGCTGGCCGACCGGCCCGGCGACCTGCTGGTGGTCAGCACCGGCCGGCACGGCTCACTGCGCGGCCGCCTGCGCCGACTGCTGCGCGGCTCGGTCGCCCGCTACTGCCTCGACCATGCGCGCGGCGGCGTGCTCGTCGTCCCGCCGTCCACCCTGCACGACGACCTGCGCGCCCTGCACCGCGGCGACATCGACCTGCGGGAGCTCATCGCGGCCTGACGGTCCATCAACTACCGTGCACGGTCGGGCCGTCATCCCCCGTGCACGGTACAGCCGCCGACCACCGTACGCAGCGGCAGCAGCCCGCGCAGTTCCGCCGTCGGGCAGTGCAGCGGATCGACCGGCCACAGCGTCAGGTCAGCGAACGCCCCCGGCCGCAGGCTGCCGCGCTCGGCCTCCTCGCCGGTCAGCCGGGCGGCGTTCACGGTGTGCAGCGCGATCGCCTCGGCCCGTCCGATCGCGTGCTCGGGGCCGACCACCCCGGCCGTGGTGCCACGGGTCGTCATGCCCCACACCGACAGCATCGCGCCGTACGGGCCGACCGGGAAGTCCGAGCCGGCCGAGAGCTGCGCTCCCTCGTCCAGCCACTCGCGCAGCGGGAACAGCGCGGCGGTGCGCTCCGCGCCCCAGGCCCGCTGCTGGGTGAGCGCGCCGTCGTGCAGCAGCGGGTGCTGCACCGTCACCGGGATCCCCAGCGCGACCGCCCGGGCCCGCTGGTCGGCCCGGGCCAGCCCGCCGTGCTCGACCACGAGCGTTCCCGGCGGCAGCCCCGGGTGGCGCTTCACCGCCTGCTCGAAGACGTCCAGCAGCACCCGCAGCCCGCGGTCGCCCCAGGCGTGCACGCCCACCCGCCAGCCGCGCCCGACCACCCGCTCCACCGCGGCCAGCAGCTCGGCCGGCTCCCAGAGCAGCCGCCCGTGGTAGCAGGGCTGTCCCTGGTACGGCTGCTCCAGGGCGCCCGCCTCGAAGCCGCCGTCGATGCCGAACTTGACGCCCCACAGCCGCAGTCGGGCGTCGTCCCGGCCGTCCGCGCGCCAGTCGTCCATCCGGTCCAGTAGGGCGTCCACCTGCTCGGGGGTGCGGGCCGCGAAGCCGGAGACCAGGGCCCGGACCCGGACGGCGAGCGCCCCCGCGGCCCGGGCCGCGTCCAGTACGTCGAGGTCCTCGACCGGGACGAGGCAGTCGCGCACCGTCCCGATCCCGGTGGCCGCGTAGTCGGCGGCGGCCGCGCGCAGCCCCTCGATCCGCTCGGCGAGGGTCGGCCGCGGCAGTACCCGCTCGACCGCCTCGATCGCCCGGTTGATCAGCCGGCCGGTCAGCCGCCCCCGCTCGTCCCGCTCGATCACCCCGCCGTCCGGGGCCTCGGTGGACTCGTCGATCCCGGCCAGTCGCAGCGCGGCCGAGTTGAGCACCATGTTGTACGCGCCGCGGCGCACCAGCACCGGGTGGTCGGCGGTGGCGGCGTCCAACTCCTCGGTGGTGGGCAGCCGTTGCTCGGTGAGCAGCACCTCCTGCCAGTTGACCGTGGTGACGATCCACTCCCCGGCGGGGGTGCGGGCGGCCCGCTCGCGGATCAGCGCCAGGAAGCCGTCGAGGTCCCGGGCCCGGTGCACCGGGACGCCGTGGACGCTGTGCCCGGCCAGGATCAGATGGGTGTGGGTGTCGTCGAAGGCGGGCAGCACCGTCGCGCCCGGGGCGTCCACCACCTCGGTGTCCGGCCCGACCAGGCTGTCCAGGCCGGTCGGCTCGGCGGCGAGGGTGGTGATCCGGCCGCCGGTGACGGCGATCGCCTGCTGCGGCGCCTCGCCCGGGACGAGGGTGTGCACGGCGGCGGCGCGGATCAGCAGATCGGCGGGGGCGGGGGTCCGCTCCGGGGTGGTCATGGCAGCTCCTGAGGGTGGGACAGTCCGGTGACCTTCTCGACGTAGCGCAGGCTCGGCTCGGCGAGCAGCCCGTGCACCTCGCTGAACACCGCGCGGGCCGGCACGGCGTTCCAGTGCTCGGGCAGCAGCGGCGCGGGCAGCCCGGGGTCGAGGTACGGCAGCCGGCGCCACTGGGTGAGCATCGGCACGTAGTCCCGGAAGGCCTCGACCGGGTCGATTCGCTCCCGCCCGCGCACCTGCTCGGCGACCGGGCGCCAGGCGTCCGTGAACGCCGCGTACTGCGCCTCGATCGCCGGGAGGTCCCACCAAGTCGCCACCGCCGTACGGAGTTCGGCGAAGCCGGCGTACTCGGCGGAGAGGAAGAGGTGGACGTAGGCGCTCAGGCCGAGGCGTTCCAGCAGCCGGCGGGCGTCCGGCAGCAGCCGGGCGGGGGCCAGCCAGACGCCCGGGGCGGCGTTGCCGAAGCCGAGCCAGCTCAGCCGGGAGCGCAGCTGGTGGCGGTGGGCGCGCTCGGACTCCGGCACCGAGAAGACCGCCACCACCCAGCCGTCGGCGAGCTCGGCGGGCTCCAGGCTGTGGAAGATCCGGCGGTCGCCCTCGTCGAACACCGGGCCCATCGCGGGGGCCAGCCGGTAGCCGGTGCCCGAGCGGCGCTCCTGGAGCAGGGTGCCGGCCTTCTTCAGGCGGGAGATGGCCGAGCGGACGGCCGGGCCGTCGACGTCCAGCTCGGCCATCAGCGCGATCAGGTCGGCGATCGATATCCAGCCGCCGAGGCGGCGGACGAACTCGCCGTAGACGGTGTTGATCAGGGAGCTGGGCCGGGTCGTGCTCTCCGGCATCTGCGGGCCCTCCTCCCCGACGGCTGGTGGTGATCATAGCGACGCCACCGCGGGTCGGGTGGGCCGGTGGTGGGTCGGGCGTCCGGGTGGGGCGTGGGTGCGGGTGGGGCACGGGTGCGGTCGGGCTTAGGGCGTGTCTTGTGGATCAGGCCAGGCCCGCGACGCCAGGGCACGCACCTCGCCGCGTTGTCGTCGGTCGCCGATGCTCCGCATGGACTCCCTCCTCCGCCTTGCGATGCACGCACCCTGACGCCGCGGTCTGGTCCGACCTGATCCACAAGACGCGCCCTAGGCGTACGCGCCGGAGAGCAGGTGCCCGGCGCCGGGGGCGACGGCGGGCAGGCCGAGCGCCCGGAGCAACTGGTGGGTGGTGCAGATCGCCGCCGAGACCACCGGCTTGCCGAGCAGCTGCTCGGCCTCCTCGACGGCGGACAGCGAGGGCATCTGCACGCAGGCGGAGAGCACCACCGCGTCCGCGTCGCCGTGCGCCAGGCCCTTGGCGATCCCGGGCAGCCGGGCCGCGTCGTGGGCGGCCACGTCGAGGTTGTCGGCGATCTCCAGCGCGGCGTGGTCCAGCACCTCGATGCCCTCCCCGCCGAGGTAGTCGACCACTGTCGCGGCCAGCGGGCGCAGGTACGGGGTGACCATCGCGACCTTCCGCGCACCGAGCGCCCGCAGCCCGGCGACCAGGGCGCCGGCGCTGGTCACCACGGGCGCGGGCGCGCCGTTCTCGACGGTGCGGCGGTGCAGCCGCTGCTCGGCCTCGCGGTGGTAGCCGGGGCCGGTGGCCATCACCGCGACCAGGCAGGCGTAGCCGATCACGTCGACCCGGGCGTCCGAGAGCTCGGCGGCGCAGCGGTCGGACTCGCCGTCCATGGCGCGCAGTTGCTCGGGGGTGACCTTCGTCATCCGCATCCGGCTGGAGTGGAAGGTGAACCGTTCCGGGGCGACCGCCTCGCGGGCCCGCAGCAGGGCCGGGACTTCGGTCTCCATGGTGACGTTGGAGCTCGGGACGATCTGGCCGATCCGGTAGGTGGTCATCTGCGCCGGACTCCTCTCAGCGGGCGTCGATCACGGGGTTGGCGAGGGTGCCGATCCGCTCGATGGTGGCCTCGACCAGGTCGCCGGGCTGCAGGAACTGCGGCGGGACCATGCCGGCGCCGACCCCGGAGGGGGAGCCGGTGGCGATGACGTCGCCGGGTTCCAGGGTCATCCCGGCGGAGATGTCGGCGATCAGCCGGGCGATGCCGAACAGCATGTGGCGGGTGTTGGAGTCCTGCCGCAGTTCGCCGTTGACCCGCAGCGAGAGGTCGAGCTGCTGCGGGTCGGGGATCTCGTCGGCGGTGACCACGACCGGGCCGAACGGCGCGTAGCTGTCCTGGCCCTTGGAGAAGAACCACTGCCCGCTCCGGCGCTGGTCGCGGGCGCTGATGTCGTTGACGATGCTGTAGCCGAACACGTGCCGCCAGGCGTCCGCCTCGCTCACCCGGAACGCGGGTTCGCCGATCACCACGGCGAGTTCGCACTCCCAGTCGAGCTGCTTGGTGAGGTCGGCGTTGTGCAGGATGGGTTGGCCGGGGCCGGTGACGGCGGTGGCCGGCTTGCCGAACAGCACCGGGCGGTCCGGGAGTTCGCGCTCGGTGTCCAGGGTGCGGTGCGACTCGGCCACGTGCTCCACGTAGTTGAGGCCGACCCCGACGATCTTGCCGGGGCGCAGCGGGGCGCACAGCGAGACCTCGGCCAGCGGCCGGGTGGCCGGCGTCCCGGCGGTCAGGGCGCGGGCGGTGGCCAGGGCCGGTTCGCCCGCCCGGATCAACCCCAGGAGGTCGTCGGGGAGTTCGACGCCGGCGCCGGTGGCGAGGGCGGTCAGGTCGGCGACCCGGTCGCCGTCGGTGCGGGCGCCGAGCCGGGGGGTGGGGTCGCCGTCGGCGCGGTAGGTCAGCAGCTGCATCGGGTGGACTCTCCTGTTACGGGGTGGTGGGGTCGGTGGTGTCCTGGTGCCCGTCGTGGGCCGGGTGGGCCTCCTCGCGGTAGAGGCCGAGGGAGTGCATCACCGGGAAGTCGTTGAAGGAGAACAGGCAGGCGTCCTCGCCCTGGTCGAGGTTCTCGTGCTCGTGCCAGGCCCAGGACGGGACGACGAAGATGTCGCCCTGCTGCCACTCGAAGCGCTGCCCGGCGATCACCGAGACGCCCCGGCCCTTGGCGGCGGTGTAGACCACCGAGCCGGTGTGCCGGTGGGCGCGGGTGGCCTGGCCGGGGCGGAGCAGCTGGAGGTGGGCGGACATGGTGGGCATCACCGAGCCGCCGGTGACCGGGTTGGTGTACTCCATGATCACGCCGTCGTACGGGGATCCCTCGGTGGCACGGGCCAGTTGGCACAGCGCGTGGTAGCTGGGACCCCAGGGCCAGCCGAGCAGCGGCGAGTACGGGCGGGTCCACTTCTCCATGCCGTACGGGAGCAGGTTGCCGCCGTAGCTGAGCAGCGAGGAGTTCGGGACCGGGCCGGGGCGCTGGTAGAGGTCCGGGTGGACTTCGTAGAAGTTGGCGTCGAGGGTGTTGACCAGCGGGATGTCCAGGCCGTCCTGCCAGATCACCGGGTTGTCCTCGGCCTCGTTGCCGTGCTCGTGCCAGGTGCCGTTGGGGGTGATCGCGAAGTCGCGCGGGCCGACCCGGAGCTTCTGGCCGTCGACGATCGTCCAGGCGCCGAGGCCCTCGTGGACGAAGCGCAGGGCGGAGGCCTGGTGGCGGTGCGCGGTCATCGCCTCGCCGGGGCCCATGATCTGCAGGCCGGTGTACAACAGGCCGACGGCGGCGCTGAGTTCGCGGCGGCCGGGGTTGACCAGCATCACCACCCGGCGGCCCGCGTCGTCGGCCTTCACCAGCGGGAGGGCCTTGCGGACCAGCGGGCGCAGGTCGGCGTAGCGCCAGAGCACCGGGACGGACTTCGGCTGCGGGTACCAGGGTTCGATCTCGTTCGCCACCGTCCACAGGGCGCCGGCCTCGTGCTTGGCCAACTCCTCGTAGTAGGCCAGGAGTTCTGGGCTGTCGTGGACGCGGGCCCGGCCGATCCGGCCGTCGTCGTAGCTGCCTTCGGCGCTCATGGCTCCTCCTCGGTCAGGTGTCGTCGCGGGGGTACGTCAAGGGCCGCAGCGGGCGGTCGTTCACGTGCAGTTGAAAGACGTCGAAGCGGTTGTAGTGGCCGACGATGTCGTGCATCTGCTTGGGCTGGATGCAGCGGCCGAGGTCGATCTCGGCGTAGACGATGCCCTCCTCGTCCACCAGCGGCTCGGTGACCGCCCGGCCGTCCGGTCCGAAGATCCCGGACAACGCGCTGTGCGGGCGGGTGAGTTGTCTGCGCAGCTGCGGGTCGTCGCCGGCGATCAGGTCGACCATCTCCGGTGAGACGGTGGAGCAGGAGACCACGGTGAACAGCTTGCCCTCGAAGCAGTGGGCGGCGGCGCGCAGCGCGATCGCCTCCGCCATGTCGTAGTCCTCGGGGCCCACCGGCAGGGCGATGTAGGCCGCGGCGTGGACGAGTTCGCCCTGCGCCAGCAGGGTGAAGCGGGCCAGGGTGTTGGTGTTCTCCCCGCAGGCCAGGGCGCCGAGCGGGCCGACGGCGGTGTGGTGCACCTTCAACGAGCTGCCGTCGCCCTGGGTCCAGGTCAGCTTCTCGGCCCAGGTGGGCACCAGTTTGCGGTGCACACCGAGGAGTTCGCCGTCCGCGCCGATGATCAGCAGGGTGTTGTACAGCACCCCGAGGCTGTGCCGGCCGCGCTCGTTGACGCCGATCACCAGCACTACCCCGGCCTGCCGGGCGGCCGAGCACAGGGTTTCCACGTACGGCCCGGGGACGTCCACCGCGGCGCGGTACAGCCGTTCGTACCAGGGCGAGCCCTGCACCGGGGTCATCGTCCAGTTCCAGTACGGGTAGCCGGGTACGAAGACCTCGGGGAAGACCACGAGTTCCGCGCCGCGGCCGGCCGCCTCCCGGATCAGGGCGACGGCCTTGTCCACGGTGGCGGCCGGGTCCAGGTAGACCGGGGCGGCCTGGACGGCGGCGGCGGTGAAGCGCGGCAGGTCCATGGGTCTTCCTCACTCCTCGGTCGGAGTCGGCCGCCAGCGGCGGTGGACGGGCGGGGCGGCCTCCCGCAGCAGGTGCAGGCGCGGGGAGACCTTGTCGGCGCCCGGTCCCGGCGGCCTGCGGCGCCCGGCCAGCCAGGGCGCGGGCCAGGGGGCGCCCGGGCCGGTGTAGTCCTGGTCGGCGGCGGCGTGCAGGGTCCAGAACGGGTCGTGCAGCTGGGCCCGGCCGACCGCGACCAGGTCGGCGCGGCCCGCCAGCAGGACGGAGTTGGCGTCGTCGTGGCCGGAGATCGCGCCGACGGCGACGGTCGGCAGGCCGGTGGCGGCGCGGACCAGTTCGGCGAAGGGCGTCTGGAAGCCGCGCCCGTACGGCGGCCGCTGGTGCGCCACCACCTCGCCGGTGGAGACGTCCACCGCGTCCGCCCCGGCCTCGCCCAGCGCGCGGCAGATCGCCACCGCCTCGGCCTCGGTGGTCCCGCCGGGGGCCCAGTCGGCGGCCGAGATCCGGACCAGCAGCGGCCGCCCGGCGGGCCAGACGGCGCGGACGGCGGACAGCACCTCGACCGGCAGTCGCAGCCGGTGGGCGAGCGGCCCGCCGTAGCCGTCGGTGCGGTGGTTGGTGAGCGGGGAGAGGAAGGTGGAGAGCAGGTGCCCGTGGCCGAACTGGAGCTCCAGCACGTCGAACCCGGCCCGGGCGGCGCGTTCGGCGGCGGCCGCGAAGTCGGCGGTGACAGCGGCCAGTTGGACCTCGTTCGCCTCGTGCGGGACGGCACTGCCGGAATCCCAGGGCAGCGGCGAGGGGGCGAGCAGCGGCCAGCCGTCGGCGAGCGGGCGGCCGATGCCGTCCGGTCCGGGCGCGGCCGTGGCGCCCCGGCGACCGGCGTGGGTGAGCTGGATGCCGACCGGGGTGTCGCTCACCGCCGCGACGGCGCGCCGGAGTTCGGCCCAGGCGCCCTGCTGGCGGTCGGTCCACAGCCCGGGGCAGTGGTCGGTGGCCCGGCCCTCGGGGCCGACCGCCGTCATCCCGGCGATCACCAGCCCGGCGCCGCCGAGCGCGTGGGCGGTCAACTGGGCCCGGTCGAAGGCGCTGGGCAGCCCGTCGGGGGAGGTGAAGGTCGCCAGCGGGGGCACCACGATCCGGTTGCGCAGCTCCAGGGCGCCGAGTTTCAGCGGACGGAACATCGGCGGCACCCCGGGGGAGCCGCCGGTGGCGGCGTCCACGGCGGCGGTGAACTCCGGGTCGCGGGCCCGCAGGTTGCCGTAGGTGACCCGGCGGCTGCGGGTGAGCAGGTTGAAGGCGAACCGGTCCGGGTCCTGCCCGGTGCGGCGCCCCACCGTCTCGAACCACTCCAGGCTGGCCTGCGCGGCCCGCTGGGTGGACTCCACCACCGGCCGGCGTTCGGCCTCGTAGGCGGCCAGTGCGCCGTCCAGGGTGGGCTGTTCGCCCAGCGCGGCGGCCAGGGCGAGGGCGTCCTCCAGGGCCAGCTTGGTGCCCGAGCCGATTGAGAAGTGCGCGGAGTGCGCGGCGTCGCCGAGCAGCACGGTGTTGCCGTGGCGCCAACTGGCGTTGCGGACGGTGGTGAAGCGGATCCAACGGGAGGCGTTGGGGATCAGCCGGTGGCCGTCCAGGTGCCCGGCGAACAGCTCCGCGCAGCGCTCCACGCTCGCCAGATCGCTCTCGCCGCGTGCGAACTCCCGTGCCGCGAGGGCCTCGAAGCCCGCGCGGCGCCAGGCGTCGGCGGCGACCTCGACGATGAAGGTCGAGCGGGTGGCGCTGTACGGGTAGGCGTGCACCTGCACGGTGCCGAAGTCGAACTCCTCGACGATGAAGGTGAAGGCCTCGAAGACCTTGTCGGTGGCGAGCCAGATGTAGCGGCAGTGCCGCTCGTCCAGTTCGGTGCGGAAGGTCTCCGGATGGGCGGCCCGGGTGCCGGAGTTGATGCCGTCGGCGGCCACCACCAGGTCGTACTCGGCGGCGAGCCGGTCGGCCGGCGGGGCGGACGTGCGGTAGCGCACGTCCACCGCCAGCTCGGCGCAGCGGTCCTGGAGGACGGCGCGCAGCCGGTTGCGGTCCAGGGCGGCGAAGCCGTGCCCGCCGCTGGTGCGGACCTGGCCGGCGTAGCGGATGTCGATGTCGCTCCAGCGGGCGAACTCGGCGCTGATCGCGGCGAAGACCTTCGGGTCGGCCTGGGCGATGCCGTCCAGGGTCTCGTCGGAGAACACCACGCCGAAGCCGAACTCGTCCTCCCGGCCGTCCCGTTCGAACACGGTGATCTCGCGCTCGGGGTCCAACTGCTTGGCCAGGGCGGCGAAGTAGAGCCCGCCGGGGCCGGCGCCGATCACCGCGATCCGGCGCGGGCCGCCGGCCGTGTGCTGCTGCGGCGCGCCGGCCCCGGCGGGCTGCGGCTTGCCCGTCATGCGACCACCTCCGGCTGCTGCGGACCGGCCTCGGTGAGCGCCCGGCGGACCGGGGCGGGCCAGGGCTCGGCGCCCTTGACCCGCGGCGCCGCGTGCACCACCGACATCCGGCCGCTGGCGGCCAGTCCCTGCGGGCCGTGCACCTCGAAGGCGTAGTGCAGCGAGGAGCCGCCGACCCGGACCACCCGCAGCTCGGTGCGGACCACGTCCCCGAACCAGAGCCGCTCCCGGTAGTCGGCCTCGAAGTGCACCCGGGGGATCCGTCCGAACAGCTCGGCCAGTCCGAGCCGGCGCAGCAGCGCCGCCTCGGCGGCCTCGGCCCAGCGTTGCACGGCGGAGAAGTGGTAGTGCCCGGCGGCGTCGGTGTCCGACCACTCGACCCGGCGCTCGATGGTGATGGCGGCGGGGGCGGGCGCCGGTTCCGGTGTCGCGTGCTGCGGTGCGGCGCCCTGGGGCGCGGTGCCTTGCGGTGCCGCGTCCTGCGGTGCGGCGTTCTGAGGTGTCACGGCGGCCCTTCTGCGCAGCTCGGCGCGGAGCAGCTTGCCGGTCGCGGTGCGCGGCAGCTCGGGAACGAACTCGACGGCGCGCGGGTACTTGTACGGCGCGATGGTGCGTTTGACGTGCTCCTGGAGCTCCTTGACGGTCTCGGCGCCGCCCGAGGTGCCCCCGGTCAGCACCACGTACGCCTTGACCACCGTGCCGCGCCGCTCGTCCGGCGCGGCCACCACGGCGCAGTCGGCGACCGCCGGGTGGGCGGCCAGCGCCTGTTCCACCTCGGGGCCGGCGATGTTGTACCCGGCCGAGACGATCATGTCGTCGTTGCGGGCCTGGTACCAGAAGTAGCCGTCCCGGTCGCGCAGATAGGTGTCGCCGGTGAGGTTCCAGCCGCCGCGGACGTACTCGCGCTGGCGCTCGTCGTCCAGGTAGCGGCAGCCGGTGGGGCCCTTGACGGCGAGCAGTCCGGGTTGGCCGTCCGGTACCGGGTTGCCCTGCCGGTCGAGTATCGCCGCCCGGTAGCCGGGGACGGGGCGGCCGGTGGCACCGGGCCGGATGTCGTCGTCGGCGGCCGAGATGAACACGTGCAGCAGCTCGGTGGCGCCGATCCCGTCGATCAGCCGCTGGCCGGTGGCGGCGTGGAAGGCCCCCCAGACGGCGGCGGGCAGCGGCTCGCCGGCCGACACGCAGCGCCGTACGCCGGACAGCCGGTCGGCGAGCCCGGCGGCCAGGATCGCGCGGTAGGCGGTGGGCGCGGTGAACAGCACGCTCACCCCGTGCCGGGCGACCTCCTCGGCGAGCTGCTCGGGGGTGGCCTTCTCCAGCAGCAGGCTGGCGGCGCCGACCCGCAGCGGGAAGACCAGCAGGCCGCCGAGGCCGAAGGTGAAGCCGAGCGGCGGGGTGCCGGTGAAGAGGTCGTCGGGGGTGGGGCGGAGCAGGTGGCGGGAGAAGGTGTCGGCGTTGGCCAGCACGTCCCGGTGGAAGTGCAGGGTGGCCTTGGGCCGACCGGTGGTGCCGGAGGTGAAGGCGATCAGCGCGACGTCGTCGGCGGCGGTCGGTACGGCGGCGAAGCCGGGGCGCTGGGTGGCGCTGCGGGCGGTGAGGTCCTCGGGGCCGGGGCCGCCGAAGGAGAGGACCCGCAGCCCGGGGGTGTCGGCGAGGTCGAGCTCGGTGCGGAAGCGGTGGTCGCACAGGGCGACGGTGGGGCGGGCGATCCGGGCCAGTTCGGTCAGCTCGGCCGCGCGGAGCAGCGGCATGGTGGTGACGACCACACCGCCGGCTTTCAGCACCCCGAGCCAACAGGCTGCCAGCCAGGGGGTGTTGGGGCCGCGTAGCAGGACGCGGTTGCCGGGGACCAGGCCCAGTTCCTCGGTGAGCAGGCGGGCTGTCCGGTCGGCGTGGTCGCGCAGTTCGCCGTAGCTCCACCGGGTGGTGGGGGTGAGCAGGCAGCGCCGGTCGGGGCCCAGGCGGGTGATGGTGTCGTCGAGCAGGGCGGATGCGCAGTTCAGGCGGTCGGTGTAGGCCAACTCCGGTAGGTCGAAGAGGAGTTCTGGCCACTGGTCGAAGGGCGGGAGATGGTCTCGGCAGAACGTGTCCATGTGCGCCGAGGGGGAGAGCTCCATGGGCGGCACCTCGTCGGGCGAGCGGGAGTGAAGCCAGTATGGCGCGCTCGTGACGCCAGTCAAGAGAGCGATACATGCATTCGGGCGACGGGGGCGGTCGGCGCAGGTCGGGGGTGGGGCGGGGCACGCGTCACGCCCCGCGGGCCGGTGGGGCCCGCGGGGCGGATGGGGCGCATGGGTGTGGTGATGGGTGGTGGGGTTCCTGGGAGCAGCGGGCGGCGCCGGGCGTTCAGCCCCCGGTGGTGTGGAGGACGGCGTCCGGGGTCCGGCCGTCCTCGGCCTGCCGGGTGCGCTCGGCGAGCAGTCGGACGAACGGGGTGAGCCCGGGCAGTGCCACCGCGGCCCCCGGGCCGGCGTAGTGCACGTAGAGCAGCGCCGAGTCGACCCGGACCACCGTCTCCGCCGTCGAGTCGCCCCGGGTGCGGGCGGCGCTCTGGTCGCCGACCGCCTGGACCGCCGCCGGGGCCGCGTCGCCCCGGGCGTTGAGCAGGTCGAGCCGGGTGTCGAAGGCCCGGCCGGCCGCCTCGGCGGAGCTGAAGGTGACCACGGTGAACTGCACGGACGGCAGCGGAGGGGCACTGAACGAGACGGTCGCGTAGGCGAGTTGCTGGTCGCAGGCGCCCGGGAGCAGGCAGGGCGCGCCCGGCCCGCTGCCCGTGCCGGAGCGCGGTGCGCCCTGCTGCTGCCAGCCGCTCGGCATCGCGGCGGCGTCCGGCAGCACGCCCTGCACCCGCGCGGGATCGCGGATGGTCCGGGCGGCGTGGGCGAGGTCGGGCCCGGTGGGTTGCAGCAGCGGGCGCGAGCCGAGGTTGATCCCGAGGGCGACCAGCGCGGCGATCAGGACCAGGGCCAGGACGGTGAGGACGGCGGCGTTGCCGCGCCGGGCGGCCAGCGCCCGAGCGGCGCCGGCGGCCGCCGGGTCGACCCTCAGCTGGACGGTGCTCGGGCCGCCCGCGGGCGTGTCCGGGTCGACCCGGAGCTGGACGGTGGTCGGATCCGGACCCGGGCCGGTCCGCAGCTGGACGGTGCTCGGGCCCGGGTTCGGGTCCGTCCGCAGCTGGACGGTGTTCGGATCGGCCGTCCCGCCGAGGTCGGTGGTGGTCAGGTACTGCGCGAACCCCGGGTCGGTGGCGAGCAGTCGGGCGACGGCCGAGGCCAGCTCGGCCCGCGCAGCCGGAGCGTCCGGGTCCGCCTCGATCGCCGACAGCGCCCGGGCCCCCTCGGGCAGCAGCCGCAGCCGGGCCCGGACCACTTCGGCCACCGCCTGCCCCCGCCCGCCGGGCGTGCCCCGGGCCAGGCGCACCAGCGCTCCCACCGCACCCGCCACCAGCTCGCGGCCGTCCCCCATGGCAATTCCCCCCGCCGTACGAGTCGTTGCCTCCAGGCTCCCGGACCGGCCGTCGCGGCACACCCCCCTCCGGTCGAACGGAGACGCAACTGCAACCGGGTGCGGACCTGGCGGAAACCCGGCGGCCCGCCGGTCCCGCCCGTCATGGGTAGGCCAGCTCCGCCATCACCGCCACCGGCAGGGCGGGGTTGGCGGCCGCCGCCTCGGTGGCGCGGGGGTCCGGGGAGGTCAGGCAGGCGGCCAGGGCGGCGGGGGAGGCGTTGGGGTGGGCGGCGATGGCGCGCAGGGCCTTGACGGGGGTGGGCGAAGTGGTGGCGATCCGGTCCAGCAAAGCGGTGGGGGCGCCCGGGTTCCTGGCCACGGCGGTGGCCACCTTCGTTCCGAACCGGTCCAGCACGGTGGCGAGTTGGACACCGCCGAGGCCCGGATGCGGGGCCACCGACTTGACCACGCTCGCGTCCGCGTCCGCGGCGAGTCGGTCCCGGAGGTCCGTCGGCAGCGCCCGGTGCTCGGCGACCAGCATGCGGACCCTGGGCTCCGGCGCGGCCGCCAGGGCGCGGAGTTCGGCAGGAGCGGCGGCGGCGATCCGGGGGAGCAGGGTCGGGCCGATCCGGACGGCGGCCGCGAGCCGGGCGAGCAGGTCGAACGGGACGGCGGGGTGGTGGGCGAGCAAGCGCCGGACGTCGTGGCCGTCGTCCTCGGCCAGCCGGCTCATCAGTGCCGCGTCGATCCCCGGGTTCCGGGCCAGGTTGGACCGGACCCAGGGGATCTCGTCCCCGGCCAGCCGGTGGTACGTCCCGGCGGGTAGCCCGGGGTGGGTGGCGAGCGCCTGCCGGATCAGCATGTGGTCGGCCACCAGCCGGGCGGCGGCCGCCCCCGGGGTGGCCGGATTGGCTGCCGCCTGTTCGCGGACCGTCACCTCGGGATCGTCCAGCAGGGCCGTGAGCAGCTCCGCGGGCGTGGCCTCGTTGGCCGCGGCCGAGCGTCGGACCTGCGCCGCCGGGTGCGCGGCCAGCCGCGCCAGCAGGTCCGATCCGGTGGTGTGGAGGGCGAGTTCGGACACCACGTCGTCGGATCCGTCGGCCGCGAGGAGTGCCGCGACCTCCTCCGGCAGCCCGACCGCGGAGGCGAGCCGTGCCCGCACCGGCTCGTCCGGGTCGCGGGCGAACAGCGGGGCCCAGGCCGGGTCCCCGCGTCCCTCGTCCAGCAGGATGAGCGCGACCCGCGGCCGGGCGAGCGGGTCGACGTCCCCGACGGGCAGCAGGCCGCGCTCGGCCAGCCGTACGGCGGCGTCCTCGAACCGTTCGGCCAGCAGCCGTACCTGCCGCAGGTCGAGGTCCGTCCGCTCCGCGAGTGCGCACGCCAACTCCTCGTCGGTGTCGGTGAGTCGGGCGATCATCCGCCCGAGCAGCTCGGGCGGCAGGGCGGGGTTGCGGGCGACGGCGTGCAGCAGGGCGGGCATCCGCGCATTCTGCCCGCCGCCCGCCGGGGCCCGCCGCCGGTTTTCGTGCGAGCCCGGCCGGCTGCCGTCGTCCGCCCGCCGGGGCGTCGGGCCGGGTCAGCGCACGGGTGCCGACATCACGGGTGCCGACATGTAGACGGCCCGCCGCCCGTAGTACTCCGGCACCGTGACCTCCCGGTGCGCCCGGTAGCCGAGCAGCCGCAGCAGGATGTCCGCGCCGCGCACCGCGACCATCGAGATCCGCTCGAAGCCCTGCTCCTCGGCCCGTTCGCGGAAGTGCCGCATGAACCCCAGGGCGACCTCCCGGCCGCGCAGGTCCTCGGCGATCACCAGGTCGTGCACGTGCAGGTTGGCCGAGGCGTACGCGGTCCGCTCCGGCTGGGTGAGGTCCGGGCAGCGCAGCGGTGGGTACGGCAGGCTCAGCAGGTAGCCGCGGACGGCGCCCTGCTGCTCCAGCACGTAGCAGGTGTCCGGCGAGCTGCGGGCCCGGGACTGCAGCGCCTCCCGGCCCTCGGACAGGCCGTCGGCGGCGTAGGCGTCGTGTTCGAGCGCGACCACGGCGTCCCAGTCGCCGTCGGTCAGCGGCCGGATCCGGAGGTCCTCGCTCACCGGGTCGCCGCTTGCCGGGTTGCCGCTTGCCGGGTTGCCGCTCACCGGGCCGTCCCCTCCGCACCGGCGTCCGGGCCTTCCGGGCCGGTGCCCAGCCCCTGGGCGCGGGCGGCGGCCACCAGCGGCGCCCAGGCCTCGACCAGTACCGCCCAGCGCTCGGCGTCCTGCCGGGCCTCGTCCAGGAGCTGCCCGCGCCGCGCGGCCACCACGTCCGCCAGCTCGGCGTACTTGCCGCCCAGCTTGCGGTAGGAGCGGTCCAGGACGTCCAGGCAGTGCTCGTTCCCGGCCCGGTCCCAGTCGACGCTGCCGCGCACCAGGTCGATGATCGGCTCGACCCGCAGCCCGTGCCGCTCGTCCAGCAGCTCGCGGCCCAGGTCGATCATGCCGCCGTAGACCGGGTACAGGTACAGCATCGAGAGCAGGAACTTGACGAACCGCAGCTGGTAGTTGACGAAGCCGGTGCCGGTGCGGCGCTCGGGCGTGTAGTAGTTGACGATGTGCCGGTTGTGGACGACGCCGGGCAGCCGGGAGTGGACCAGGGCGTGCAGCAGGGCGTAGTCGCTGCCGATGGTCTCGATCGAGGGCAGCAGCGGGAGCACCTCGTAGGCCCGGTGGTCCAGGGCGATGTTGCACATGTAGACGTCCCAGATGTCGGGCACGCCGAGGACGGACTCGTCGGTGGTGAACGGCTCCGAGCCGGCGCCCTTGAACGAGACGTCGACCATCGCGTCCCGCTCCTCCTCCGGCCACACCGGCGGGGTCCACAGGCGCACCACGTCGCGGTAGACGGCCGGGTCCAGCTCGTGGATCTCGCTGATGTCCACGTTGAGTTCGCCGATGAAGGAGCCGCTGACCAGCATCACCGGCTTGTCCGCGTCGGCCGGGTCGAGTTCGGAGCGGGTCACCCCGGCCACCGCCTCGCCGGCCGGTCGGCCGATCGAGAGCAGTTCGTGGTGGATCGGGAAGACCTTTCGGCCGTCGACGACCTGGAAGTCGGCGTCGTCGTTGCGCAGGTGCGCCGAGGTGCAGCCGAGGGCGGCCGCGCCCAGGAAGAGCCGGTTGACGCAGGAGCCGTACGCGACGGCCGGCGGGAGCATCAGGTCGAGCAGCAGGTCGGGGTCGGCGGCGCCGGAGCGCTCGGCCACCCGGCGCAGGAACTCCCGCTGCCGCGCCTCGCCCAGGTGGTGGACGACCACGCCGGGGGTCGGCTCCAGCGCGGCCACGGCGCCCGCGTTCTGCGCGAAGGTGGCGGCGTCGGTGGTGTCGAGGATGAGCAGGTGCACCTCGGCCCCGAAGTTCGCGACGGCGTAGGCCGCCTCCTCGGCGAGTTCCGCGATGGTCTCGGGGCAGGAACGCATGGTGGGCAGGGCGAGGCAGACTCTCTGCATGGCGGTGGCTCTCCGTCGGTTCGTCAGAACGGTTGCGGCAGTGGCGCCGTGAGGGCTTGGAGCGCACCACCGTGGACTAGACCACTTCCCAAGTCAACGATTGACAGCGGGGCTGCGGCGGGGTGGAATGCGCCCCCGCCCGGCGATTCCGGGGGCCCTTCGGGGCCGTGTGGACCGAGCCCGGACCCGCTTCCGGACAGGGCGGAGTACGGACCCGGCGGCGCGCCCTGTCGCCGCCGGGTCCGCACGTGCGGACGAATTCCCCTCGTTGATCCGAACGGCCGTGCGGCATCGGGCGGTTCAAGCCCGTCGATTCCGCCGCTAGGGTCAATTCGTGACCGGTACCTGCCGATACCGGCAATGACGTCATTACGCCGTTCGGAGGAGCCAGCATGCCCGAACAGTGGCTGCCCGGTGCCGAGATCCACGACCTCGGCGACCACGCGCCGACCGACCACCAGTACCCCCCGAAGGCCATCGCGCACATCACCTGGGACCGCAACGCCACCGCCGCGGCGCCGCAGGACTGGTGCTCCTACGAGGACCTCGTCGGGTACTTCACCGGCGCCGGTGCCGGCAACGCCCCGCACCTGGTCTGGGACCCGTTCAGCGGCCGCACGGCCCAGCTCTTCCCCGCCGACTCCCGCTCCAAGAGCCTGCTCAGCCCCGACCGGAGCCCCACCCGCACCAACCGGGCCGGGCTGGTCGTGATCCAGATCGAGGCGGTGTTCTTCCCCTACTGCCGCTACCAGGGCACCGTCTACCCCCGGCTGGTCGACACCCCGTGCGCGGGCTGGGACCGGATCCACGCCTGGATCTCCTCCTGGGGCGTGCCCGACGTCTGGCCGATGGGGCGGCCGACCGACTTCACCGAGCACCGCGACGAGCGGGTCTGGGAGACCGCGGGCGGCTGGTACGCGCACGCCCACGTGCCGTACAACGACCACGTCGACCCCGGCTCCTGGCCCGCCTTCACCGCCGGCCCCGGCTCGCCCACCGGCCCGCCCTCCCAGCAGCACCCCGTCCCGCCCGCCGACCCGACCCCCGCCCGGTACCAGGTCACCGTCAACGGCCTGGCGTACGGCTACGGCGCCCAGGGCTACCAGGTGACCACCGTCGGACGGGCGCTGGTCGCGGCCGGCTTCGGCACCCACTACCACTCCGGGCCCGGACCGAACTGGACGGACGCCGACACCGAGAACTACGCCGACTACCAGGCGAGCCTGGGGTACTCCGGGCAGGCGGCGGACGGCGTCCCGGGCGAGGCCTCGCTGCGCCGGCTGCTCGGCTACCTGCCCGGCCCGCGGACCGTCTCGCTCGCCCACGTCGTCGCGGCGGCGCGCAGCGACCCGGGGGCGGAGCAGGGGCACCGGACGTACGGGGCGGAGGTGGCGATCGTCGAACAGGCGCTGGCGGACGAGGGGTTGCTCGAACAGCGCTGGGTGGACGGGTCGTACGGCAGCCTCACGGTGACGGCGTACGCGGGCTGGCAGCGTCGCTGCGGGTACTCGGCGGGCGCAGCGGACGGGATCCCTGGGCGGGACTCGCTGCACCGGCTCGGTGCGGCGCGGGGGTTCGCGGTGACGGACTGACGGGCTGACGGGCTGCCGGGCCGAGGGGCTGCCGGCCGACGGGTCGTCGGGGTCGGCGTGGGTACTCCCCGGGGAGGCGGTCGGCCGCGGCGACGCCGGGGCACGTACTCGCCAGGGAGTAGCCGAGGTTACTTCCGCCGTCAGATGCCCGATGAGGGGCGGGCGGGGGAGTCTGGGCGCGTCATCGTGACCCAGACTCGAAGGAGGTACCCGTGCCCCCGTCCACCGAAGCCGTCGCGGCCCCCGGCGCTGGGCGGCGGTCCGCCGGCCGCCGGCTGTCGCCGGGAGCGCGCAAGCGCCTGGTGGTGCTGCACGTCGTCGTCTCGGTGAGCTGGCTGGCCCTGATGCTCTGCCTGCTCACCCTGGCGGTGACGGCCCTCACCACCGACGACGCCGACCGGCTGAGAACGGCCTACCGGGCGATGGGCCTGCTCGGCGACGCGCTCGTCCTGCCGCTGAGCCTGCTCACCTTCCTGAGCGGGGTGGCGCTGGGGCTCGGCACGTCCTGGGGCCTGTTCCGGTACTACTGGGTGAGTACCAAGTTCTGGCTGACGCTCGGTGCGATGGTGGCCTCGGTCTTCGCCCTCACCGCCCGGCTGCACGACGCGGTCCGGGTGGCGGACGCCCACCCGACCGGCCCCGTCCCGGTGGCGGAGCTCGGGTCGTCCGCTACCGGATCGAATCGCAGTGCGCCGGGCTTCAGCCCGGTGGTGAAGCGATTCTGAACCCTGATCTGACCTGGGCGTTCGCTCCTTCCCGCACTGTTGTCAGTGCCACCCGATAGGTTGATCCATCGTGCAGCTCAGGTACCGGTTCCGGATTGACCCGACGACGGGTCAGCGCATCGCGCTGGCCCGCGCGTTCGGGTGTGCCCGGACCGTGTACAACGACGGGCTCAGGCTGTGTCTGGACGCGGACGAACGCGGGGAGAGGATCCCGAGCGTCGCGGCGCTGTCCAGGATGGTCGTGACCGAGGCGAAGAGGACACCGGGGCGCGTCTGGCTCGGTCAGGTGTCCGCGGTGGTGCTCCAGCAGGCCGTGCGGGACCTTGGTACCGCCTGGTCCAACCACTTCGCGTCCCGCAAGGGCACCCGCAAGGGGCCGAAGATCGAGCAGCCGTCGTTCAAGTCGAAGAAGGACCGGCGCGATGCGATCCGGTTCACCGCGAACGCCCGCTTCAAGATCACCGACGACGGTCGGCTGCGGCTCCCTGCGATCGGCGACGTGAAGGTGGTCTGGTCGCGTCGGCTCCCGTCGGATCCGTCGTCGGTCACCGTCATCAAGGACCTCGCCGGACGGTACTGGGCCAGCTTCGTCGTGGTCACCGATCCCGCCGCCGACCTCCTTCCCGAGGCCGACACGGACTGCGGGATCGATCTCGGACTCAAGCACTTCGCCGTCCTGGACGACGGCCGGAAGATCGACCACCCGAAGTGGCTGCGCCGCGCCGAGAAGAAACTCAAGAAGGCGCAGCGTCAGCTGTCCCGCAAGGTCAAGGGCAGCAGCAACCGCGACAAGGCCCGCATCAAGGTCGCCCGGCAGCACGCCCGCGTTGCGGACGCCCGCCGGGACTGGCAGCACAAGCTGAGCACTCGACTGATCGGCGAGAACCAAGCCGTGTACGTCGAAACGCTCGGCATCCACGCCATGGCCAGGACGAACAAGGCCAAGTCCGTCCACGACAGCGGCTGGGCGCAGTTCGTCAGCATGCTGGAGTACAAGGCCGCCAAGGCCGGACGGCTGCTGATCAAGGTGGACCGGGACTTCCCCTCCACCCAGCGCTGCTGCGCCTGCGGACACAGGACCGGACCCAAGGGGCTGCCCGGTCTCAGGATCCGCGAATGGACCTGCAGCAACTGTCAGGTCCACCACGACCGCGACACCAACGCGGGCATCAACATCAGGACCGAAGGCCGCCGCATCCGGGCGTCCCTGACCCAGCACCACATACCGGGGGACGTACCGGCCCTCACCGGGTAACCGAGTGAGGTAAACGCCTGCGGAGCCCTGGAAGACCACCGGTCGGTCATCGGCGGCATGGGCACAACCCCACCCCGAACGGGCGGGAGGAACCAGGAACCGACCGCCACACCCCGCGCAGCGATGCCGCGCGGAGCGTGGCAGGCAATCCCCGGCATTCATGCCGGGGAGATCGGGAGTCAAAACGCGGTGATCGTCCCGGCGGTGGCCCTGGCGCTCTACCTGTTCAACGTGATCCTCTCGGTGTACAAGCCCTGGGGCCGCCGCAAGGCCGCGGGCGCGCGTCCGGGCCGAATACCCGGCGCCTCGGGCGCGGCCGGGCCCGGCCCGGGGTCCGAGGGCCGGTGACGGCGTGCCCGGGCACACCGGCCCGGGGAATGCCCGTACGGCGGGTGGGCGTTGTCCACCCACGTGACCAGCGCTACGCCCGCGACCAGGCTCTCCGTCCTCGACCGCTCCCGGACCAGGCAGGGCGAGGAGCCGGCGCAGGCGCTGCGCGACACCGTGGCCTTCGCCCGTGAGATCGAGCGGCTGGGCTACCACCGCTTCTGGGTCTCCGAGCACCACGGCGTGCCCGGGGTGGCCGGGTCGGCGCCCACGGTCCTCGCGGCGGCGGTCGCGGCGGCCACCCGCCGGATCCGGGTCGGGACCGGCGGGGTGATGCTGCCCAATCACCAGCCCATGGTGGTGGCCGAGCAGTTCGGGGTGCTGGCGGCGCTGTTCCCGGGCCGGATCGACATGGGGCTCGGCCGCTCGGTGGGCTTCACCGACGGCGTCCGGCGGGCGCTCGGGCGGGAGAAGGACGCGGCCGACGACTTCGGCGGCCAGCTGACCGAGCTGCTCGGGTACTTCGACGGCACCCAGCAGGTGCACCGCGGCGTTCACGCCCGCCCGGCCGAGGGCCTGCACGTGCCGGCCTTCGTACTGGCCACCGGCGCGGGTGCCGAGCTGGCCGCCGAGGCCGGGCTGCCGCTGGTGATCGCCGCCGCGCGCGGGGAGGAGCGGATGCTCGCCGCCCTCGACGGCTACCGCAGCCGCTTCCGCCCCTCCGCGCAGTCCGCCGAACCGTATGTGGTGGTCTCGGGCACGGTCGCGGTGGCCGAGACCGAGGAGCAGGCCCGTGACCTCCTCCTCCCGGAGGCCTGGGCCGGCGCCTACTCCCGCACCCACGGGGAGTTCCCGCCGCTGGCCCCGGCCGCCGAGATCCGGGCGCGCACGATGAGCCCGCGTGAACGGGCGGCCTTCGAGCAGTCGCTCAAGGGCCACATCGCGGGCACCCCGGAGCAGGCGGCCGCCGAGCTGTCCGCCCTGGTGGCGCGCACCGGTGCGGACGAGGTCCTGATCGCCACCAGTACCTACGACCGGACCGCCCTGCTCGACTCGTACCGACTGCTCGCCGAGGCCGTCGGTCAGCTCTGACCCGCTGCGGCCCGGCGCCCGCCCCACCGTTGTCCGGGCGTCCGGGCGGATTTCTGACCAGCCCTGCTGACCTGCTACTGTTCTTCTCGTCGAGGGGAAATGATCTTCCGAAGCGGAGGATCCCAGGAACCCTCGAACATGCGTCAGCGGTGCTACCAGAGCACGTCCTACTTTCAGTAGGAAGAGTCCGTGCGACCCGGGCCTGGCGCTCCATCCGAAGGGGCCCGTTCCGTCAAGGAACGGGCCCCTTCGTCATGTACGGCTGCGCCCCGCTCGCCCGCACCCCGCCCGGCCGTACCCCGCCCTCGGCGCCGGCGTGCGCCGAGGCCTCTTATCGCACTTTCGCTTTCGAAACTCCGGGCCCCGATCCGGTATCGGTCAAGGTCCCGTGCCAGGTGGCCGACGAGTGACGGTCGGTGGCGGCTGACCGGCCAGCAGTTTTGCCGCTCCGGTAGGGGCGGCGCATCGTCGCACCTTGGCCGGAAGTCGCTGTAGCTGGTGTGAATATGCCATTGGAATGTTCGTCAGATGGAATCCGGCAGTAGCCTTCCGTGTCGAACCTGCCACTGCTGGTGGCGATCCGGCCGGATCTGCGCTGCGCCCGGCCACCCAGACCCCCCCTCGAAGGAGCCGGTGTGCCGGGTATCGACGAATGTCTCTCCGGAGCGATGGCGATCGCCGGAGCCCGCTCGGCGAGCCTGGTCGACTGGAGCAGCGGACTCGCCCTCGGCAGCCTGGGCGAAAGCCCGGTCGGCGAACACGAGACCGCCGCCGCCGAGGCAACCGACCTGGTGCGCGCGGCTGTTGAGAGCCAGACCTTCACCGCGGCGGAGGACCGGCGCTCGCCGTTGGAGGACATCATCGTCACCGCGGGCCGCAGCTACCATCTGATCCGCTTCATCGACACCGCCTTCGACAGCCGGCTCGTCCTGCACCTCTGGCTCGACCGCGAGTCGGGCAATCTCGCCGTCGCCCGGTTCCGCCTCCAGGCCCTCGTCGAGGACCTGGTGCTGGGGTGAACACGGGGCCAGCACCGAGCGTCGCATTCCGGCCAGCCCTCCGGCCAGCCCTCCGGCCAGCCCTCCGGCGGTGGCCCGCGTGACCGCCGCGCCGCCCCTGGCGGAACCCGCCGACCACCACGTCCAGCCCACCGCGCCGAGGTCCCCGGGCGAGGCCGTCGCCCTGCTCGCCGCCCGCCGCGCCACCGGGGCCCTGCGCGGCCCGCTCGGCATCCTGTGGCTGGTCGACGGGAAGGTGACCGCCGCGGAGTCCCCCCGCGCGCCCGGCCTGGCCGACCTGCTCACCGGCTGCGGTCGGCTCACCCCCGAGGCGTGGGCCGACCTCCTGCACCGCCACGGCCCGCACGGGCGGGTCGGCGAGGTACTGGTCGACCGGCAGCTGCTCACCCGCGGTGAACTCGAACTCGGCCAGCTGGGAACGCTGTTCGACGCCGCCTACTTCGTCCTCGCCGACCGGACCGGCGGCACCTGGTGGTTCGAGTCCGAGGCCCGGCACTGGCTGGGCACGGTGACGCCGGTCGACCCGGCGCGGCTCGGCCGCGAGGTCGAGCGCCGGCGCCAACTCCTCGACCGGATCTGGCCCTGGCCACAGCTCGACACCGCGCCGGTACGGCCGGTCGAGCACAGCAGGCGCCCCTCCCACCGCCCGCCCGGGCGTCGGCGGCGCGAACTGCTGGACCACGCCGACGGCCGAAGAACCCCGGCGGACCTGGCCCGGCTGCTCGGCCGCTCCGGCTTCGGCGTGACGGCGGACATCCGCCGCCTGGCCGCCGCCGGACTGCTCGACACCCCTCGGCACGCCGCTCCGATCGCCGAACCCGTCCCGTCGGCCGCCGAACCCGCCCGACCGGCCGCCGAACCGGGCCCGTCGGCCGCCGTGCCCGCCAGACCTGGCGGCGGCCTGCACCGCAGGGTCCCCGGCGCCACCCTCCGCGGCCTCCCGGGCCCCGGCCCCGTAGCCGCCGGAGACCTCGCGGTCCCCGTAGCCCCCGCCGTCCCCGTAGCCCCCGCCCCCACGCGCTCCGACCGACCGCCCACCACGGCAGCGGCCCACCCGCTGACCGTCCCCGACCCGGACATCGCGCTGCTGACCCGGGTCCGAGACCTTCTGGAGGCCCGACTTTGAGTCACTCCCCGCCCGCGACCCCGCCGTACCGGCCATGAGGCGGGCACTCAAGCAGCGTGTCGGAAGGAGACAACTGATCGCCTTGGAGACCGAGCTGCTCGCCGAACTCCGCGCCGTCAAACGTCGCGTCCCGCACCTCGCGGGCGGGCTGGTGGCCAGCGTGGACGGCCTGTTGGTCGCGCACGACACCCACGGGACCGAACCCTCGGGCCTGGCCGCGATGACGGCGGCCTCGCTCTCGCTCGCCCAGCGGCTCGCCGACACCACCGGGCAGGGGGAGTTCCGCGAGTCCGTGGTGCGCGGTGAGCACGGCTACGTCGCCACCTACGCGGCCGGCGGCAGCTGCGTGCTGACCCTGCTGGCACTTCCGGACGTCAACGTCGGCCGGCTCCACCTGGAGGCCCGCCGCAGCGCCCGGCACATCGCCGAACTGCTCAACGACGCCCTGGTGCCGAAGGATCCGCGCGACGCGCTCTGAGCTGTCCCGGACCGTCCCGGACCGTCCGGTCCCGGACCGGACCGGACCCTCGCCCACCCCTGTACCAGCCAACCGACCTACCCACCGACCCACCGACTCACCGACCCACAGGAGTTGATCAGAATGACCGACGCAGCCGGCGCGCTCAAGCAGGCCATGACCGTCATCGAGGGCGCCATCGGCGCGGCCCTGGTGGACTACAACAGCGGCATGGCGCTCGCCACCCTCGACGGCCCCGGCGGCCTGGACCTCAACGTCGCCGCGGCCGGGAACACCGACGTGGTGCGCGCCAAGATGCGCACCATGGACATGCTCGGCCTCCAGGACGGCATCGAGGACATCCTCATCACGCTGAGTAGCCAGTACCACCTGATCCGCCCGCTCACCGGTCGCACCGGCAAGGGCCTGTTCCTCTACCTGGCGCTGGACAGGAGCCGCGCCAACCTGGCGATGGCCCGCCACCAGCTGGTCAGGATCGAGGCCGACCTGGAGGTCTGACCGGGCACCGGCACGGCACCGGCACGGCCCCGGCGGCGGCTCACACCCCGCCGGGCCCCGCCCCGTCCGGCTCACACTTCGCCGGGCCCCGCTTCATCCTGCTCAGCCCACTGGACCTCCCCGCCGGCCAGCCCCGCGCAGACCGCCCCCTCGGCGGTCAGCACGCTCCACGGCGCGAGCACCGCGTGCGGCGGGACGGACAGTTCACCGCCCTCCGTGAAGCCCAGCTCCAGGCCGCCGGCCAGGGTGATCCGGGCGGTGCCGACGGTCCGGCCGACCAAGGCCTGCAGGGTGGGCGTCGGCCGGAAGGTGAGCTCGGGGAAGAAGTGCCCGACCTCCTCCGGCCTGGTGAAGGACGGCGCCGCGAAGCGGAACTCGTGCACCACCCGTACGGTCACCGGCCCGTCGAGCCGCAGGTCCAGCCGGTCGCCCCCGCTGACCGCCTCGACCGTCCGGCCGGCCAGCACCTCAGTGATCGTGTTCTGCATGCTCCCAGTCTTCACCCGCCGACGCGTTCCCAACCACGGGACCGACCGGCCGCCCGCGCACCAGCTCGACCGGCCCGCCCGCCCGCTCCCGGGCGGCGAGGGAGGCGGCCACCCGGTCCCAGGACGGTCCGGAGAGCAGCGTCCGCGCCTCGGCCGGGTCGCACAGCCGCCACTCCACCAGCTCCTGCTCCTGGAGTGCGATCGTGCCGAGCAGTTCCTCCGTCACCGCTCCGCCGTCGTAGACGTACACCAGCACGGCGGTGTCCAGGCCGGTCGCCGGATCGGCCCCGGGATCGGCCGTCGTCCCCGGCTGCCAGTCCAACGCCAGCAGCCGCCCGGGCTCGACCTCCCAGCCCAGTTCCTCGCGGATCTCCCGCTCCGCCGCCGTGCGGGGCGTCTCCCGGTCCGCCTCCACCCCGCCGCCCGGCAGCGTCCAGTACGGCACCATCCCGCGCGGCCCGTCCCACGGCCGCAGCCGCACCAGCAGCACCCGCCCGTCGCCGTCCGTGAACAGTGCCCGCGCCTTCGCCCGGATCCGGGGCCGGGTGGCGTAGTAGGTGTCCCGGTCCATCGGCGGTTCCGGCGGCTCCGGCGATTCAGGTGACTCCGGCGGCCCCGCCGACTCCGACGGCTGCCCCGCGCCCGGTACCAGCCCCGGCGCGGCGGCCAGCCCGGTGTACTCCGGTACGGGCCCCTCGGCGGGCAGCACCCCCAGGGTGTGCCCCACCGGCCGGCTGTCCTCCAGCTCCAGCGGCCCGGCCTCCCGCGGCGCCCGCAGGCAGGCCGCCACCCGGCGGGACAACCGCGGCGGCAGGGCGTGCCCGGCCTCCTCCGCCGTCAGCCAGACCCAACCGCCGACCTCCGCCGCGTCCGGCCGGATCGCCGACACCTGTTCCGGTGTCAAGGCCTCGGCCCAGTACAGGTACGCCACGATGGGCGGCCGACTCGGGGACATCGCCCAGTCGACGCACGCCAACGGTCCCAGTCGGGGTGTGAACCCCAGTTCCTCGGCGATCTCCCGCACGGCCGTCTCCCGCGGCGACCGGTCCGCGGGCTCCCACCCGCCACCCGGGATCGCCACCGGATGCTTCCGGTCGTACGGCAGCCGCACCACCAGCACCCGCCCCCGCCCGTCCGGGAACAGCACCCCGGCCGCCGCCATCGCCTCCCGCCCCGTCACACCCGACGCCTCCACCCCGACACCCTCCACCCCGACTCCCTTCACCCGCTCGTCTCCCGGGGGACGACATCCCCACGCGCCCGATGGTTCCCACCCACCCCCCACCTCGATCACCACCCAGGAGTGACACACCCCCCGTCGGGGCCGCACCGGCGAGCAGCCACCCAACCCCGTGTCCCGCCCGGCATCAGCGCCCCCGCGCCCCCGACGCCGACCAGCCACCCCGCCCGCTGGACCATCACCCCAGCGAGGCCAGGGCCTGGGCCGCCGCTCGGGCCATCTGCTCGTCGTGGCGGGCGCTCGATCCGCGGAGGCGGGCGGCGCCCTCGACCGCCGCGAGGGCGAGCAGTCCCGGGAGGAGGTCGGTGCTGCGGGCGGCGAGCCAGCGGGTGCCGCGGGTGGCCATCCACCACAGGTCGGCGGCGAGGCCGGGCGGGGGTTCGGCGGGGTCGGCGCCGGGTGGTGGGCCGAGCGGGTGGCCCCGGGTGTGGAGCAGTTCGTGGAAGCGGCGGGCGATCAGGTGGTGTCCTTCGGCACTGGGGTGGAGGCGGTCGACGCTGAGCAGGCCGCGTTGCTCGCACCAGGGCAGTTCGGCGATGTGCAGGTGGACGGCCCGGTGCCTGGCGGTGAGGGCGTGGACGACGGTGTTGACGGCGCGCATCCGCCGGGCCAGCGGTCGGGCGAGCGGGGCGGGGAGCCGGAGGAGGGTGCCGGGGTCGGGCAGGCAGGCGGTGAGCAGTACGGCGCCGTGGCCGGAGAGTTCGCCGAGGGTGGCGTCGAGTTCCCGGGTGGTGCGGTGGATGTCGAAGCCGGCCCGTAGGGTGTCGTTGCCGCCGACCAGGACGGCCGCCAGTTGGGGCCGCAGGGCGAGTGCTGCCGGTAGTTGACGGCTCGTCAGATCGGCGGTCAGTGCGCCGCTGTACGCCAGGTTGGTGAACTCGACGTCCTGCCCCTCGGGTGCCAGTGACCGGGCGAGGACGGCGGCCCAGCCGCGCCACTGTTCGCCGACCTGGTCCCCGACGCCCTCCGTGAGCGAGTCGCCGAGCGCGACGAAGCGCAGCAGTTCGCCTGCCGTGGGCCGGTCGTCGGCGGTCCGGTCAGGCCCCGCGTCGAGCACGCTCATCCCAACTCCTCTCCGTGGCCTCGGAGTTGCGGACTCCGTGCGCGGCCAGGAAGGCGGCCACCGCGGCCGGCCAGCCGTACCGTTCGGCCTGGGCCCGGGCGGCGGCCCGCCGGGCCTGCTCCGGGCGGCGGAGCAACTCCGTGACGGCGGCGGCGAATCCGGCCCCGGTGTCGGCGGCGGCCGCCCCGGCGAGCCCGATCAGGCCGGGCAGGGCGGAGGAGCGGCTGACCGCGACCGGGGTGCCGCAGGCCAGTGCCTCCAGCGCGGCCAGCCCGAAGGTCTCCACCGGTCCGGGGGCCAGCACCACGTCCGCGCAGCCCAGCAGCGCGGCCAGCTCGGCCCGCCCGTTCAGGTGCCCGAGGAAGCGTACGGGCAGCCGCAGTCGGGCGGCCCGGGCGGCGAGCCGTGGCCGCAGCGGTCCGGTCCCGGCCACCACCAGGACGGCGGGGAGCCCCCGCGCCCGCAGCCGGGCCAGTGCCTCGACGGCGCGTTCGGGGCGCTTCTCGGCGGAGAGCCGGGAGCAGAGCACCAGCAGGACGTCCTCGGGCGCCGCGTACCGGGCCCGTTCCACCACCCGTACGGCCGTGGGCAGCGGGCGCATCGCCGCCAGGTCGACCCCGAGCGGGGCCCGGACCAGGTTGGGCACGCCGATCCGGCGGAACTCCGCCGCCGCCCAGTCGGTGGTGCACAGCACCGAGTCGTAGCCGCGGGCGGTGGCCGCGTTGAGCCGGTCGGCGGCCGCCGCGGCGAGCGGGCCGGGCAGGCCCCAGGTCCGCAGCACCCCGGTGGCGCTCTCGTGCGAGACCATCACCGAGCGGACCCCGTGCCGACGGGCCCAGGCGCCGGTCCAGCGCAGGGTGGTGCGGTCGGAGACCTCCAGTCGGTCGGGGCCGAGCCGGGTCAGTTCGGCGGCGACCGCCCGTCGGTCGGCGAGCAGCCGGTAGCCGCCGCTGGCGGGGAGCACCGGGCCCGGCAGGGTGATCACCAG
The DNA here is from genome assembly GCF_040637885.1 of Kitasatospora sp. NPDC028055. Taxonomy (NCBI): domain Bacteria; kingdom Bacillati; phylum Actinomycetota; class Actinomycetes; order Kitasatosporales; family Streptomycetaceae; genus Kitasatospora; species Kitasatospora sp. NPDC028055. Next base: position 77,297 of record NZ_JBEZXE010000022.1, on the reverse strand, counting down.
GCCCTGTTCGGTGTCCTCCTCGGTGCGCCGTTCGCCGGGCACGATCAGTACGGGCCGGTGTCCGGCGGCCCGGTACCCGGCGCCCAGGTGGCGCAGCGCGGTGCGCAGGCCGCCGGAGACCGGGGTGACGAAGTTGGCGAGCCGCACGATGGTCAGCGGCCCGCCGCGGGGCGGCGGGGTCATGCGGGCAGCTCCTCCGGCAGGACCGGCACCACCGTCCCGGCCGGTGTCCCCAGTGACCCGGGCCCGACCTCGGCCTCGGCCCCGGCTCCGCCTCCGCCGCCGACCCCGCCGCCGGCCCCGGCCCCGACTCCGATTCCCGCAGGCGAAGGCGAAGGAGCCACCCCCACCCCCCGGTGCTCCGCCAGCACCTCGGCGTAGTGCCGCAGCAGCAGGTCCCCGACCGCCTCCCAGGTCCGGGCGGTCACCTCGGCCCGCCCGGCCTGCCCGTACGCGGCCCGCCGGGCCGGGTCGGCGGCCAGTTCGGCGACGGCCCGGGCGACCGCCGCGCCGTCGCGGGGCGGCACCAGCAGTCCGGTCCGGTGATGGGCCACGAGGTCGAGCGGGCCACCGGCGGCCGGGCCGATCACGGGGACACCGCTGGCCATCGCCTCCTGGATGGTCTGGCAGAAGGTCTCCAGCGGCCCGGTGTGGACGAACACGTCGAGGGTGGCGAAACATCGCGCGAGTTCCTCGCCGGTGCGGCGCCCGAGGAACACCGCGCCGGGCATGGCGGCCCTGAGGCCGGGCGCCGAGGGGCCGTCCCCGACCACCACCACCCGCACCCCGGGCAGGGCGGACGCGGCGGCCAGCAGATCGACCCGCTTCTCGGGCGCGAGCCGCCCGACGTACCCGACCAGCACCTCCCCGCCGGGGGCGAGGGCCCGGTGCAGCGCCTCGTCCCGGTGCCGGGGGTGGAAGCGCGCCGAGTCCACGCCGCGCGGCCACAGCTGGACCCGGGGCACCCCGTGCGCGGTGAGGTCCTGGGCGGCGGGGGTGGACGGCGCCAGCGTGCGGGCGGCGGCCCGGTGCACGGCCCGGATGCGTCGCCAGGCGGCGGCCTCGCCGAGCCCGCGCCCGGCCCGGTAGGCGTGGGCGTACCCGGCGAGGTCGGTCTGGTAGACGGCGACGGCGGGTACGCCGAGCCGGGCCGCGACCTGCATGCCGCGCGCGCCCAGCACGAACGGGCTGGCCAGGTGGACGATGTCGGGCCGGTGCCCGGCCAGGGCGGCGGCCAGCTGCCGGCTCGGCAGGGCGATCCGCACCTGCGGGTACCCGGGCAGCGGCACCGACGGGATCCGCACGACGGGGATCCGCTCCGCGTCGGCGCCGGAGCCGAAGGTCTGCGGCGGGCACTGGGCGCCCCGAGCCGGTGCGGGGGTGACGACGAGGGGCCGGTGGCCCCGGCGGAGCAGGTGCTCGGCCGTCCGCAGCACGCTGTGGGCGACTCCGTTGACCTCGGGAGGGAAGGATTCGGTGACGATGGCGACGCGCATGCCTGTGTTGTGTCCGCGCACGGCGTGCACCCGGCCAAAGGGATCTGTCGTACAAGCGAACGCGGGTCGGCGATTTGCACCGCCGACCCGCGGGTCGTCCTACCGTGGTCCCTCGGCCGGCCCTCCGGGGTCCGCCGCGGACCCCGCCGCCGCCTCAGGCGGACCCGGCCGTCTCCTTGAGCTCCGCGTACGGCGCGAGCTTGCGGATCGACTCGATGCTCTTCAAGCAGTCGTCCTTGCTCTCCTGCGGGTCACTGGTCACCACGACGGACCCGTTGCTCGCCTTGAGCCGGAACCGGTGCATCCCGCTCTCGTCCGTGTACAGCTCGAACTTCCCAGCCATGCCGTCAACAGCCTTTCGCTCGACAACCCCCTGGCACCGCACCGTAGGCCCAAATCCATTGGAGCGCTCGCCAGTTGACCCAGCCGGGTGGCGACCGTTCGAGTCGCGGAGCCGGGTGCCGTCCGGCCGCCGGATGAGCTGGACGAGACGCCGATGCCGATGGAGCCGGCTTCCGGCCTACCCGGCGCCCCGGTCCGTGGTGGCGCGCAGGGACCCGAGCAGGCCGAGGGCCTGGGCGCTGGAACTGCCGGGCTCCGCCTGGTACACGACCAGCTGCTGGCCGGGGGGCGTCGCGCACGTCGAAGGCCTGGTAGGTGAGGGTCAGCCGGCCGACGTCCGGGTGGAGGAAGTGTTTGGCCTCCTGGGTCTTGCCGCGCACCGCGTGGGCGTTCCACAGCCGGGTGAACTCGGTGCTGCGGTCGGTGAGGGTGCGGACGAGCTCCCGCAGCCGGGGGCTGTCCGGGTCGAGCCCGGCGGCCTGCCGCAGGTGGCCGACGACGGCTTGGGCCGTGTGGCCCCACCGTTCGTGGAACTGCCGGCCCGCCGGGTCGAGGAAGGCCATCCGGGCGAGGTTGTCCATCCGCCCGAAGGGTGAGTGCAGGGCCTGGGCCAGGGCGTTGGCGGCCAGGACGTCCAACGTCCGGTTGATGACGAACGCCGGGGCGGTCGGGTAGCCGTCCAGCAGCTGCCGCAGGGCGGGGCCGACCAGGTCGGTGGTGTGGGCGAACCGGTTGCCCGGCACCGTCCCCGCCAGCTGGTGCAGGTGCGCGTGCCCGTCCGGGTCGAGCCGCAGGGCCCGGCCGAGCGCGTCGAGGACCTGGGCCGACGGGTGGCGTTCGCGCCCCTGTTCCAGGCGGGTGTATTCACCGCCGCGGGCGGCACCGCGGCGTTCCGGCGTCTCGACGTCACGGACGCCGCCGACGTCCGGGCCTTCGTGTCCGCCGCCCGTGAGCGCTACGGCCGGGTCGACGTCCTGGTCAACAACGCCGGCGTGATGCCGCTCTCGCCCCTGGCGGCGCTGAGGACGGACGAGTGGGACCGCATGATCGACGTGAACCTGCGGGGAGTCCTGCACGGCATCGCCGCCGCGCTGCCCGTGATGCGGGCCCAGGGCGGCGGGCACGTCGTGAACATCGCGTCCGTCGGCGCGTACGAGGTCTCGCCCACCGCCGCCGTCTACTGCGCCACCAAGTTCGCTGTCCGCGCGATCTCCGAAGGGCTGCGCCAGGAGTCGGCCGGAGACGTCCGGGTCACCCTCGTCTCTCCCGGTGTGACCGAGTCCGAACTCGCCGAAGGCATCTCCGACCCCGCCGCGAGGGAGGCCATGAAGGCGTACCGCGCGGTGGCCATCCCGGCCTCCGCGGTGGCGGAGGCCATCGCCTACGCCGTGTCCCAGCCCCGGCAGGTCGACGTCAACGAGCTCGTCGTCCGGCCTGCGGCGAGCGCCCAGTGACCCGAGTGACCGTGCACGTCGGCGGGCGGGCCGACGCAGAGGGACCGCCGCGGACGGACCGTTGCAGGCGGATCGGTGCAGGCGGACCCGTGCGCGTTCGGCCCCTCACTCGATCTGACGAACCGCGCGCTGCGCTCCACCGAGTCGTCCGCAGGGGGCTGGATACTCCGGGATCACGTGTGTGCACCGGCCGTGGCGGGGCGCGGGCACACGTCTCCCATCTGCGGAAGGACACCGGATCATGCAGTCGATTCCCGGCCCCGGCAGCCCCGGCGGCGAACAGGGCACGGTCGGCGGGCCGACCGGCGCGACCACCACCACGGTCATGCCGGCCCGCCCCCACGTGCCGTCCCCGGACGGGCCCAGGACCGGCGGGTACACCTGGCCCGGGCTGGACGAGGAGTTCACCCGGAAGGTCGTCGAGATCGCGCGGACGGCCGAGGGGCGCGAGCTGGCCGAGTCGCAGGTCTTCGAGATCGTCCGGGCGCAGCCGCAGCCGCAGGGACTGCCGCTGCGGGTGCGCCCGCAGCTGCGCCACGAGCTGGACGCGTTCGTCGCCTCGTACCACCGGGTGATCGAGGCGGTGGTGGCCGCCTGGGAGCACGACCGCCACCTGCGCGAGGTGCTGACGCTTCCCCAGGTGCTGCACGACCACGTGGCCGCCGCCCGCGATACCCGGGTGCACCTGCTGCGGATCGACCTGCTGCCCCAGGCCGACGGCACGCTGCGGGTGCTGGAGACCAACGCCAACTGCCCCGGCGGCCTGCCCGGGGCCGGCCGGGGCCGTTCGGCCTGGCGGCCGCTGCTGGCCCGGCACGGCGTCGAGGTGCCGGGCCCGCTGCCGGCCGACGACCCGCTCTGGCCGGGGAGTTGGCTGCTGCGCCTGGCGGAGCAGCACACCGGCACCCGTCCGGAGACGGTGGCCCTGCTCTGCCCGGACGGCAGCTACCGCGCCGACACCCGTGACTACGACACCGCCCTGACGGCCCTGGGCGTCCGGGTCCTGCACGCGGACCCGCGCGAACTCTCGCTCGACGGGCGCCAGGGCGTCGCCGTACGCGGGGAACCGGTGCGGCACGCGTTCGCCAAGGTCGGCATCCAGGACCTGCTGCGGATGGGCGACGACGCGGCGCCCTACCTGGAGGCCGTACGGGAGGGGCGGCTGTTCGTGCAGAACGGGCTGCGCGGGCGCCTGATCGGCGACAACAAGCTGTGCCTCGCCGTGCTCTCCGACCCGCACTTCGCCCACCTCTTCGACGCCGCCGACTACCGCCGGGTCCGCCCGGCGATCCCGTGGTCGCGCAACCTCGCGCACTGCGACGCCGCGACGCTGCGCGCCGTCCTCCGCGACCGCGACCGCTACGTCCTCAAGCGCCCGCTGGACACCCGCGGCAACGGCGTGGTGATCGGCCGGGAGGCCGCCGACGCACCGGCCTGGGAGGCCGCCGTCGACCTCGCGGGCACCGAGGGCTGGCTCGTCCAGGAGTACGTGACCAGCCCCCACCTCCTCGGTGTCGTGGACGGGCCGGCTCCCCGCCACGACGTGGCCCTGGGCGCCGTCGACGGCCGTCTGGTCTCGGCCTTCTCCCGCGCCGGCCACGGGGAGCGCCACAACGTCGCGGGCTCCGGACGGCCGCACCCGCTGTACCTGTGAACCGGCCGGGCGAGGTGGTGCCACCCACGGGTTCGCAGCGGGAGCTCCCCGCGCCCGGGCGGCCGGTGCCCGACCGGAGGCGAGGGAGCGTGGACGTGGACCTCGACGTGGGCGGGGCGATCGTAGGCTCCGACTCGGGCCCGGCCCCGGCTGCTCCCGCCCGGCGGCCCCGGCCCCGGCCCCGCCCGCCGGTCGGCGTCAGCGTCTGGCGGCAACGGAACTTCCAGGTCCTGTGGTCGGCGCACACCGTCAGCGAGTTCGGGACGCGGATCACGTTCTTCGTCATTCCCGTGCTCGCCCTGACGACCCTGTCCGCCTCGACCGGCCAGCTGGGGCTCGTCTCGGCGATGGAGTCCCTGCCGTTCCTCCTGGTCGGCCTGCCGGCGGGCGCGCTGCTCGACCGGTGGGACCGCCGGCGCGTGATGGTCGTGGCGGACGTCGGCCGGGCCGCGGCCATCGCCCTGCTGCCGGTCGCCCACCTGGCGCGGGTGCTGAGCGTGCCGCTGCTCTGCGCGGTCGGGTTCGCCATCGGGCTGTGCACGGTGTTCTTCGACATCGCCGACCAGGCGTTCCTGCCGACGGTCGTGGCGCGGCAGCAGACCCCGGACGGCAACAGCCGGCTCGAGTTCTCCCGCTCGACGGCGGAGCTGGCGGGCCCCAGCATCGGCGGCCTGCTGTTGCAGAGCGTCGCGGCGCCCCTGGTCCTGGTCGTCAACTCGGTGAGCTACCTGGTGTCCGCGCTGCTCCTCTGCCTCATCCGGACGCCCCGGGTGCCGCTGCCGCGGACGAGCACCAGGATGCGCACCCGGATCGCCGAGGGGCTGCGGTTCGTCTTCCGCCACCGGACCCTGCGCTCGCTGACCCTGGCCACGGGCATCAGCAACCTCGTCGGCCTGAGCGGCGCGCTGGGGGCCGTCCTGACCGCGTACGCGCTGCGCGACCTGCGGCTCTCGCCGGGGGAGCTCGGGCTGGCCCTGAGCGTGGGCAACTGCGGGGCGCTGCTGGGGGCCGCGCTCAGCGGCCGGGTCATCAGGCGCGTCGGCCTCGGCCCCGTCCTGGTCGCGGCCAAGTCCATGTCGGGGATCGCCGCGCTGGTGCTCGCGACCGCGGCGCCGGCCCGTGCCGTGCCGACCTTGGGCGTCGCGACCGGCATCATGGCCTGCGGCATCACCGTCTACAACATCGGCCAGGTGAGCCTGCGCCAGGCCATCACCCCCACCGGTCTGCAGGGCCGGATGAACGCCTCCGTCCGGTTCGCCATCTGGGGCACCCGCCCGCTCGGGGCACTGGCCGGCGGCTACCTCGGTTCGGTTCTCGGCACCCGCCCCACGCTGTGGACGATCGCCGGGATCGGCCTGCTCTCCTGCCTGCCCCTGATCGCGACCGAGGACCTCCGGAGGCTGCGGGTCTTCCCGTCCCGGCCCGAGCTACCGGACACTCCCTAGCCCTCGGACTTCCCGGCCAGCCCGGTGATCGTCGCGGTGAGGATGCGGGCGAGCCGGGGTTCGACCTCGACGACGGCGTGGGCGAGGCGGGGGTCGCTGCGGTAGAGGGCGGCGACCTCGGGGCCCGGGTTGGCGATCTGCCACATGGCGCCGGCGAGGGAGACGGCGGTGGCGATCAGGTCGAGGACGTCCTGGTCGTCCAGGGCGGGCAGCTGTTCCTGGACCGCCGCGGTGATCGGCTCGCGGGCGGCGACGGTGGCGAGTTTGAAGTCGCGGACGGCGGCGACGGAGACATGGCGTTCGAGGTTGAGCGGCGCGTGGGCGAGCAGGTCGCAGAAGCTTCCGCGGTCCGCGAGGGTGCCCGCGAACGCTTGGGCGACGGTCGCCGGGCTCGGGTCCCGGGTCTCCCGCAGCCGTGCGGTGAGGGCCTGCGACCACTCGGCCCAGCCCTCGGCGGTCAGCCGCAGGAAGATCTCCTCGCGGGTCTCGAAGTACCGCAGCAGCGCCGACTTGTGCATCCCGACGGCGGAGGCGATGTCGGTCAGGGTGATCTCCCTGATGCCGCGCTCACGGCCGAGTGCCGCGGCCGCCTCCAGGATCGACGCCTCGCGTCGGCGCTTGGCCTCGGGCGAGCGTGCGCGCTGGAACTCCGGTGCGTCTGCCATCCACCCATGGTAGAGCAACGCTGTTGCCGTAATACCGCAACGGCGTTGCACTATTAACGCAACAGTGTTCTACTAATGGCACGGAGCGGAACGCGACGGAGGGCGGGATGAGCGACATGAGCGAGATGAGCGACATGACCCACATGGAGAGCACAGACACCGTGGAGCACGGCAAGGAGCAGGTCTGGTTCATCACCGGCAGCTCGCGCGGCTTCGGCCGGAGCCTGGTGCGCGCGGCGCTGGCGGCCGGCGACCTGGTGGTCGCGACGGCCCGACGGCCGGAGCAGCTGGCCGACCTCGTCGAGGAGTTCGGCGAGCGCGTCCGCCCGGTGGCGCTCGACGTGACCGATCCGGCGGCGGCCCGGGCGGCCGTCGCGCAGGCGCGGGCCGCCTTCGGCCGGATCGACGTACTGGTCAACAACGCCGGGTACGCCAACGTCTCGCCGATCGAGACCACCGAGGACGCCGACTTCCGGGCCCAGTTCGAGACCAACTTCTGGGGCGTCTACCACGTCACCAAGGCCGCGCTGCCGTTGCTGCGCGAGCAGAAGGGCGGCCTGGTGATGCAGTTCTCCTCGGTGGGCGGCCGGGTCGGCGGTTCGCCGGGCATCGCCTCGTACCAGGCGGCGAAGTTCGCCATCGACGGGTTCAGCCGCGTCCTGCGGGCCGAGCTCGCGCCGTTCGGCGTCAAGGTGCTGGTCGTCGAGCCCAGCGGCTTCCGGACCGACTGGGCCGGCTCCTCGATGGTCGTCCACGACGTCCCGGAGGCCTACGCGGAGACGGTCGGCGCGATCAACGAGCGGCTGCGGCAGGGCGGCGACGGCGCCGCCGGGGATCCGGACCGGGCCGCCGGGATCCTGGTGCGGATGGCCAGGCGCCACGACGTCCCCGATCACCTGCCCCTCGGGGTGAACGCGGCCGAGGCCTCGATCGCGCAGGACCGCCGGCTCCTGGAGCAGGACACCAGGTGGCGCGAGGTCTCCCGCTCGGCCGACTTCTCGGAGCCCTACCCGGTCGCCTTCCCGCCGGACTCCGAGCGGTGAACCCCGAGCGGTGAACCCCGACGTCGGCGGTCAGTTCACCTGCTCCTGCTCCTGCTCCTGCCCCTGCCCCTGCCCCTGGCGGTGGCGGCGGCCGGCCAGCCAGACGTAGACCAGGATCCCGGCGAACAGGAACAGCACGCCCTGGTAGACGGCGGCGTAGCCGGCCCCGGCCAGCAGCCAGATCGAGAAGGCGAAGGCGCCGAGGCCGAGCACCGCGTCGCGGACCAGGCGGGTGCCGTCGACCTTGTCGGTGGCGCCGCGGACCAGCCAGTACAGCTGGGCCGCGGTGGACAGCAGGTAGGGCACCACGGCGGTGAAGGTGGTGATCAGGACCAGTACGTCGAACGCGCCCTTGGCGCCGCTGGCGAAGTTGACCACGGTCAGCACCGAGGCGAGCGCCACGCTGACCAGCACGCCGAAGGTCGGCACGCCGCGCTTCTCCTTGCCGAAGGCGGCCGGGAACAGTCCGTCCCCGGCGGCCGCGTACGGCGCCTGGGCGGCCAGCAGGGTCCAGCCGTTGAGTGCGCCGGTCATCGAGACCAGCGCGGCGACGGCGATCACCGTGCCGCCCCAGGTGCCGCCGAACATGGCGTTCACGGCGTCCGAGAACGGCGCGCTGGAGTCGACCAGTTGCCGGTGCGCGACGGTGCCGAACACCGCGAGGGTGCCCAGCAGGTAGACCACCGCGGCGCCGCTGGTGCCGAGCACGCTGGCCCGGCCGACGTTGCGCTCCGGGTCGCGGACCTGTCCGGCGCTCATCGCGGCCGACTCGACGCCGACGTAGCTGAACATCAGGATCGCCGCGGCGGCCGTCATGCCGCCCATCCAGCCCTGGCCGCTGGCCTCGAAGGGCCCGACGTTCTTCGGGTCGAAGAAGAACAGTCCACCCACCGAGATCAGCAGCAGCGGGATGAACTTCAGTACGGTGGAGACGAGTTGGACCGCCCCGACGTACCGGGTGCCGGCCAGGTTGGCCAGTGCGGGCAGCCACTGCAGCGCCAGCGCGGCGGTGATCTCCAGCACGACGTCGTGGTGGATCGGCAGCAGTACGTCCAGGTAGCCGACGGCGGCCACGGCGAGCGCGGCGTTGCTGACCACGGCGGTGATCCAGTACGACCACGCCGACAGGAAGCCGGCGAAGTCGCCGAAGGCCTCGCGGGCGTAGACGTACGGCCCGCCGGTGCGCGGGTTGCGGCGGGCCAGCTGCCCGAAGACCAGCGCCAGCGCGATCGAGCCCACGGTGATGACGGCGAAGGCGAGCAGGCTGACCGTCCCGAAGGGCGCCACGGCGGCCGGGATCATGAAGATGCCGCCGCCGATGATGTTGCCCATCACCAGGGCGGTGGCGACGGGCAGCCCGAAGCGGCCGTTCTTCGACGGTCCCGCATCGACGTGGTCCGGGGTCTCCGGGCTGTTCGGTGACGTCGTCTGCCGGGTCGTCTGCGGGCTCGCCTGCCGGGTTGCGGCGGGGCTGGTCTGCATGAGGGTGGTGCGCCTTTCGTGGTCCTGCCTGCGCTCGGTGGAGCGACCGTTCATGCTCGGACCGGGCGGTACCTTGCGCCAAATCGACGGGATTTGTTCATTTCGCCCGGCGGAACACCGCAAGACTTGCGGTCGCGCGCCCGTCGGACCGGCACTCGTCCGGTGCGCCCCCGCGAGCGCGTTCGACCCGGAACGCGGGCGTACGAGCGCGTTCGTCCGGCCGGGGGAGATGTGTCACCCGAATGCCTCAGCGCGGTTGCGGCGCGCGCGCCGCCTGCGGGTTCGTGTGCCAACCTTGGCCCGGCGCCTCCCCGGTGGAGCGCCGCCCGGCCCGTCGGACCGGCTCGAACTGGCCGTTCGGGGGCGTGGGTTGACGACCAGAGACCAACCAAGAGGACATCAGATGTCGCTTCGTGGGAACATCCGCAAGTTCGCCGTGATCACCGTCGTGACGGGCGCTGCCGCCCTCGCCGCGCCGGCTCCGGCGATGGCGGCGTGGCACGCGTCGGACTCCTCGTCCAGCGCGAGCCTGGAGTCGGGCTCGGCCGGTGTCGGCCTCTTCGGCCCGCACGCCAGCTGGCTGAACGCCCACTCGCACAGCGAGGACGCCTGCATCGGCGACTGCTGACCGGCAGATCCGCAGCTGAGCCCGGGGACCGCCCACAGCGGTCCCCGGGCTCACGGCCGTCCGGTCCCCGGGCTCACGGCCGTCCGGACACCGGGCTCACGGCCGTCCGGACACCGGGCTCACGGCCGTCCGGACACCGGGCTCACGGCCGTCCGGGCGCCAGGCTCACGGCCGTCCGGAGACCGAGCTCACGGCCGTCCGGACACCGGGGGTGGAGCCGTTGCGCGGGACAGCCGCCCCGGCCACCACAGGTGCCGGTCCAGGTCCATGGTCAGCGCGGTGACCAGCACCGAGCGCACCACCAGGGTGTCCAGCAGCACCCCCAGCGCCACCGCGAACCCGATCTCGGCCAGCCCCACCACCGGCAGCGTCCCGAGCACCGCGAAGGTGCCGGCCAGGATCAGCCCGGCCGAGGTGATCACCCCGCCGGTCGCGGACAGCCCGATCAGCGCGCCCTGCCGGGTGCCGTGCCGGGCGGACTCCTCTCGCACCCGGGTCATCAGGAAGATGTTGTAGTCGATCCCCAGCGCGACCAGGAAGACGAAGACGAACAGCGGGAACGCGTTGTCCTCACCCTGGAAGTGGAAGACGTGCGCGAAGAACAGCGCGCTGATCCCGAGCGCCGCCGCGTACGACAGCACCACGGTCGCGATCAGCACCAGCGGCGCGGTGACGGCCCGCAGCAGCACGGCCAGGACCAGCAGCACCACGCCGAGCACCAGCGGGATGATCGCCCGGTTGTCGTCCCCGGCGGCCCGCCCGGCGTCCAGGACGACGGCGGTGTTCCCGCCGACCTTGGCGTCCGCCCCCGGTACGGCGTGCACGGCGGCGCGCACCCGGTCGACGGTGGCCTTGGCGGCCCGGCTGTCCGGCGGGTCGGCCAGGGTGGCCCGGAACAGTGCCCGCCCGTCCCGCACCACCGGCGGCGAGGTGGCCGCGACCCCGGCGGTGGACTGCGCGGCGGCCCGTACGGCCGGGGCGCCGGCCGCGGCGGAGACCACGGTGAGCGGGGCGCCCGTCCCGCCCGGGAAGTGCTGCTCCAGCACCTGCTGGCCGACCACCGAGTCCGGCTTGCCGGTGAAGGAGGCGGCCGTGCCGAGCCCGTTGGCGTTCAGCGAGACCAGCCCCACGCAGCAGGCCGCGAGCGCCAGCGCCGTCCCGACCCACACCTTGCGCGGCCGCCGTCCGATCCAGGCGCCGACGTGCGCCCAGCGGCCGGTCCGGGTCGGCTCCGGGGTGCCGTAGGCCGGGCTGACCGGCCAGAACACCCAGCGGCCGACGATCACCAGCAGCGCGGGCAACAGGGTCAGCATCGCGGCCAGGGCCACCACGACACCGATCGCCAGGACCGGGCCGAGGCCGCGGGTGGAGTTCATCCGGGCGATCAGCAGGCACAGCATCGAGGCGACCACGGTCGCCGAGGAGGCCAGCACGGCGGGCCCGGCCCGGTGCAGGGCGTACGCCATCGCCTCGTGCCGGTCCTGGTGCCGGCGCAGTTCCTCCCGGTAGCGGGCGGTGAGCAGCAGGGCGTAGTCGGTGCCCGCGCCCAGCACCAGGACGATCAGGATCCCGGCGCTCTGCGCGTTGACGGTCAGCCCGGCGTGCTTCGCCAGCAGGTAGATGAAGGCCTGGGCGACGGTCAGCGCACCGGCGGCGGAGAGCAGCGGCAGCAGCCACAGCACCGGGCTGCGGTAGGTGAGCAGCAGCAGGACGATCACCACGCCGACGGTGGCGGCGAGCAGCGAGCCGTCGATGCCCGCGAAGGCCTTGGCCTGGTCGGCGGCGATCCCGCCGGGGCCGGTGACATGGGTGGTCATACCGGGGCTGTCGGCGGCCGCGGTCCGCCGCAGGGTGTCCACGGCGGGTTTGAGGTCGTTCCAGCCGTTGGTGCCGACGTCGATCGGCACGATGGTCTGCATCGCCTGCCCGTCGGCGGACACCACCGGGCCGATCACCGGCCCGACCACGTGCGGGACGGCGGCGAACCCGACGGCCTGCCGGGCGGCCTCGGCCCGGTCGGCGGGGGTGATGCCGGTGGTCCGCTGGTAGACGACGACGGCCTGGGCGGTGTCCACCGGCTGGAAGGCCCGCTGCTCGTTCAGCACCTGGGTGGACTCGGCGCTGCCCGGCAGCCAACTGGACGCCTGGTTGTCCTCGGCGCCCATCAGCTTCCCGGCCGGCGGGCCCAGCACGATCAGCAGCACCAGCCACAGGGCCAGCACCACCCACTTGCCCCGACGCCCGCAGGGCAGCGCGGCCAGCTTCCGAGTCGTGGACATCCGCCCACCCCCAGGTGGCGATGGATCGTGCAGGTGGCGTGAACCGTTCCAGCCTGCCACCGCCCCGCCCGACCGGCAGCTCCGGAGGTCGGGCACTGAGACGGGGACCGTCGGACGCGGGCCGCCACGACGGGCACGGTCAGGACGGACACGGTCAGGACCAGGACGGTCAGACGGGCACGGCCGCCCGCTCGCGCAGCTCCCGCAGCACCGCGATGTCCATCGCGTGCCCGGTGCCGTCCCCGCCGTGCTTGCGGTCCGGGGTCTCCACCAGCAGCGGAACCCCGGCCGTCTCCGGGTGCTCGAACAGCTCGCGGAACGGCTCCGCGCCGATCATCCCGGCGCCGATGTTGGCGTGCCGGTCCTTGCGGGCGCCGACCACGTCCTCCGAGTCGTTGGCGTGGATCAGCCGGAGCCGGCCCGGACCGGCGGCCGAGGCCAGGGCGTCCAGTGCGGCCGTCACCCCGCCGGGGGCGGCCAGGTCGTGCCCGGCGGCGAAGGCGTGGCAGGTGTCCAGGCAGACGCCGACCTTGGGGTGCCCGTCCAGCGCCTCCACGTACTCGGCCAGCTGCTCCAGCCGTGAGCAGAGCGAGCTGCCCTGGCCGGCGGTCGGCTCCAGCAGCAGCCAGGGCGCGTCGTCGCCGAGCGCGTCCAGCTCGTCCAGCAGCGGCCGGACGTCGGCGCGCACCTGCGCCATCGCCTCGGCCCGGCGCGAACCGCCGCCGGGCGCGGTGCCGACCGCCGAGCCGGTGTGCAGCACGACGCCGAGCGCGCCGATCGCGTGGCCGCGGTGCAGCGAGTGCCGCAGCGAGTCGGCCGAGCGCTCCCGGGTGGCCGGGTTGTCCGAGCCGAAGTTGATCAGGTACGGCGCGTGCACCCAGGCCGGGATGCCCTGCTCGGCGCAGGCCGTACGGAACTCCTCGTCCTGGGCCGGGTTGCCCGCGGGCGTGGCCCAGCCGCGCGGGTTGGCCACGAACACCTGCACCGTCTCGGCCCCGACCCGGCTCGCGTACGCCAGGCCCGTCCCGGCCAGGCCCCGGCCGGCCACCGGGACGTGGGCGCCGATCGGGTTCCGGCGGGCGGCGGGGGTCGGTCCGGTCGTGGTGCTCATGCCCCCGAGGATGTCACGGGCCCGGGTGGCGACGGCGCGCGGGCCCGTCCCCGCGCCGGGTGCGCACGACACGCCGGGTGCGCACGACACGCCGGGGCGCGCCCGGCGGGAACGGTCGGACCCGTCCCAATGGCCGACGGCCCGTCAGTCCGGCAGCCCAGCCCTGGTGGCGGGCCCCCGGGGGCGACCGTACCGTCGACTCGGCCCTACTCACCGAACGTCACCACCCGCACACGCCGGGTCGGACCGTCCCCTCAGCCCTCCCGCAGCCGACCAGCGCGCCCACCGTCCCACGGCGCGCGCGCCGAAAGACAGGTCACCACTGATGCCCACGCGCCGGGTCCACCACCTCGCCGCGGCCACCGCCGCCGCCACCGCCCTGACCACCGCTCTCGCCACCCTGGCCGCCGCCCCCGCGGCCCGCGCCGCCGACGGCGCCCTCCACCTCGTCCACCCCGGAGAATCGATCCAGCGGGCCGTCGACGCCGCCGCCCCCGGCGACACCGTCCAGGTGCTGCCCGGCAGCTACCGCGGCAGCGTCCGCATCACCACCCCCGGCCTCACCCTGCGCGGCGCCGGAGCGGCCACCGAGATCATCCCCGGGGACGGCACCGAGAACGCCTGCGCCACCGCCGGGCACGGCGTCTGCGTGGTCGGCACCGAGCAGGCCCCGCTGCCCGGCGTCACCGTCGAGGCCCTCGCCGTCACCGGCTTCCGCAAGAACGGCATCGACGCCAGCGGCACCACCGGCCTGACCGTCCGCGCCACCTACGTCCACGACAACGCCCAGCAGGGCATCAGCCAGGAGATGTCCACCAAGGCCACCATCGTGGGCAACCGCTCCGTCGACAACGGCCAGTCCGGCGTCTTCCTCGCCAACTACGCCTACCGCGAGGGCGGCGCGCCCGACACCGGGGGCACCCTCGTCGACGGCAATGTGCTCACCGGGAACCGGGTCGGCGTCACCGTGCGCCGGCTGCGCGTGCTCACCGTCCAGGGCAACGAGATCAGCGGCAACTGCAGCGGCGTCTTCGTGGTCGGCGACGAGGGCGTGCCCCGCGCCGGGGACCTCGACGTCCGGCGGAACCGGGTGGTCGCCAACAACCGGTTCTGCCCGGCCAATCCGCGCCTCGGCGCCATCCAGGGCGCGGGCATCGTGCTCACCGGCACCGAGAACACCCGGGTGACCGACAACGAGGTCCGCGACAACGTCGGATCCACCGACTTCTCCGGTGGCATCGTCCTGGTCAAGAGCGCCGTCGGCATCCCCAACACCCGGGCCACCGTCGCCGACAACCGGCTGAGCGGCAACGGCCCGGCCGACCTGGCCGACCGGGACACCGGCGCGGACAACTCCTTCACCCGCAACACCTGCGCGGTCTCCCAGCCGTCCGGCCGCTGCTGACCCGCCCGTCGACGCCCCGCCGAGCCGCCCGCCGACCCGCGCCCCGCCGACCCGCGCCCCGCCAAGCCGCGCGCCGACGCCCCCGCGCCCGACGCCCCGCCGAGCCCCCGACCGACAAGGACCAGCCCATGACCACCGCCCCCGTCAACCCCACCCCCCAGCCCGCGATGCGCCTGCGCGAACTCGTCTTCGGTGCCGCCTGCGCCGCCGCCGTCCGCGCCGCCGCCCGGCTCGGTGTCGCCGACGTGCTCGGCGACACCCCGACCGCCGTCACCGAGCTCGCCGCGCAGCTGGACACCGAACCCCGCCAGCTGCGCCGCCTGCTGCGCGCGCTCACCTGCTACGGGATCTTCGCGGAGACCGGCGACGACCGCTTCGAGCACACCGAGATGTCCCGTCTGCTGCGCGACGACGCCCCCAACTCCCTGCGCCACATCGCCCTCTGGTGCACCGAGCCGTGGACGTGGGAGGCCTGGCCGAAGCTCGACGAGGCGGTGCGCTCCGGCCGCAACGTGTTCCCCGAACTGTTCGGCAAGGAGTTCTTCGACTACCTGCACAGCGACGCCGGCGACTCGGCGAAGGTCTTCGACAAGGCGATGACCACCTCCAGCCGGCAGTCCGCCCGGGACTTCGCCGACTACCTGGACCTCACCGGCATCGACTCGGTCGCCGACATCGGCGGCGGCCAGGGCCACGTCCTCGCCAGCCTGCTGGAGAAGCACCCGGCCCTCCACGGCACCCTGCTCGACCTGCCCAAGGTGGTCGCCGGCGCCGACCCCCGCCTCCAGGACGGCGGCGCCTTCTCGGCCCGCGCCCGCCTCGTCCCCGGCGACTGCCGGGTGGAGATCCCGGTGCGCGCCGACCTCTACATCATCAAGAACATCCTGGAGTGGGACGACGACAGCACCCGCCGCACCCTCGCCAACGTGGTCGCCGTGGCCCGCCCCGGCGCCCGGGTCGTGGTGGTCGAGAACCTCGTCGACAACAGCCCCTCGATGCGCTTCACCACCGCGATGGACCTGATGCTGATGCTCAACGTCGGCGGCGCCAAGCACTCCGAGGAGAGCATGGTCCACCTCATGGAGGAGGCCGGCCTCGACGTCGCCGCGGTCCGCCCCGTCAACCCCTACCTCCACGCTTTCGAGTCCACCGTCCGCGGCTGACCCCCCGTAGACGCCCGACGGCCGCTGCTCCCCGACCCGGGGGAGCAGCGGCCGTCGGGGTGTTCAGGCCTTGTGGGAGGACTCCAGGTGGGCGAAGACCACCACGTTGTCCAGGTAGTCCCGGCGCTTCTTGTCGTAGGTGCCGCCGCAGGTGATCAGCCGGAGCTGGGCGTCCGGGGTCTTGCCGTAGACCTTCTGGTCGGGGAAGGCGTTCTTGGCGAAGGTCTCCACGTTGTCGACCGAGAAGACGGCGACGGTGCCGTCGGCGCGGCTCACCTCGACCTTGTTGCCGGGTAGCAGCAGGCTCAGCAGCAGGAAGACCGCCGGGCCCTTGGTGGTGTCGACGTGGCCGGCGACGACGGAGCTGCCGCGCTCGCCCGGGGTGACGCCGTCGCGGTACCAGCCGACCAGGTTCTTGTCGTCCGGCGGGGGCGCGTTGAGCTGTCCGGCCGGGCCCAGGGTGAGCTCCGTGAACGGGGCGTCGACGGCGATCTGCGGGATCCGCAGCCGGGTCGGCTTGGACCGCTTGAGCGCCGGTGCGCCCGGTGCGCCTGCTGCGCTGGGCGGTGCCGTGGCGCTGTTGGTGGCCGCCGCCGGGCCGGGGACGGCGGGGGCGGCCGCGGCCGGGGGAGCGGCCTGCCCGGCCGCCTGGCCCTCGCCGGGCCCGGTGTCCACCGAGTTGTAGATCAGCAGCAGGCCGACCGCTGCCGCGCCCATCCCGCCGCGCAGCAGCCGGGGCATTCCGTACCCGGGACCGCCGGTCATTCCTGTCCTCCGCTCGAAGTCCTTCGTCGGGAGCCTGTTCCGCAACGGTCCGCCGCCCCCGTGCGCCCCGCCCGGGAAGGGGGAGCGCCCAGAGGCGGCGGTGGCGGACGTCAGACGGCTGCGGCGCCGGAGGTGCGACGGCCGCGGCGCAGCGCGAACGCGCCGGCCCCGAGACCGCCGAGCAGCAGCACCGCGCCGGAGGCGAGGCCGCCGCCGGACAGGGCCAGGCCGCCGCCGCCGGTGTGCACGCCGCCGTGCGGGGTGTGCTCCTCCTCCCGGCCCTCGGAGCCCTTGCCCTCGTAGCCCTTGTGCTCGTCGGAGCCCTTGCTATCGGAGCCCTTGCTGTCGGAGCCCTTGTGCTCGCTGGAGCCCTTGTGCTCCTCGGAGGAGCCGCCGGACTTCTTGTCGTCGTAACCCTTCGAGCTGTCGGAGCCGCCCTTCTCGGGCTGCTTCTCCTGCCAGGTGAGGTTCTTGCCCTGGTCCGAGGAGGAGCCGTCGGCGAAGGCCATGGGGGTGCCGACGGTGAGGACGGCGGCGACGGCCGCTCCGGCGAGCAGCGTGCGTGCAGAACGCATGAGGATGATCCTTTCGGCGCGGGCCGCGACCGCCGGCACGGTGCCGGTCAGGGGACTCGCGAACAAGTGGCGCCTGATCCACCGTCAACCACGGTGGAGCCGCCTGCCACCCGAGCGTGGCAGCGCGGGTACGGAGAGTGCGCTCTTCGGGTGGAGTCCGGGGCGTGTTCACCCGGGTGGCCCGGCGATCCGGGTGATTCGGATTCGGGACGGGGTGGTAGGGGCCGCGCGCACGGGCCCGCCCCGGGCGCCGCGCACGGGCCCGCCCCCGATGCGCGCATGGGCCCGCCCCCGGCGCGGTGCCGGGGGCGGGCCCAGACGGAGCGGGGACGCGGCTCAGCGGTCCCAGCGGTAGAACTCGCGCGCCATGGCGTCCTTCGGCTCGCGCCAGGTGGCCGGATCGTAGGCCTGGACGAAGGCGGTCAGGCGGTCGCTGACGGTCCGGAACTCCGGGTGGCCGAGGACCTTGGCGACGGCCGGGCCCGGCGGGCGGTCGGCCTCGATCAGGTGCAGGTAGACGTCGCCGAACTGGAAGAGGCTGCGCCCGGTGACGCCGATCAGGTGCGGCAGCTCGCCGCGGTCGGAGTCGGCGAACACCTCGGCGATGTCCGGGGCGGCCTCGGGCTTCATCCGCGCCACGATCAGTGCGCGGTGGGTGCCGGTCACTGCTCCGCCGCCCGCTTCTCGACCTTCTCGCGGATCAGCTGCATCTGGATCCGCGAGTTCTTGTTGATGTGGTTGACCATGCCGTCGTCGTCGACCGGCGCGGTGGGCTTCATCGCGAAGTCCTGGATCCAGCGCATCCGGGTGCCGGCCGGGACCTCGGCGTACTCCCAGCGGATCTCCATGAACTCGAACGGTCCGGGCTCGACCCGGCGGGCGTTGACCTCCAGCGACGACCGGTCGGTGGTGCGCTCGGAGACCCAGCTCCACACCTGGCCGTTCTCGTCCGGGTGCATGGTGAGCCGGAACTGCACCCGGTCGCCGTCGCGCTCCAGCACCTCGACCGAGGCGTACTCGCTGAAGAGGTCCGGCCAGTTCTCCAGGTCGTTGGTCATCTCCCAGACCAGGTCGAGCGGGGCGTTGATGACGATCTCGTTGTCGGTGTGTCCGGGCATCTCAGGCACCGGCCTTCGCGGCGAGGGAGGTGTTGACCAGCTCCAGGAACTCGGCCGGGGTCTTGGCGGACTCGGCGCCGGAGGTGACCTTGAGGCTGTGCCGGTTCTCCAACTCGCCGACGACGCCGAGGAGTCCGAGCGAGTCGACGCCGAAGTCGTCGAACTGAGCGCCCGGCTGCTCCAGGTCGCCCGGGGTGACGGTGACGCCGGCCCGGGCCTGGAGCAGGGCGGCCAGTTCGGGATAGCTGAGGGTGTTGCTCACGGGGTTCCCTTCGAAGGAGGTCCAGTGGATCGGGGGTGCGGGGGTCAGGTCGGCTCCCCGCGGCGGAGCACCAGCGCGGAGTTGGAGCCCATCAGCCCGCGGCTGAGCACCAGGGCGGTGCGCAGTTCGGCCGGGCGGGCGCGGTCGGTCACCAGGGCGAGGTCGTGGCAGACCTCGGTGACGTTGGGGGTGGGCGGCAGCACGCCGTCCTCCATGGCGAGCACGGCGGCCGTGACGTCCAGCATCGGGGCGCCGCAGTAGGCCCGTCCGGTGCCGGACTTGGGGGCGGTGACCGGGACGCGCTCGGCGGCCGGGCCGAGCGCGTCGGCCAGCGCCAGGGCCTCGGCCCGGTCGGCGGCGGGGACACCGAGCGCGTCCGCGAAGACCACGTCGACCTCCTCGGGCGCGATCCGGGCCTCGTCCAGTGCGATCCGGATCGCCGCGGCCAGTCCCTCCCGGGACTCCTCCCAGCGGGAGGCCCCGGTGAAGGTGGCGCCGTGTCCGGCCAGGTGGGCCCGGACGCTGGCGCCGCGCCGGCGGGCCGCCGACTCCTCCTCCAGCAGCAGCATCGCGCCGCCCTCGGCGGGGGAGAAGCCGCAGGCCCGCGCGGTGAACGGCAGGTAGGCGGCGTCCGGCCGGTCGGCCAGGCTCAGCTCGGGGTAGCCGAGCTGGCAGACCATGGAGTACGGCGCGAGCGGGGCCTCGGCGGCGCCGACCACCACGGCGTCGGTGCCGCGCTCGACCGAGCGGGCGGCGTGCGCGAGCGCGTCCAGGCCGCCGGCCTCGTCGCTGGCGACCACCCCGCACGGGCCCTTGTAGCCGCCGCGGATCGAGATCTGGCCGGTGCTGGCCGCGTAGAACCAGGCGATGGACTGGTACGGGCCGACGAACCGCGGCCCCTGGCCCCAGAGTTGCTGGAGCTCGCGCTGGCCGAACTCGCCGCCGCCGGAGCCGGCCGCGGTCACCACGCCGACCGCGAAGGGCCGTTCGGGGTCGGGCCGGAACCCCGCGTCCTCCACCGCCAGGTCGGCGGCGGCCATCGCGTAGTGGGTGAAGCGGTCGGTCTGCACGAGGTAGCGGCTGTCGATCAGCGACTGCGGCTCGAAGTCCCGCACCTCGCCCGCGACCTTGAGCGGCAGCTCCGTGCAGCCCTCACGGGATATCCGGTCGAGGACGCTCACGCCCTGCCTGGTGGCCTTCCAGAAGGCGTCGGCCCCGACACCGTTCGGCGCCACCACGCCGAGACCGGTGATGACCGCCCGGCGGCCCTGCTGACGTGACGTCATGGAACTCACCCCGTTCTGTTGAGCACGACGGCGGACTGGAATCCGCCGAATCCGCTGCCGACCGAGAGGATGTGGCTCAGCGGCAGCTCGCGCGCGGTGCGCGGCACGTAGTCGAGGTCGCACTCCGGGTCCGGAGTCTCGTAGTTGGCGGTCGGCGGCACCACGCCGTGGGCCAGTGCCAGGGTGCAGGCGACCACCTCGATCGCGCCGATCGCGCCCAGCGAGTGGCCGACCATCGACTTGATCGAGCTCATCGGCGTCTCGAAGGCGTGGCTGCCCAGCGAGCGCTTGACCGCGGCGGTCTCGTGCCGGTCGTTCTGCTTGGTGCCCGAGCCGTGCGCGTTGACGTAGTCGACGTCGCCGCGGTCGACCTTGGCGTGGTCGAGCGCGTGGTCGATCGCCCGGGACATCTCCAGCCCCTCCTTGGTGAGGCCGGTCATGTGGTAGGCGTTGCCGAAGGTGGCGAAGCCGCCGATCTCGCCGTAGATCCGGGCGCCGCGGCGGCGGGCGTGCTCCAGCTCCTCCAGCACCAGGACGGCGCCGCCCTCGCCGAGGACGAAGCCGTCCCGGTGGGCGTCGAAGGGGCGGGAGGCGTGCTCCGGGTCGTCGTTGCGCTCGCTGGTGGCCTTGATGGCGTCGAAGCAGGCGACGGTGATCGGCGAGATCGGGGAGTCGGAGGCGCCGGCGACGCAGATGTCGGCGCGTCCCTCCTCGACCGCCTGGAAGCCGTAGCCGATCGCGTCCAGGCCGGAGGTGCAGCCGGTGGAGACGGTCTGCACCGGGCCGTGCGCGCCGACCCGCTCGGCCACCGCGGAGGCCAGGGTGCTGGGCGCGAAGGCCCGGTGCAGCTGGGGCTCGGCGTGCCGGTGGTCCACGTCCCAGCGCGCGCCGGAGGCGCTGACCAGGGCGTAGTCGTGCTCCAGCCGGGTGGTGCCGCCGACGGCGGTGCCGAGCGAGACGGCGATCCGCCACGGGTCCTCGGCGGCCAGGTCCAGTCCGGCGTCGGCGACCGCCTCGGCGGCCGCGACCATCGCGAACTGCACGTAGCGGTCGGCCCGTTGGACCTCCTCGGGGCTCAGCCCGTGGGCGGCCGGGTCGAAGTCGCACTCGGCCGCGATCCGGGAGCGGAACCCGGCCGGGTCGAAGAGCGTGATGCCCCGGGTGGCGGTGCGGCCGGCCGTCAGGAGGTCCCAGAACGCGGGGATCCCGATTCCTCCGGGCGCGACCACACCGATCCCCGTGACGGCGACGCGCCGTGTCACGAGGCCACCTTGGCGTGTTCCGGGGGGCCGGCGGCGGCGGACTCCCCGGCGCCGGCGGTCTCCTCGGTGCTCACGTGGCCCAGGTCGGGGCGCGGCGCGAGCGGGCCGCAGTGGAAGACCATCCGGGCCTCGGTGTCGCCGACGTTGCGGAAGCGGTGGCGCATGTTGATCGGGATCATCAGGCCCTGGTCGGGCTTGAGCGGCCGGGTCTCCCCGTCCAGGTCGACCTCCAGGTCGCCGGAGACGACGAACACGAACTCCTCGGAGTACGGGTGGTAGTGCTCGTTGATCCGTTCCCCGGGCTTGATGATGGCCAGGCCCATGAAGCCGCTGGTCGCCCCGCAGCTGGGAGGGGTGAGCATGGTGCGCAACAGGGCGCCGTGGCGGCGGTTCTCCGGGGCGTCGTCGACGTTGATGATCGGCGGGAACTGCGTGGTCATGATGGCTTTCCTCCGGGAGGGCTGGCCGGGTGTCAGTCGTTCTGCGAGCTGCGGTCGGTGACCGGGCTCATGGCGCGGGCGGCGAGGAACGCGCCCAGGCCCGCGGCGGTGCGCAGGTCCCCGGCGGGGCCGAGGTCCAGCAGGGCGGCCAGCTCGGCGGCCTCCTGGTCGCCGGCCACGCCGAGCGCGGCGGCGGGCTCGGCCTCGGCCGGTACCCGCAGGTCCACCAGGCGCACCACGGTGTCCTCGCGCTGGAAGACGATGGCCGCGGCGACCGGGCCGGTCGGGTCGGCGGTGGCGAGGTTGTCGTGGTCGAAGAGCAGCTCGGCGACGGCCGGCCCCCGGCCCGGACGCACCGGGTAGAGCACGGCGTGCCGGTGCAGCCGCCCGGAGGACGGGGCGCTGGCGATCGCCTGGTGCCGGGCGGGCAGCGCGGCCTTGGCGAAGAAGGCCCGGGCCGACTGCGGGTCGCCCAGCTGCCGGGCCTCCTCCAGGTGCGGGTTGAGCTCCTCCTCGACCGCCCGCACCTCGGGCTGCATCGCCACGTGGCGCAGCGCGTCGCCGAGGTTGCCGACCACCTCGACCGCGCGCACCACCCGGTTGCCGTGCATGAACAGCGAGGTGCGGCGCAGCCGGGTGTGCTCGTCCACCTCGGCCCGGGGCGAGGCGTAGCCGGACAGGATGCGGGCCACCTCGGCCTCGCTGCCGGGCTTGACGGTGAAGGTCAGCGCGTGGCGCACCACGCCGTCCGGGCCCGGGTCGGCCCGGGGCGGGCCGACGTGCCCGGCGGGCTCGCTGCGCGGCAGGCCGGGCGGCACCTCCATCGGGGCCCTGGTGCCGGTGGACCCGGCCGCCGAGGTCTCGCGCAGCACCGCGTAGCGCAGCGAGCGGAAGTTGTCGCTGACGCAGCCGTGCATCGGCTTGACCATCTCGCGGTGGGCGGGGCTGTCGACCCACTGCAGGAAGGTCTCCTGGTCCTGCCACTCGCTGGTGATCAGCCACTGGCGGGGGTCGTTGATGGACTGGCACAGCTGGTCGCTGACATGGCCGGGTACCGAGGCCACCTGGTGGCGCAGTTGCTCGTAGACGTCGAGGAAACGCTGCTGGGCGCCGTCCTGGATCTCCAGCATCAGCACCACCCTCAGCCGGGTGTCGGATTCCTCGTGCTGCTTCGGCTGCGGTTCGGACAGAGTCGTCATGATCCACTTTCTGCTCTTGGCCGCACGCGGCGGGCCGTGGCGGCCGCGTCCGGCGGGTGCTCCCGGCTGGGGGGAGGGCGGTGCGGTGGCGGGCGGCCCGGGCGCTCGGCGCCAGGCCTGAGGTCGATCGTGAGCGGGCGACCGGGCGCGGCGCGAGATTTGCGGGCCATCCGGGCGAAGGGGCGGCACAGACCCCCTCGGGCGGGGGATGGAAGAGCGGGGCCCGGCTGAGCGGGCCCGCCCAGGGCGGCGCCGAGTCCAGTCGCCGGGCCGCGGAATCCCCTTACAGGGTGGAGCAATTGATGAATCCGAAGGTGGACGAACGGGTGCCGGTCCTGATCGTGGGCGGCTCCCTGGTCGGGCTGTCGGCCTCGCTGTTCCTCGGTCGGCTGGGTGTCCGGCACCTGCTGGTCGAGAAGCACGCCGACACCTCGCACCATCCGCGCGGGCGCGGCAACAACGTCCGCACGATGGAGCTGTACCGGGTGGCCGGGATCGAGCCGGCGATCCGCGAGGCGGCCTCGGTGCTGGCCCCGAACCACGGCATCCTGCAGGCGCCCTCGCTGACCGGCGAGGAGCAGGAGTGGCTGTTCCGGGAGATCGACCCGGGCGGGCGGCTGGCCCGGTTCAGCCCCAGCTCCTGGTGCCTGTGCAGCCAGAACGACCTGGAGCCGGTGCTGCTGCGCTCGGCCCGCGACCTCGGCGCGGACCTGCGGTTCAGCACCGAGCTGATGTCCTTCGAGCAGGACGCCGACGGCGTCACCTCGGTGCTGCGCAGCCGGGAGACCGGCGAGGAGCGGGTGGTGCGCTCGGAGTACCTGGTCGCCGCGGACGGCCCGCGCAGCCCGGTCCGGACCGGCCTGGGCATCGGCCAGACCGGCAAGGGCGAGCTGTTCCACAACGTCAGCATCACCTTCCGGTCCAAGCGGCTGGCCGACGTGGTCGGCGACCGGCACTTCATCGCGTGCTACCTGACCGACCCGGAGGCGGACGGCGCGCTGCTGCCGGTGGACAACCAGTCCGAGTGGGTCTTCCACGCGCCCTGGCACCCCGAGCACGGCGAGCCCCTGGAGGCCTTCACCGACGAGCGCTGCGAGCGGCACATCCGCACCGCCGTCGGCCTGCCCGAACTGGACGTCGAGGTGACCGGCAAGGCGCCCTGGCACGCCGCCGAACGGGTCGCCGAGCGGTACGGCGTCGGCCGGGTCCTGCTCGCCGGGGACTCCGCCCACGAGATGTCCCCGACCGGCGCGTTCGGCTCCAACACCGGCATCCAGGACGCCCACAACCTGGCCTGGAAGCTGGCCGCGGTGCTCTGCGGCTGGGCCGGGCCCGGCCTGCTGGAGACGTACGGGCAGGAGCGCCGACCGGTCGCCCAGGTCACCGGCGAGCGCGCCTCGGCCCGCTCCGCCGAGCACAGCCACCCCGGCTACGCGGTCGTCCCGGGCGTCGGGCGGCAGGCCGGGGTGCTGGCGGTGGCGCTCGGCTACCGCTACCCGCGGGGCGCGGTGGTCGGCACCGACCCGCAGGGCCCGGTCGTCCCGGAGCAGTTCGAGTCGGCGGGCGAGCCGGGCAGCCGGGCCCCGCACCAGTGGCTGCTGTGCGCGGGCGTGCGGCTGTCCACGCTGGACCTGTACGAGCAGGCGATGGTGCTGCTCACCGGCCCCGAGGGCGCGGCCTGGCAGCAGGGCGCCCGGCGGGCCGCGGACCGGCTGGCCGTCCCGCTGGACGCGTACCGGATCGGCGACGGCGCCGAGGACGACCTGGCGCCGGAGCCGGGTGGCGACTTCGCCGCCCTGCACGGGGTGGGCCCGGGCGGTGCGCTGCTGGTGCGCCCGGACGGCTTCGTCGCCTGGCGCTCGCCGGGGCCGGCGGCGGACCCGGAGGCCGAGGTGGAGGCCGTGCTGCGGGCGGTGCTGGACCTCTGACGCACGCGGACGGGCCCGCCGGTCGTCACGACCGGCGGGCCCGTTCTGTCAAGTCCCGGGTGTCAGGTCCCGGGTGTCATGCGTCAGGAGTCTCGGGGGTCAGGGGGGTGCTCAGGCGGTCAGTGACCGCCCGCGTCGACCACCTCGACGTCGGCCACCTCCCGTTCGATCTCCTCGGCGGGCAGCGCCACCCGGATCGCCCAGTAGTAGATGACCAGCGAGAACGCCGTGACCAGCCCGATGTCGTACCACATCGGGATCCGGCCGGTGCCGTTGCCGAAGCCGCCCTGCCAGGAGATCAGGCCGAGGCCCAGCAGGTAGACCGGCAGCCACTGGGCGGCCTTCCAGTTGAGCCGCGGGGCGTTGGGCAGGCGGTTCTTGATCGCGTACGCCGCGTAGCCGCCGAGCAGGGCGTAGCCGAGCACGATGGCGATGCCCAGGCGGGACAGGGTCTGCCAGCCGGCCCAGTAGATGATCAGGCTGGCGACCACGAAGGCGGCCGGGGAGACCACGCCGCCGAGCGGCAGCCGGTAGGAGCGCTCACGGTCGGGCAGCCGGCGGCGCAGGGCGCCGAAGGCCAGCGGTGCGCCGGCGTACATCAGCACGCTGGCGGAGGTGATGAAGCCGACCAGCTGCTGCCAGCTCGGGAAGGGCAGGAAGCAGATCACGCCGGTCACGAAGGACAGGATCAGGCCGAACCAGGGCACGCCGTTGCGGTCCAGCTGCTCGAACTTCTGCGGTGCGTAGCCGTTGCGGCTCAGGCCGTAGGAGATGCGCGAGGTGGAGGTGGTGTAGATCAGGCCGGTGCCGGCGGGGGAGATCACCGCGTCGACCTTGAGCACGTAGTAGAGCCAGCCGAGGCCGACCAGGGTGGCCAGGCCGGCGAACGGGCCGTCGATGCCGGGGAAGTCCAGCTTCGCCCAGCCGTTGGCGAAGGCGGTGACCGGCAGGGCGCCGATGAAGACGACCTGCAGCAGGGTGTAGATCAGGGTGCCGATGGCGACCGAGCCCAGCACGGCGCGGGGGATGTCGCGCTTGGGGTTGCGGCTCTCGCCGGCGATCTGGATGGCCTGCTCGAAGCCGAGCAGGGCGAAGATGATGCCGCTGGTGCTGATCGCGGCGAGCACGCCCTTGGCACCGAAGGGGGCGAATCCGTGCGAGGTGAAGTTGGAGGCGTGGAAGCTGGTGATCGCCAGCATGAAGATCGTGAGCAGAGGAACGAAGATCTTCAACCAGGTGGCGATGCTGTTGGTCCGGGCGAGGACCTTCACACCGAGGAAGTTGACCGCGACGAATACCGCCATCAGCAGGGTCGCGACAATGAATCCGCTGGTGGTCAGGGTGCCGTTGGCGTTCTGCAGTCCGCTGGCCCAGGGCACGTCCTTGGCGTACCCGATCATGGCCTCCACCTCGATCGGTGCCACGGTGGCCGCCTGGAGCCAGGAGAACCAGCCGAAGGACATGCCGGCCAGGCCGCCGAAGGCGTAGTGCGGGTAGCGCGCGGTGCCGCCCGAGACCGGGAAGAGCCCGCCGAGCTCGGCGTGCACGAGTGCGAGCAGCACGATCCCGACGGCGCCGATGCCCCAGGAGATGACGGCCGCCGGTCCGGCGGCGGTGACGGCGCTCTTCGCGCCGAAGAGCCAGCCGGAGCCGATGATCGAGCCGACCGAGGCCCACATGAGGCCGACGAGTCCGACGTGGCGCTTGAGCGACCGGTGTGCGGTCCCGGTGGTGCCGGAGCTCTGGCCGGGCGGCGAGATCTGGTTGAGGGAAGCCATGGATGATCTCTCTGTGTGTGGGGGCTCCGGGGTGGGCGGAGCGCGAGAGTTGCCACACAGTAGGGCTATTCATAGACCTCTGCACAGATTCCATTGCTGAATGTTTACTTTCTTTGCCAGATATCCGTGCAGGTAGGGGGCCATCTGTTCATGAGCGTGTTACGTGACTCGCGAGTAGGTTCAGTATTTGAGCGTGAATTGAGCTACGCCGTCCGGTCCGGCAATATGGACCGCCCCACTCATTCATGGGAATGACCTGAACCGCATAGCCATGCCGCTGGAGGCGCGGCGTAGGCTGGCTCCGTGCGTTTCGTGATCCTGCCGCCGCCGGTCCGCTAGCGGGCGGCGCACCGATCGGACCCGGCCCGGCGGGAGAGCCCTCCGCGCCGGGGCGATGACCGCCGTCCGCGTACCCCGTGGACCTGAACCGGCGAGCCATCGTGGAGTACCGACGCATGACCTCCTACGCCGCCGTGCCGTTCCGGCACGGCCTGTTGTCCATTTCCGCCGCCGCCGTCGCCTGGGGGGTGGGCGGAGCCGTGGCCGCGCTGCTGATGCGGACCAGCGGACTCGGCCCGGTGGCCGTCTCCTGCTGGCGCTTCGGCGTCGCGGCGCTCTGCCTGGCCCTGCTGCCCTCGGGGGCCCGGCGGGCCTCCGGCGGCGGGCGCGGCGCCGCCGTGCTGACCGGCCTCGGGCTGGCCGTCAGCCAGTGCGCCTACTTCGCCTCCGTGCACTACGCCGGACTGGGGCTGGGCACCCTGGTCACCATCGGGGCGGGGCCGGTGCTCACCGGCCTCGGCGGGCACCTGCTGCTCGGCGAACGCCTCACCGGGCGGGCGGTGGCCGCCGTCGCGCTCGCCCTCGGCGGGCTGGCCCTGCTGGTGGCGGCCCCGGCCGCCGGGCTGCGGCCGGTGCTGGGCGTCGGCCTGGCGGTGCTCGCGGGCGCGGGCCAGAGCGGGCTGACCCTCTGGGCCCGGGCCGGTGGTTCGGCCCGGGCCGGGCGGGGCGCCTTCGCCACCGGCCTGCTCTGCCTGCTGCCGTTCGCGGCGCTCCAGGGCGTGCTGCCCAGCACCGGGCAGCCGGCGCTGACCGGGGGAGCCCTGCTGTTCCTCGGGACGGTGCCCACGCTGCTCGCCTACCGGTGGTACTTCTCCGGGCTGACGGCCGTACCGGGCACCACCGCCTCGGTGCTGGTGCTGCTGGAGCCGGCCACGGCGGCGGCGATCGGCGTGCTCTTCCTCGGCGAGCCGGTCACCGCGGGCCTGGTGGCCGGTTCGGCGCTGCTGCTGGCCGCGATCGCGGCCCTGGCCCGGACGTAGGGCGTCGGCGCGGCGGCGTGCACCCGGGCGGGCGAGCTGTGGTCGCCGGGGGCGCGCCGCCGTGCTGTCGTGGGCCGCATGATGACCTCACGCGCGGCCCGGGTGGCCGTCACGACCGCGACCGCCGTCCTGCTCGCCGCCGGGGCCGCGGCCCCCACCGCCTCGGCGGCGGGGGCCGCTCGGCGCGACGTCACCGCCGCCACCTGCCGGGCCGCGGGCGGGCACGTCGAGGGCAGCGGCTACTGCGTGGACGCCGGCGGGGTGGACGCCTGGGGGGCGGAGATCGACGGCCAGGCGGTCAACCCGAACCCGCGCCCCGGGTTCGAGTGAGCCGGTCCGCCGCTGCCGCAGCTCTCAGGGCACCGGCCGGAGCGCCACCGGTGCCGGGGTGAGCGACCGCAGCACCAGGTCGATCCGGACCTTGGCGGCGCCCGACCGGTGCAGCGCGGCGGCCACCGCCCGCAGCTCCTCCGGGCCCGTGCAGGCGAGCCGCAGCTCCAGGTCGGCGTCCCCGGCGAGGGCGAGGCCGCTCTGGACCGCCGGGAACTCCGCCGCCAGCCGGTCGAAGTCCAGCGGTACCGGCCCGTGGCTGATCCGGGCGATGGCGTGCAGTGCCCGGGCCTGCTCCGGGTGGCCCGGAGCGGGGTCGAAGCCGTCCGGGACGAGTTGGAGCGGGGCCGTCACCGGTGCTGGAGGCGGGCGGTCGGGGTCGGGGACGGAGCCGTGGCGGTGGCGGCCCCGAGGGGGGCGGGGGTGGCGGCCCCGACGGTGGCGGGGGTGGTGACCGGCGGCGCGACCAGTCCCGGGTCGAGCACCAGGGTGTCGACGCCGAGCGGCCTGGTGAGGTTGCGCAGCGCGGCCTCACCGAGTTCGGTGTAGGCCTGGTCCGGCCCCAGGAGGGCGGCGAGGGCCTCGGGGCTGGAGAAGCCGACGGCGCAGCGGACGCCGTTGCGCATGCGGAAGAGGCGGAGGGCGGCGGTGCTTCCGGTGCCGGTGGTGGTGACCGGAACGTGCCAGACGACGCAGGCCATGCGGATGCTCCCGAGTGGGGTGGTGGTGACTGCCGGAACTGCTCGTCCCGACGCTAGGCCGGGTCCGGCCGGACGGCGCCGGTCCTGACGCAGCGTTGACCGAATGGGGTGGTGCGTTGACGCACTCCTGACACCCGGCTCACCCGATTGGACTACACCAGTTCCGCATCGGCCCGAATTCGGCCCGAACGGTGTCGTACGACCGCCCCAACCCCGCCCGTCCCGTACGGCTCCGGAGCGCTCCGCTTGCCGTGCGCCGCGCACCGGACCACGGTGGATCGGGCCCCCGGTCGCGCCCCGCGCGGGCTCCCCGATCCGACCGGCGCGCGCTCCGGAGCGGGGGGAGGTGGAGAGCGGGGCCCGGGACGAGATATCTTGACGTCAAG
The DNA here is from genome assembly GCF_040637885.1 of Kitasatospora sp. NPDC028055. Lineage (NCBI taxonomy): Bacteria > Bacillati > Actinomycetota > Actinomycetes > Kitasatosporales > Streptomycetaceae > Kitasatospora > Kitasatospora sp. NPDC028055. Next base: position 47,781 of record NZ_JBEZXE010000022.1, on the reverse strand, counting down.
ACGTTGGAGACGTGAAGCGGAGTTTCGATGACTGACTCGACCATCATCTATACGCACACCGACGAGGCTCCGGCCCTGGCGACCTACTCGTTCCTGCCGGTGGTCCAGGCGTACGCCTCGACGGCGGGCGTCCGGGTGGAGACCCGTGACATCTCCCTGGCCGGGCGGATCATCGCCAGCTTCCCGGAGCGTCTGACCGAGGCCCAGCGGATCGGCGACGCCCTGGCCGAGCTCGGCGAGCTCGCCAAGACCCCGAGCGCCAACATCATCAAGCTGCCGAACATCTCGGCCTCCGTGCCGCAGCTCAAGGCCGCCATCGCCGAGCTCCAGGCCCAGGGCTACGCCCTGCCGGACTACCCGGACGAGCCCCGCACGGCCGAGGACGAGGACGTCCGCGCCCGCTACGACAAGATCAAGGGCAGCGCCGTCAACCCGGTCCTGCGCGAGGGCAACTCGGACCGCCGGGCCCCGCTGTCGGTCAAGAACTACGCCAAGACCCACCCGCACCGGATGGGCGCCTGGACCGCCGAGTCCAGGACCAACGTCGCCACCATGGGCGAGAACGACTTCCGCTCCACCGAGAAGTCCACCGTGATCGCCGCCGACGGCGCCCTGCGCATCGAGCTGCTCGGCCAGGACGGCACCACCACGGTGCTGCGCGAGAAGGTCCCGGTGCTGGCCGGCGAGGTCGTCGACGCCTCGGTGATGCGCGCCGCCGCCCTGAACGACTTCCTGGCCGCCCAGGTCGCCCGCGCCAAGGCCGAGGGCGTGCTGTTCTCGGTGCACCTCAAGGCCACCATGATGAAGGTCTCCGACCCGATCATCTTCGGCCACGTCGTCCGCGTCTTCTTCCCGCAGACCTTCGCCCGCTTCGGCGACGCGCTGGCCGCCGCGGGCCTGAACCCGAACAACGGCCTCGGCGGCATCCTGGCCGGCCTGGACGCGCTGGAGAACGGCGCCGAGATCAAGGCCTCCTTCGAGGCCGAGCTGGCCGAGGGCCCGGCCCTGGCCATGGTCGACTCCGACAAGGGCATCACCAACCTGCACGTGCCGAGCGACGTCATCGTCGACGCCTCGATGCCGGCCATGATCCGCACCTCCGGCCACATGTGGGGCCCGGACGGCCAGGAGGCCGACACCCTCGCGGTGCTGCCGGACAGCAGCTACTCCGGCGTGTACCAGGCCGTCATCGACGACTGCCGCGCCCATGGCGCCCTGGACCCGGCCACCATCGGCTCGGTCCCGAACGTCGGCCTGATGGCCCAGAAGGCCGAGGAGTACGGCTCCCACGACAAGACCTTCGAGATCGCGGCCGCCGGCACCGTCCGCCTGGTCGACGCCGAGGGCAACGTGGTGCTGGAGCAGGCCGTCCAGCCCGGCGACATCTTCCGCGCCTGCCAGACCAAGGACCTGCCGATCCAGGACTGGGTCAAGCTGGCCGTCACCCGCGCCCGCGCCACCGGCGACCCGGCCGTGTTCTGGCTGGACGCCGAGCGCGCCCACGACGCCGTGCTGATCGAGAAGATCAAGGCGTACCTGCCGCAGCACGACACCACCGGCCTGCAGATCGAGATCATGTCCCCGGTCGAGGCCACCAAGTTCTCGCTGGAGCGCATCCGCCGCGGCGAGAACACCATCTCGGTCACCGGCAACGTGCTGCGCGACTACCTGACCGACCTGTTCCCGATCCTGGAGCTGGGCACCAGCGCCAAGATGCTGTCGGTCGTCCCGCTGATGGCGGGCGGCGGCCTGTTCGAGACCGGCGCCGGCGGCTCCGCCCCGAAGCACGTCCAGCAGCTGGTCAAGGAGAACTACCTGCGCTGGGACAGCCTGGGCGAGTTCTTCGCGCTGGCCGCCAGCTTCGAGCACCTGGCCACCAGCACCGGCAACGCCCGCGCGAAGGTGCTGGCCGACACCCTGGACCGCGCCACCGGCACCTTCCTCAACGAGGACAAGTCGCCGAGCCGCCGCCTCGGTGGCATCGACAACCGCGGCAGCCACTTCTACCTGGCCATGTACTGGGCCCAGGAGCTGGCCAAGCAGACCGCCGACGCCGAGCTGGCCCAGGCCTTCGACGCGCTGGCCAAGGCGCTCACCGAGCAGGAGAAGGCCATCGTGGACGAGCTGATCGCCGTCCAGGGCTCGGCCGTCGACCTCGGTGGCTACTACCAGCCGGACCCGGCCAAGGCCGCGGCCGTGATGCGCCCGTCGAAGACCTTCAACGAGGCGATCGCCAACCTCGGCTGACACCGGCCGGGTTGAGGCACCGGGAGGCCCCCGGGACCGCTGCGGCGGGCCCGGGGGCCTCCTCGCGTCTCAGGCCAGGCCGAGCACCACTCCCGCCCCGGTCAGCAGCAGGAGGGCGGCGCCGTTGGCCCGCGGCAGGGCGAGCGCGGTGCCGACCGCCTCGCGCAGCAGCTGGTACGGGCCGTGGGCGAGCGGGCCGTCCGCGCCGAGCACCCGGGCGGGGGCGCCGGCCCGGCGGGCCGCCAGGGCGGAGCGGACGGTGTGGAAGCCGCTGGTGATGACGGCGCAGCGGTAGCCGGGGCGCTCGGCGGCCATCAGGGCGGCGCTGAACCGCAGGTTCTCGGCGGTGTTCACGGCCCGCTCCTCGCGCCGGATCCGCTCGGCCGGGACGCCCCGGGCGAGCAGGTAGCGGGCCATCGCACCGGCCTCGGTGCACTCCTCGTGCGGGCCCTTGCCGCCCGTCACCAGCAGCAGCGGCGCGTGCCCGGCGGCCTCCTCGGCGGCGAATCGTTCCAGCGCGGCGTCCAGCCGGGCCGCCAGGGTCGGCGCGGGCTCGCAGCCGTCCAGCGCGGCCCCCAGGACCACCAGGTAGTCGGCCCCGGCGGGCACCGGGCGGCGGCACTGGAACAGCGCGCAGCCGAGGAAGCCGAGCAGCCAGAGCAGGACGTACCCGCCGAGCAGGACGGCGGGGAGCAACAGGGCGTGCATACCCCTCGAACGCGCCCGGTCGAACGGCCGTTCCACGACATGACGGAGCCCACGTCCTCCGGGGGCGTGGGCTCCGGGGAGGGCGTGGGCTCCGGGTGCTCCGGGCGGGCGGGCCGGGGGCTCAGCCGGCGTCGGCCGCCGGGGTGGGGGCCGGGGTGGCGGTGGGCGCGGCGGCCGGGGCGGCGGCCGGGCGCTGGCCCTTCCTGTGCAGCGAGGCCAGGTAGGCGTTGTACGCCTCCAGCTCGGCGTCGCCGGTGCGCTCCTCGGAGCGGTCCCGGCGGCGGGCCTGCCGCTGCTCGGAGCCCATCCACTGGTAGACCAGCGCGATCAGCACGAGCGCGGTCGGGATCTCGCCGAACGCCCAGGTGATGCCGCCGGCCAGCTTCTGGTCCTCCAGCAGGTCCGTCCCGGGTGGTGCGCCCTGGACGGTGAAGGTGGTCACCAGCGGGTGGCCGGCCATCATCACCGCCACGCCGAAGAAGGCGTGGAACGGCATCCCCATGAACAGCTCGATGATCCGCATCACGTGGCCGGGGCGGTGCGGGCCCGGGTCGACGCCCATGATCGGCCAGAAGAAGGTCAGACCGGTCATGAGGAAGTGCACCATCATGAAGATGTGCCCGAGGCGGTACTGCATCAGGAAGTCGAACGCGGGGGTGAAGTAGACCCCGTACAGGCTGGCGATGAACATCGGGATGGTGAACGCCGGGTGCGAGATCACCCGGACGTACCGGCTGTGCAGCAGTGCCACCAGCAGCTCGCGCGGACCGCGCGGCCGGCCCTTGCCCGCCGGGCGCAGCGCGCGCAGCGAGAGCGTGATCGGGGCGCCGAGCAGCAGCAGGATCGGCGTCAGCATGGACAGCACCATGTGCTGGATCATGTGCGCGCTGAACAGCACCATGCCGTAGTCGTTCAGCCCGCTGCAGGTGACCAGCAGCATGCTGGCGACGCCCGCGACCCAGCCGACGACCCGGGCGATCGGCCAGCGGTCGCCGCGCCGGTACAGCCGGACCACGCCGGTCAGGTACAGCGCCAGCGCAACCAGGCCGCCGAGCAGGAACACCCAGTCGGGGGACCAGGTCCAGACGTTGGAGAGGGTGAACGGGCCTAGCGGGGTCATCCCGCCGTGGTGGTGCATTCCTGACATTCCGTCGCCCATCGGCGGGTCCCGCTTTCCGTCATTGTGGTCCCCGCTGGGGGTCCGGTTCGCCCGTTTTGCTTGGCATACAGCCTAGGTGGGCCTTACCCCGGGCGTGCCGCCGCCCCCTCCGTACGGGTGGGCGGGCGGCCGGTGAGGGGTGGGGCATCGCTAGACTGACCGGCCGGTCGGCAGGGAGGAGCCAGGCATGGCGGCGGCACAGCGGCCCGGGGCGCGGCCCGTGGTCGCGCTCACCGGGGCCACCGGGTTCATCGGCTCGGCCGTACGGGAGGCCCTCGCGGCCCGCGGTGTGGAGGTGCGGGCCCTGGTGCGCGGGGAGCCCGTCGCGGACGGGCACACCGCCTGGGTGCCCGGCGACCTCGCCGACCGCTCCGCACTGGACGGGCTGTGCGCGGGCGCGGGGGTGCTGCTCCACCTCGCCTCCAGGGTCGCCGGCGGCGAGGAGGAGTGCGCGGCCGTGAACGACCGGGGCACGGCGGCCGTGATGGCGGCGGCCACCCGGGCCGGGGTCGGGCGGATCGTCCACCTGTCGACCACGGCGGTGTACGGCGAGGGCCCGCACACGGACCTCGGGGTCGGCGGGGTACCGGCCGCGCCGCTGTCGGCGGCCAGCCGCACCCGGCTGCTCGGCGAGGGGCACGCCCTGGCCGCCGGTGCCGCGGTGCTGCGCCCGGCCCTGGTCACCGGGACGGGCGACCGCTGGGTGGTGCCCGCCCTGGCCGAGCTGGCCCGCAGGGTCCCGGGCCGCTGGGCGGGCGGCACGGCCCGGCTCTCCCTGGTGGACCGGACCGACCTGGCCCGGCTGGTCACCGGGCTCGCCCTGGACGCCCCGGACCGGGTGACGGGCGTCCACCACGCGGCCCACCCGGAGCCGGTCCGCAGCGGCGACCTGCTCGACGCCCTCGCCGGGCTCGGCCTGCTGCCCGCCCAGGACGGCCCGGCGCTGCCCTGGGCGGAGTGCCGCCGACGGCTCGCCGCCGCGCCCGGCCTGGTCTCCGAACGGCAGTTCGCCATGGTCGCCCGGGACCACTGGTACCGCAGCGACGCGATCTGGCGCCTCGCCGCCTGCCCGCCCGGCCCGGGCCCGCTGGCCCGCCTCGCCGGGGCGGCGCCCTGGTACCGGACGGCGCTGGGGCTGTAGGGCCGCGTAGGGCCCGTCAGGGCTGCAGCCGGCGGGCCCGGGCTTCCAGGAAGCGCTGCTCGGCGAGGCTCGCGGTGGCCCTGGCCGCGCGGCGGTAGTGGTCGTAGGCGGCCGTCCGGTCGCCGGCGCGTTCCAGCAGGTGGGCCCGGACGGAGAGCAGCCGGTGGTGGTCGGCCAGGCGCCGGTCGGCGTCCAGGGTGGCGAGCAGGTCGAGGCCGGCCCGTGGGCCGTTCAGCTCGGCGAGGGCGACGGCGCGGTTGAGGGTGACCACCGGGTTGGGGGCGATCCGCTCCAGGATCAGGTAGAGCGCGTGCACCTGGGCCCAGTCGGTCCGGTCCGCGGTGGCGGCGTCGGCGTGGGTGGCGGCGATGGCGGCCTGGAGCTGGTACGGGCCCAGGGCCGGGCCGGCCAGGGCGGCCTTGGCGAGGTCGGTGCCCTCGTCGAGCAGCGGGCGGTCCCAGGCGGTGCGGTCCTGTTCGGCCAGCGGGACCAGGTCGCCGGTGGCGGTGGTGCGGGCGGCCCGGCGGGCGTGGGTGAGCAGCATCAGGGCGAGCAGCCCGGTCACCTCGGAGTCCCCGGGCAGCTGGGCGTGCACGATCCGGGCCAGCCGGACGGCCTCCTGGGCGAGGTCGGTGCGGTGCAGTTCGCTGCCCGAGGAGGCGGTGTACCCCTCGTTGAAGATCAGGTAGAGCACGTGCAGGACGACCCGCAGCCGTTCCTCACGCTCGGTGCCCTCGGGGAGGGCGAAGGAGCTGCCGGCGGCCCGGATCTTCTGCTTGGCCCGGCTGATCCGGGCCGCCATGGTGGCTTCCGGCACCAGGAAGGCGCGCGCGATCTCGGCGGTGGTCAGGCCGCCGACGGCGCGCAGGGTGAGCGCGGTCTGGGAGGCGGCGGTCAGCGCCGGGTGGCAGCACAGGAACAGCAGGACCAGGGTGTCGTCGGTGTCCGGCACGTCCTCGGGCAGCACCTCGGTGGCCGTGGTCGCGTACTCGCGCTCGCGGCGGGCGCGGTCGCTGCGGATCCGGTCGACCAGCCGCCGGGAGGCGACCGTCACCAGCCAGCCGCGCGGGTTGTCCGGTACGCCCTCCTCGGGCCACTGCACGGCGGCGGCGAGGACGGCCTCCTGAACGGCGTCCTCACAGCCCTCGAAGCGCTCGTACCGTCGTACCAAGGTGCCGAGGACCTGCGGCGTGAGCTCCCGCAGCAGGTCCTCGAAGTCCGGTGCTGTCATGCCTCCAAGTGTCCGTCGGAGAACATCACCTGGCGCACCTCGACGCCCAGCCCCTCGATCGCGGCGTCCGGGATCCGCGCGGCCAGCTCGATGGCCCGCTCCTTGTCCTCGCAGTCGAGCAGGTAGAAGCCGCCCAGGAACTCCTTGGCCTCCAGGAACGGGCCGTCGGTCACCACCGGCTGGCCGTCCCGGACGGTGACCACGGCCGCCTGCGACGGGTCCACCAGCGCCTGGGTGACGATCAGTTCGCCGGAGGCCTTCAACTCCTCGATGAACGCGCCGTGCCCGGCGCCGATCGCCGCCTTCTCCTCGTCGGTCAGCGCGTCCAGCACGGCCGGGTTGATGTGCAGGCTGATCAGGAACTTCATCGCGTACTCCTCGTGGTGGGCGGGCCCCGTGGGGGCCCCTCGACCGGGTGGTCGGAGCCGGGGCCGCCGTCTTGACATCCCCGTCGGAGAAATCTTCCACGGGTTTCGTCCCGGCCCTCGGGTTTCGTCGCAGCCCTTGGGTCTCCTCCGGTCCCTTGGGTCTCATCAGGTCCTCGGTGCTCCGATGTCGAGAAGTCCCCGGCCGCTCCGACCGACCGGTGTGCGGAACCCGATCCGAGAGACGATGAGGAGCACGCGATGAGAGCGAACCGGGCCCGGCTGGGGCTGGCCCTGCTGATGCTGCCGACCCTGGTGGTCGCGATGGACGTGACGGCGCTGCTGCTCGCCCTGCCGAGGCTGAGCGCCGACCTGGGCGCCTCCGCCGTCGAACAGCTGTGGATCAGCGACGGCTACGGGCTGATGGTGGCCGGGCTGGTGATCACCATGGGCACGCTGGGCGACCGGATCGGCCGTCGACGCCTGCTGCTGACCGGCGCGGCGGCCTTCGCGGTGCTGTCGGTGGTCGCCGCCCTCGCGGTCGACCCGCTGATGCTGATCGTGGTCCGGGCCCTGCTGGGCGTGGCCGGGGCGACGCTGGCGCCGTCCACGCTGGCGCTGATCACCAACATGTTCCGGGACGAGCGCGAACGCGGGCGGGCCGTCGCCGTCTGGGCGACCTGCCAGTTCGCCGGCGGCGCGCTGGGGCCCGTGCTGGCCGGGCTGCTGCTCCAGCACTTCTGGTGGGGGTCGGTGTTCCTGGCCGCCGTCCCGGCGATGGCGCTGCTGCTGGCGGCCGGGCCGTGGCTGCTGCCCGAGTTCCGCGGCGGGGCGGCCGGGCGGCCGGACCTGGCCGGGGTCGGGTTGTCGCTGGCGGCGGTGCTGCTGGTGCTGTACGGGGTCAAGCAGCTGCCGGTCGGGGGCGCGACCGGCATCCCGGTGGCCGCCCTGCTGCTCGGCGCCGGCCTCGGCTACCTCTTCGTCCGGCGTCAACTGGGTATGGAGCAGCCGTTGTTGGACCTGCGGCTGCTGCGCAACCGGCCGTTCGCGGCGGTGCTGGTCTCGCTGGTCCTGGCCGGGACGGCGATGGCCGGCACCGGGCTGCTGGTCACCCAGTACCTGCAGAGCGTGCTGGGCCACTCGCCGTTCGCCTCGGCCGTGCTGTTCGCGCCGATGGGCCTGGCGGTGGCGGCCGGCACCCTGGCCGCGCCGCGGCTGGTCGGCCGGGTGCGGCCGAACAGCGCGATCGCCGGCGGGCTGGCGCTCTCGGCGCTGGGCGCCCTGCTGCTGGTCGCCGTGGACGGGGACGCGGGCTCGCTGCCGCTGGTGATGACCGGCATCGCGCTGCTGGCGCTGGGCACCGGGCCGCTGTTCGCCCTGGGAACCGGGCTGGTCCTCGACGCGGTGCCGCCGGAGCGGGCGGGCTCGGCGGCGGCGATGTCGGAGACCGGCAACTACTTCGGCGGCTCGCTCGGCTTCGCGGTGCTCGGCACCGTCGCCGCGGCGGTCTACCACGACCGTACCGGCGGCGGCTCCGACTCGCCGGCCGCCGCGGTCGAGGCGGCCCGGCACCTGCCCGCCGAGCAGGGCGCCGAGCTGCTGCGCGGCGCGCGTTCGGCGTTCACGGCCGGGCTGCAGGTCAACGGGCTGATCGCCGCCGCGCTGTTCGCCGGGCTCGCGCTGCTGACCCTGGCGGTGCGGCGGACCGGGGGAGCGGCCGGGGAGACGGTCGCGGAAACGACCGGAGAGGCGGCCTTTACCCGGTCCGGGTGAACGGCCGGTGCGGGGGGCGGCGGTGGCGTCCGCCGCCCCCGACGGGCGGTGATGATCATGGCGTGATCCTTGGTAGCGTCGGTCGCGGTGCCGCTCAACTGCGGCTCAGCACCATCGACATGAGAGAGCATCACATGGCCCCCAGGACCATCCGCCGTGCCGTCATCCCCGCCGCCGGGCTGGGCTCCCGCCTGCTGCCGCTGACCAAGGCCACCCCGAAGGAGATGCTGCCGGTCGGCGACAAGCCGGTGATCGAGCACACCGTGCGCGAGCTGATCGAGAGCGGCATCACCGACATCACCATCGTCGTCAACGGCGACAAGGGCCTGATCCAGGAGCACTTCCGTCCCAACCCGGTGCTGGTCGAGCAGCTGCGCCGGGACGGCAAGGCGGCGTTCGCGGACGCGGTCGAGGAGGTCGGGGAGCTGTCCCGCAAGGGGCACATCAGCTACCTCTACCAGCACGGCCCGTACGGCAACGGCACCCCGGTGCTCAACGCCGCCCGGCACTTCGGCGACGAGCCCTGCCTGGTGCTGTGGCCGGACGACGTGTTCGTCGCCGAGGTGCCCCGCGCGCAGCAGCTGATCCGGGCCTTCGAGCAGACCAACGCGCCGGTGCTCGCGCTGATGCCGATGGCGCCCGAGGACTCCTACCGTTACGGCGTCCCGGTGGTGAAGGAGGACCTCGGCGGCGGCTCGCTGCGGATCACCGGCCTGGTCGAGAAGCCCAAGCCGGTCGACGCCCCCTCCGGGTACGCCGCCATCGGCGGGTACGTCATCACCCCCGGCATCGTCGACGAGCTGCGCGAACTCACCCGCCGCTGGCACGAGAAGCCCGAGGACGAGGTCTACCTGACCGACGCCATCAACGCCTACGCGGCCCGCCGGGCCGTCTACGGGCAGGTCATCGCCGGCACCTGGTACGACACCGGCAACCCCGCCGCCTACCTGCGGGCGCAGTTCGCGGCGGCCCTCGCCAACCCGGAGTACGGGCCCGAACTGCGGCAGCTGGCGGCGGAGTTGGCCCCGACCGAGTAGCCGTCGGCCGAGTAGCCGTCGGCCGAGGCCCCCGGGTCAGCTCCGGTCGTGGTCCCCGGTGGCGCCGTCGGTGAGTTCGCGCAGGATGTCCAGGTGCCCGGCGTGCCGGGCGGTCTCGGTGGCCATGTGGATGAGCACCCAGCGCAGCGAGACCGTCCGGCCCGACCAGGAGGTGCCGGTGGACTCCAGGTCGAGTTCCTCGATCACCTCGTCGGCGGCGGCCCGGGCGCGGGCGTAGAAGGCCAGCACCTCCGCCGTCGACTCGTGCGGCTCGATCCGCATGTCGGAGCTCTCGTCCGCGTCGAGGTCGAACGGCAGCGGCCCGGTCTCCCGGCCGAAGGTCTCCCGGAACCAGCCGAGTTCGGCGCCGGCCAGGTGCTTGACCAGGCCCAGCAGACTCGTCCCCGAGGGCGTCATCGGCCGCCGCAACTGCTCGTCGTCCAGGCCCTGGACCTTCCACACCACCACGTCACGGTGCCGGTCCAGGGCCGTGTGCAGGCTTTCCTTCTCGCCGCCGGTGAACGGCACGGTCTTGATCATGTGCGGGACGCTAGCAGATCGCCGGGCCGACGGTCCCGGCCCGGCGAACGACCTCGTCCGCCGGGTCAGCCGCGCGGGACGAGGGTGTTCTCGTTGGTACGGCCGGCGGCGAAGTCGTCGATGTTGCGGGCGGTTGCGTCGATGATCTGGCCGACGGCGGTCCGGGTGAAGTAGGCCTGGTGGCTGGTGACCAGGACCTGGGGGAAGGTGACGAGGCGGGCGAGGACGTCGTCGGTGATGCCCTGGATGGAGCGGTCGGTGAAGAAGACGCCGGTCTCCTCCTCGTAGACGTCCAGGCCGACGCCGGAGAGGCGGCCGGAGCGCAGGGTCTCGACCAGGGCGGCGCTGTCGACGAGGCCGCCGCGGCTGGAGTTGACGAGGATGGCGTCGTCCTTCATCCGGGCGAGGGCGGCGGTGTCGATCAGGTGGTGGGTGGCCGGGACCAGCGGGACGTGCAGGCTGATCAGGTCGGCGCGGGTGAGGAGTTCGGGCAACTCGGTGTAGTGCATGCCGAGTTCGCGGCAGGCCGGGTTCTCGGCGATGTCCCAGCCGAGGAGTTCGGTGCCGAAGCCGGCCGCGATCCGGGCGAAGCACTCGCCGATCTTGCCGGTGCCGATCACGCCGACGGTCATGCCGTGGACGTCCCGGCCGAGCAGTCCGTCGAGGCGGAAGTCGAACTCGCGGGTCCGGCCGGCGGCGCGGACGATCCGCCGGTTGACGGCCATCGCCAGGGCCCAGGCGTGTTCGGCGACGGCGTACGGGCTGTAGTGGGAGACCCGGGCGACGGTGAGGCCGAGGTCGGCGGCGGCGTCGAGGTCGATGTTGTTGAAGCCGGTGGAGCGCTGGGCGATCAGCCGGGTGCCGCCGGCGGCGAGGACGGCCAGGGTCTCGGCGTCGAGGACGGCGTTGACGCTGCTGCTGACGGCGGGGTGGCCGGCGGCGAGCGGGGCGGTGTCGCGGTTGAGGAACACGTCCAGGCAGCGCAGTTCGTGCCGGCCGGCGAAGGCCCGTTCCAGCAGCGGCCGTTCGTCGGCCTGCACTCCGTACGCCAGGATCTCCATGCGACGTCCTTCCGGGGAGGGCTCCTGCGGCCCACGCTAACGGGGCCGCCGCGGATGTGCCCGTCAGCTGCACGACGGCTGCCCGAAGGCCGCACGACGGCCCCCGGAGCCGCGGGGTGCGGTCCGGGGGCCGGGGGTCCGGTGTCGAGCCGGGGGAGGGGCGGCGGCGGTCAGAGGACCGTCTCGGCCTCCTGGTAGCGCTCCTGCGGGACGGTCTTGAGCTCGGCGACGGCCTCGGCCAGCGGCACCAGGTTGATGTTGGTGCCCTGGAGCGCGGTGATGTGCCCGAAGGCGCCCTTGTGGACGGCCTCGACGGCGTGCCAGCCGAAGCGGGTGGCGAGCACCCGGTCGTAGGCGGTGGGGGTGCCACCGCGCTGGGTGTGGCCGAGGATGACCGGGCGGGCCTCCTTGCCGAGGCGGTGCTCCAGTTCGCGGGAGAGCTGGGTGGCGATGCCGGTGAAGCGCTCGTGGCCGTAGATGTCCTTGGTGCCCTCCTCCCAGTGCATGGTGCCGGGCTCGGGCTTGGCGCCCTCGGCGCAGACCACGATGGCGAACTTCTTCTGCCGGTCGAAGCGCTCGCGGACCACGGCGGTGAGCTTCTCGATGTGGAACGGGCGTTCCGGGACGACGATGGCGTGCGCGCCGGCCGCCATGCCCGCGTTCAGCGCGATCCAGCCGGTGTGCCGGCCCATGACCTCGACGACCATGACCCGCTGGTGGGACTCGGCGGTGGTCTTCAAGCGGTCGAGGGCCTCGGTGGCGACCGAGACGGCGGTGTCGAAGCCGAAGGTCACGTCGGTGGCGGCGATGTCGTTGTCGATGGTCTTGGGCACGCCGACGATCGGCAGGCCCGCGTCGCTCATCAGCTTGGCGGCCTTGAGGGTGCCCTCGCCGCCGATCGGGATCACGGCGTCCAGGCCGAGGTCGGAGCAGTACTTCTTGGCCCGCTCGACGCCGTCCCGCAGGTGGCTCGGCTGCACCCGGGAGGACCCGAGGATGGTGCCGCCCTGGGCCAGGATGCCGCTCACCGAGTCGAGGGTCAGGGGGCGGTGGTGCCCTTCGAGGAAACCGCGCCAACCGTCCTCGAACCCGATGATCTCGTCGCCGTGGTCGACCACCCCCCGGTGGACCACGGAACGGATCACCGCGTTCAGGCCGGGGCAGTCACCGCCGCTGGTCAGCACTCCGATACGCATTAGCTTTGCAACTCCCGAGCAGAACCGAGGAAACGGCCGGACTACAGGCTGGGACGACGAGCCGTCACCGCGACGAGGCCTTCCCCACCGGGGTGACGGGGAGGTTGCCTCGGGGTGAAGCACCGGCCGGATCCGGACAGAGCATCCGAAAACGGCCGTGAAGTCGAGCATACGGCCCCTGGTCCGGCCGGGCAGGAGCCGACGCGGGAGCGGCGCCGTCGGCGCCCCCGCGCGGAATTGCAGCCTGCTGCCGAGGAGGGTGTGCAGCCGGCAGCCCCATTGTCGTACGTCCGGGGCCGCCCGCGGGCCGGGTGACCGCATCGCGGGCACCCGGGCGGGGCGTTCGGTCGTACGACGCGGGGTGCGTCGTGAGGGTGGGTACTACGGGGGTACTACGTGGGCACTACGGGGTACTACGCGGGGCGCGCCGTGGCGGCGATGCGCTCGGCGCGCAGCGCGTCGTACCAGGTGGTGTCGGCCGGCGGCAGGGCGTTGACGTCCAGGGCCAGCCTGATCAGCATGTCGGCGACGGCGGGGTTGCGGGCCAGCACCGGGCCGTGCAGGTAGGTGCCGAAGACGGTGTCCCGCCAGGCGCCCTCGGTGCCGTCGCCGGTGCCGTTGCCGCGGCCGACGGTGACGGTCGCGAACGGCTGGACGCCCTGGCCGAGGTGGGTGACGCCCTGGTGGTTCTCGAAGCCGGTCAGCTGCGGCAGGCCGAGCCGCGGGTCCACGTCGGCGAGCACGTCGCCGACGCAGCGGGCGCCCTCGCCCCGGGTGGTCCAGACGTCCAGCAGGCCGAGGCCGGGCTCGCGCTCGCCGAGGTCGTTGACGAACTCGTGGCCCATGATCTGGAAACCGGCGCAGACGCCGAAGATGATCGCGCCGTTCTCGGCGGCCCGCACCAGGCCGCTGTCGGCGCGCAGCCGCTCGGCGGCCAGTCGCTGCGGGCGGTCCTCGCCGCCGCCGATCAGGTAGATGTCCCCGCTGGTGGGGATCGCCTGGTCGGAGCGGACGTCGATCCGGGTCACGTTGAGATGGCGCTGGCGGGCCCGGCGCTCCACGACCAGGGCGTTGCCGCGGTCGCCGTAGGTGCTGAGCAGGTCCGGGTAGACCCAGACCACGCGCAGGCTGCTCTCACTCATCCTCGAAGGCCTTCCGTCACGAAAAGACTGGTGTGCGGGCGCGGCATCAGCCGGCCACGACCTTCCGCAGCTGCTGGAAGGCGGTGTAGTTGGCGATGGCCTCGATCCGGCCGGGCGGGGCCATCCGGACGGCCTGCTCCAGGGTGTCCACGACGTGGAACTGCAGCCCGGCGACCTCCAGGCGGACGGCCAGGTCCAGCTTGCGCTGGCCCATCACGAAGATCGGGTGCCCGGCGAGGCGCTCGTAGTCGACGTCCCACAGCCAGGAGGTGTCGGTGCCGTCGGCGTCGAGGGCGTTGACCGAGAGGATCACCGGGGCCGGCGGGCCGTCGATCAGCGAGAAGGTCTCCAGCCAGCCGGCCGGGTTCTTGGCGAGCAGCAGCCGGATGTCCCGGCCCTGGTACTGCACCACGTCGTAGCGGCCGGCCACGGCGGACACCGAGCGCATCCGCTCCAGGGCGACCTGCGGGGAGACGCCGAACACGGCGGCGACGGCGGCCGAGCTGGTGGCGTTGGCCAGGTTGGCCCGGCCGGGCAGCTGCAGCTGGATCGGCCAGGCGCCGCGCTGCGGGTCGATCACGTGGGTGCCCTGGAGCGCCCAGTGCGGGTTGGGGCGCCGGAAGCCGCAGTCCTGGCAGAACCAGTCGTCGCCGGGGCGCTGCATCACACCGCCGCACGCGGGGCAGGACCAGGCGTCCTCCTTCCAGGCCTGTCCGGCGGCCACCCAGACCACCTTCTTGCAGGAGGAGGCGGCCCAGGTCACCAGCGGGTCGTCGGCGTTGGCGATGACCACGGCCTCGGTGTCCTGGAGGCCCTCGCGCCACTTCTCCGCCATCATGCGGGTCTCGGCGGCGCGGTCGAGCTGGTCGCGGGAGAGGTTGAGCAGGGCGATCGCCTTGGGGTGGGTGTCGCGGGCGACCGTCGCCAGGTACTTCTCGTCGACCTCGATCACGCCGAAGCGGGCCTCCGTGCCACCGGCCAGGGCGGAGGTGATGCCGGCCGGCATGTTGGCGCCCAGGGCGTTGGAGACCACCGGGCCGGCGGCGCGCAGCGCCTCGGCGATCAGGCGGGTGGTGGTGGTCTTGCCGTTGGTGGCGCTGACCAGGACGACGTCGAGGTGGTCGGCGAGGGTGGCGAGCAGGTCGGGGTCGAGCCTGAGGGCGACCTTGCCGCCGATCACCGAGCCGCTCCCGCGACCGGCCTTGCGGGACACGGCGGCGGCGACCTTACCGGCCGTGACCGCGATCTTGGCGCGGGCCGGCAGCGAGGCGTCGCGTGCGCCTGTGGGCTCCGATTCGGTGCCTGCCATGCTCAGTGGTTCCTCCTTGCTGCGGCACCGCCTGTCGGCCGGATAACGGGCCGTCGGGCGGCGGGGACGGGGCCAGCCTACCGACTCCGTAGCCCGGCCGGACGATCCGGACCCCACGCCGCCAGCTGCGACGCCGCCGCCAGGGCTGCTGACGGCCCGTCAAGGAGGGCGGTGTACGGAGGGACCGCTGCCGCGGGGAAGGACGCTCCGTCGGCTGCCCCGGGTTCCCGGGACAGCCGGTAAGGATGTGGTGAAGAAATGATCAGCGGCCCGGAGCGGGTGCGGAGGCGGCGGCGGGCGCGGCTCCGGCGGCCAGGGTGGCGGTGATCACCAGGGTGCCGTCCTCGCAGTGGAAGTCCAGCGGCGCCGCCAGCCGGCGCATCGCGGTGATCAGCCCGGTGTTGGCGGCCTGGGTCACCGCGTACACCGTGCCGATCCCGGCCGCCCGGGCCACCGCGGTCAGCCGCCGGAGCAGCGCCAGGCCGAGCCCGTGCCGCTGCCAGGCGTCCTCGACCAGCACGGCCAGCTCCGCTTCGTCCCCGTCCCACATCAGGTGCCCGAGGGCGAGGACCCGCCCGTCGGGGGCGGCCACCACCAGGCTGCGGCCGTGCCGGGGGTCCAGCAGGTGCTCCAGGTAGCGGTCGGCGTCGCGGACCGGGCCGTGGTAGCGCAGCCGCAGCGCGGCGGGGGAGCAGCGCTCGTGCATCGCCAGGGCCGCCGCCTTGTCGGCCGGGCCGGCCGGGCGCAGCAGCAGCTCGGTCCCGTCCGGCAGGGACAGCCGGGACACGTCCAGGGCCGATGCGGCCGGTGTGGCCTGGGTGGCCTGGGTGGCTGAGGCGCCCGGTGCGGCCGGGGCGGAGTGGCCGCGGGGTGGCCGGTGCGGGCCGCCGGGGTGCGCGGGCGGCCGGTTGGACTGGGCTTCGGGCGCCGCGCACCTGCGGTTCGACCTGCGGAAGGGCCGGTGCCAGAGCCGTTCGAGGCGGGTGCGGGGTGCCGTCATGGGTCCGACGCTACCGAGGGCTCGCTTCCGGCCGGTTACGTGATCGTGAACGCACGAATGCCCGGCCGAGCACCGGCCTCCGGCCGGGACGGACCCGGCACAGGTCCAGACCGGTGCCTCATGCGGCCGGGACGGCGGGCGGCCGACGGTGGAGTCCGTACCCGGCGCTCCTGGTGAGCAGGGCCGCCGGGGTCCGTACGTCCACGCACCGAAGGCTCTCCCATGCGCAACACCGACCTCGCCGCCACCACCGCCGCCACCAGCGGCACCCACGTCACCCACCTCCCGCACGCCCGCCGGGCCCCGGTCGGCACCTCCCTCACCGGCCTGCTGGACCGGCAGGTCCGCACCCGGCCGGTGTCCCCGGCCGTCGTCGGCGAGCACGGCCACCTCACCTTCCTGGAGCTGTCCGAACGCGCCCGCGGGCTGGCCGCGCGGCTGCGCGCGCTGGGCGCGGGCGCGGGCCCGGACGACTGCGTGGGCCTGTACGTCGAGCCCTCGGTGGAACTGGTCGCCGGGGCCTGGGGCGTCCTGTACGCCGGGGCCGGCTACCTGCCGCTGTCGCCCGAGTACCCGGAGGACCGGCTGCGCTACATGATCGAGGACAGCGGCACCCGGATCGTCCTCACCCAGGAGCACCTGCGCGAGCGGCTGGCCGCGCTGCTGCCGGCCGGCACCGCGGTCCTCACCGTCGAGGAGGCGCCGGCGGCGCACGGGCGGCCCGAGGAGTGGGCGCGGCCGGAGTCGACGGCCTACGTGATCTACACCTCCGGCAGCACCGGCCGCCCCAAGGGCGTGCAGATCGAGCACCGGGCGGTGGTCTCCCAACTGCGCTGGCTGCACACCGCCGGGCACCTCGACCCCGGGGTCACCGTGCTGCAGAAGACCCCGATGAGCTTCGACGCCGCCCAGTGGGAGATCCTCGCCCCGGCCGTCGGCGCCCGGGTGGTGGCCGGCACGCCCGGGCTCTACCGGGACCCGGAGGCGCTGGTGGCCGCCGTGCGCCGGTACGGCGTGACCGCCCTGCAGTGCGTGCCGACCCTGCTGCAGGCCCTGCTGGACACCGAGGGCTTCACCGACTGCACCGGCCTGACCGGCCTGTTCTCCGGCGGCGAGGCGCTCTCGCTGCGGCTGGCCCGCGACCTGGCCGCCGCCCTGCCGGGGGCCGCGCTGGTCAACCTGTACGGCCCGACCGAGTGCACCATCAACGCCACCGCCCATCTGGTCGACCCGGCCGCGCTGGGCGACGGCCCCGGCTCGGTGCCGATCGGCCGGCCGGTCGACAACACCCAGTGCTACGTCCTGGACGAACGGATGGCCCCGGTCGGCCTCGGGGACGTCGGCGAGCTGTACATCGGCGGCGTCCAGCTGGCCCGCGGCTACCTGCACCGGCCGGAGCTGACCGCCGAGCGGTTCGTGCCCTCCCCGTTCGCCCCGGCCGAGAAGCTCTACCGCACCGGCGACCTGGTGCACTGGAACCCGGACGGCACCCTCCAGTTCGCCGGCCGGGTCGACAACCAGGTCAAGCTGCGCGGCTACCGGGTCGAGCTGGACGAGATCGCCCGGGCGATCGAGGAGCACACCTGGGTCCGCCGCTCGGCCGCCGTGGTCACCGCCGACGGGCGCACCGGCCACCAGAACCTGGTCGCCTGCGTCGAACTGAACCCGCGCGAGGCCGCCCTGATGGACCAGGGCGACCACGGCGGCCACCACCAGTCCAAGGCCAGCCGGCTCCAGGTCAGGGCCCAGCTGTCCGACCCCGGGCTGCGGCCCCCGGCCCGGCTGGCCGGCCGGGAGAAGGTGGAACTGCCCGGCCGGCGCGAGACCGAGAGCCAGCGGCGGGCCGTCTTCGCCCGCAAGACCTACCGCTTCTACGACGGCGGCCCGGTCACCCGGGACGACCTCACCGCGCTGCTCGCCCCCCGCCCGGCCGGCCCCTTCGGCCGTGCGCTCGGCCTGCTGAGCCTCCCCGAACTCGGACGGATCCTGCGCTGGTTCGGCCAGTTCCACAGCGAGGAGCGGCTGCTGCCCAAGTACGCCTACGCCTCGCCCGGCGCGCTCTACGCGACCCAGCTGTACCTGGAGACCGGCGGCCTGGACGGGCTGGCCGCCGGGCTGTACTACTACCACCCGGTCGAGCACGCCCTGATCAGGGTCGGCGCCGCCGACGCCCGCCCGGAGCCGTACCTGACGCTGCACTTCTCCGGGAGGACCGGGGCGATCGAGCCGGTGTACAAGAACAACATCCGCGAGGTGCTGGAGTTCGAGACCGGGCACATGCTGGGCGTGCTGGAGGAGGTGCTGCCCGAGTACGGGCTGGAGGTGCGCCCGCAGGGCTTCGACCCGGCCGTCCGGCGGCGGCTGGACGTCGCCGAGGAGGACCACTACCTGGGCAGCTTCACCGTCGACCGCAACCGCGGCCTCGCCCCCGAGGAGCACACCGAGCTGTACGTCCAGGCCCACGCCGACCGGGTGGACGGCCTGCCGGCCGGCCTCTACCGCTACGCCGAGGGCGAGTTGACCAGGGTCGCGGACGAGGTGGTGGAGTCCCGGCAGGTGATCGCGATCAACCAGGCCGTGTACGCCCGGGCCGCGTTCGGCATCACCGCGGTCAGCCGGGCCGCCGAGGACTGGCTGGAGTACGTCGCGCTCGGCACGAAGCTGCACCACCTCCAGCGCAACGGCCTGGGCCTGGGCTTCATGTCCTCCGGCTACAGCTCCAAGTCCGGCCACCCGCTGCCGGCTTCGCGCCGGATCGACGAGATCCTCGACGCGGCGGGCATCGCCACCGGCGCCTCGTACTTCTTCCTCGGCGGGAAGGTGAGCGAGGAGCAGATCCGCAGCGAGGGCATGCACGAGGACACCGTGCACATGAAGGGCCCGGCCGAAATCATCAAGGACGAACTCGCCACCCTGCTGCCCGACTACATGCTGCCCAACCGGGTGCTGATCGTCGACGCCCTGCCGCTCACTGCGAACGGCAAGGTCGACCTCAAGGCGCTGGCCGACTCCGAGGCCGTCCGCGCGGACGGCGGGCGCGGCGAGTTCGTCGCCCCGCGCACCGCGCGGGAACGGTGGCTGGCCGAGGCCTGGGGGCAGGCCCTCAAGTACGAGGAGGTGTCGGTGACCGACGAGTTCTTCGCCGTCGGCGGCAACTCGCTGACCGCCGTGGCGCTGGTCCACCGGATCAACCGGGAGTTCGGGACCTCGCTGCCGCTCCAGGTGGTGTTCGAGTGCCCGAAGCTGGCGGACCTGGCGGCCCGGATCTCGGCCTCGGACGGCGGGCCGGCCTCGCGGCTGGTCCCGCTGGCGCCGGGGGAGCCGGGCGAGCACGGGGAGCCGGGTGAGCAGGGGCAGCCGGGCGGGCAGGGGCAGCCGGGCGAGCAGGGGGAGCAGCGTCGGCCGGTGTTCTGCTGGCCCGGGCTGGGCGGCTACCCGATGAACCTGCGGCTGCTCGGCCGGGAGGCGAGCGACGGCCGCCCGTTCTACGGCGTCCAGGCGCACGGCATCAACGAGGGCGAGACGCCGTACGCCACCATCCGGGAGACGGCGGCCGCCGACCTCGCCGAGCTGCGCCAGGTGCAGCCCGAGGGCCCGTACACCCTGTGGGGCTACTCCTTCGGCGCCCGGGTCGCCTTCGAGGCGGCCTGGCAGCTGGAGCAGGCCGGCGAGCGGGTGGAGCAGCTGCTGCTGATCTGCCCGGGCAACCCGGAGGTCCGGCAGGCCGACGGCCGGGAGTACGGCCGGAAGTCCTCGTACGCCAACCCGGCGTACGTGACCATCCTGTTCTCGGTGTTCGCCGGGGCGATCAGCGGGCCCGAGCTGGAGCGCTGCCTGGCCCGGACGGTCGACGAGTCCTCGTTCGTCGCCGAGGTGCACCGGATGCTGCCCGCGCTGGACGAGGAGGTGATCCGCCGGATCACCCGGATCGTCGGGGAGACCTACGAGTTCGAGTACAGCTTCCGCGAGCTGGCCGAGCGGCGGCTGGCGGCGCCGGTCACCGTCTTCAAGGCCTCGGGCGACGACTACTCCTTCATCGAGGGCAGCACCGGCTGGTCGGCCGCCCCGCCCACCGTGGTGGAGCTGGCCGGGGACCACTACGGGGTGCTCAAGGAGCACGGGGTGCTCGAACTCGCCGCCGCCATCCGGGCGGTGGAGCGGCTCACCCCGTGACGCCCGGGCGCTGACGCGGACACGCTCACGGATGGCCCAGGATCCGTGACCGCGGGAGCCCCTTCGGATAGGGATGGCTCGGCTTTCCGCCGAACCCGTCTCGATCCGAAGGGGCTCCATCATGCTTGCGAAGAACTCCGCACTGGCCACGGCCTGTTGCGCCCTGCTGCTGGCCGTGCCGCTCGCCCTCGCCCAGACGGCGGCCGCCGCCGGCAGCAACAACAACACCAGCAGCAACAACACCAGCATCAACACCAGCAGCAACAACGGCCCGAAGACCCCCCAGGAGGCGGCCGCCTGCAAGAGCGTCACCGGTGCGCTGCTCGGCGGCTTCGGCAGCATGCTGGGCAACGCGGTGTGCGTGGTGCAGCCCTCCCAGGGCTGACCCCCGGCCGCAGGACCGGCGGGCGCCCGATCGGGCGCCCGCCGCCGCCATTGACGTCGGCCCGGTTCCGAAAGGCGAGTGCGGGCCCTTCGCGTGCTGACGTATCATCCGGCGACCTGTTGAGCAGTTGATACAAGTGGGATGACATGGCGGACACGGCGGACACGGAGCACGAAGAACCGACCGGGAGACCCACCGGTCTCCAGGCGATCTGGGCCAACACCCTGGAGCCGGTGGCCCCGCTGCCCTGGTACCGCAGGATGTCCCGCGGCGTCTGGATCGGCGGCGCGGTGGTCGTCGCCCTGTTCGCCGGGCTCACCGTGGCCGCCGTCACCGGTGCGGGTGCCCCGCCCGCGCACCGGATCGTGCTGGCGGACCGGATCGGTGACCAGGAGCGGATGCCGGACACCAGCGAGGTCACCGCGGAGCGCAACCGCCTGCATCGGAACCTGACCGCGCTGAGCCGCTACCGGGACGTGTCGGTGGCGGGCTACGGCCCCGCGGGCTCGGGCCGCACCACCCTGCTGGTCGCCGCGATGACGGGGGGCTTCCCGGACGCCCGGGGGGAGTTGGACGCACAGTTCGGAGCGGTCTGGGGCGCCGATTCGACCAGTGACACCCAGGAGCCGGTGCGCAGCCGCCGGGACTACCCGGCCGGGCCGCTCGGCGGAGCGATGGACTGCGCGGTCCTGGGCGATTCCACCGACGCCCGGACCCTCTGCATCTGGGCGGACGGAACGACGGTCGGCGCCGTGATCGACACGTCAGGCACGGCCCGGCCGGACGACCTGGCGAAGCGGGCCCTGGAGATCCGGACCGCCGTCGAGGTCGAGGACTGAGCGGATCCGCGCCGCTCAGGCGATCCGGGTCGGGGTGTCCTCGACGGTGTGACCGGTGGTGGTGAGCAGGGCGGTGAGGGCCGCCGGGTCCAGGGAGTGGGGGGTTTGGAGGAAGAGCTCGTCCGCCGTGGGGTGGCGGTGGAGCGAGAGCAGGGTGATCCGGTGGTCGGCGAGCGTGCTGTGGGTGTGGGCGAGGGTGGTGGTGCGGACCCGCCAGACCGTCGTCGGGGGCGGGGCGTGCGGGGACCACCAGGCGTGCAGCAGGGTGACGGCGAGCAGTGCGAGGGCCGAGGTGGCGAGGACGAGCGCGCCGTCGGAGCCGTGCAGGACGACCTTCGCGATCAGGTCGGCCGCGGTGACGGAGAGGAAGGCGGCGGCCAGCTCGACGGTGTCGCGGCGCCAGCGGCGGGCACGGTGGGCGGAAGGCTGCGAGTTCTCCATGGCCTCCACCGTGCCCGACCGGTGTTTCCTGATCGCGACCCGTCCGTGACTCGGTGGTTAAGGTCGGCGCCGGTGTGTTACGACAACAGCGTGCGGGCGGCGGCCCGGACCTCGTCGACCAGCAGGCGCAGGTCCTCCTCGGTGGTCGCGGCGTTGAGCAGGCAGGCCCGGAGCATCTCGTGCCCGCCGAGCCGGGCGCCGGTGACGAAGACCCGGCCGCGCCGCTGGACGGCGGCCGGCAGCTCGCGGTTGAGGGCGTCGCGGGCCGCCGCGTCCAGCCCGGGCGCCCGGTGGCGGAACGCCACGATGGACGTCTGCACCTCCGCGAGCAGCTCCAACTCCCCGTCGGCCGCGACGAGTTCACCGAGCCGGCGGGCGAGTGCGGTGCACCGGGCGATGTCCTGGGCGAGGCCGGTGCGGCCGCGGTGGGCGATGGTGGCCCAGACCTTGAGGGCGCGGAACGGGCGGGTCTGCTCGGTGCCGTACTCGGAGAACCAGCCGAGCTCCCCGGCCGTCTCGTCGCGCAGGTAGGACGGGACGAGGCTGAACGTGCCGCGCAGTTCGCCGGTGTCCCGGACCAGGGCGCAGCCGCAGTCCAC
Organism: Kitasatospora sp. NPDC028055; assembly: GCF_040637885.1. Classification (NCBI taxonomy): domain Bacteria; kingdom Bacillati; phylum Actinomycetota; class Actinomycetes; order Kitasatosporales; family Streptomycetaceae; genus Kitasatospora; species Kitasatospora sp. NPDC028055. Next base: position 25,435 of record NZ_JBEZXE010000022.1, on the reverse strand, counting down.
CGGGACGCCGAGCCACTTGTGCGGGTCGAGGGCGAGCGAGTCGGCGCGCTCCAGGCCCGCGTAGCGGTGGGCGATGGCGGGGTCGAGCCGGCCGAAGGCGCCGTACGCGCCGTCGACGTGCAGCCACAGGCCCTGCTCCTGGCAGAGGTCGGCGATCGGGTCGAAGGCGTCCACCGCGCCGGTGCCGACGGTGCCGGCCGAGGCGACCACCAGGAAGGGGAGCAGTCCGGCGGCGCGGTCGCGTTCGACGGCGGCGCGCAGTTCGGCGGGGTCGAGCAGCCCGTCGGGGCCGGTGGCGACGGTACGCAGGTGGCGGCTGCCGAGGCCGAGGAGCTCGGCGGCCTTGCGGACGCAGGAGTGGGTCTCGCCGGTGACGTAGCCGACCAGCGGCGGCAGCCCGGCCAGGCCCTCCTCGCGGAGGTCGTGGCCGGCCCGGCGGGCGGCCCGGTTGCGGGCGGCGGCCAGGCAGACGATGGTCGCCATCGAGGTGCCGGAGGTGAGCAGTCCGCCGCCGGCCGGGTGCGGGAAGCCGACCAGTTCGGCGATCCAGCGGACCACGGCGCGCTCCAGGTGGACATCGGCGTGGTCGCCGCCGGCCGAGCTGGGGTTCATCGCGGCGGCGGCGAGGGTGGCGAGCACCCCGGCGGGGGCGGGCGCGGAGTTCACCCAGCCGAAGAAGCGCGGGTTGCCGTTGCCCATGGGGTGGGGCAGGACGTCCCGGCCGATGGCCTCGACGAGTTCGGCGAGCGGGCGGCCCTCGGCGGGCAGCGGGGCGTCGAGCAGGGCGCCGCGTGCCGCGTCGTCCATGGGCTGCCAGACGGGACGGCCGGGGAGTTCGGCGAGGTAGTCGGAGACGAGGTCGGCGGTGGCGTGGGCGGCGGCGCGGAAGTCGGTCCTGCGGGTGTCCATCGGGCGTGCTCCGGCGGTGTGGGGGAGGCGCGGCGTCCTCGGCGCACCGGGTGGTCAGCCGATGGTACGGAACGGGCCCGCGCCGTGCGGCGCGGGCCCGGGGAGCGGGACGAGGCGGGAGCGGGACCGGTCGGTCGAGGTCAGTCGAGGGAGGAGGAGAGTCCGCCCGCGGAGCGGCAGTAGCCCTGCATCTCCTTGTTGGTGATCTTCGCGCAGAGCCGCCCGGCCGCGCCGCCGTCCGTGTAGTTGACCGTGTAGTAGCTGACCAGCCCCTCCGCGCAGGCCTTGCGCTGCCAGCCGTCGGCGGCGGTGGCGCACTGCTGGGCGGCCCAGTCCTCGCGGTCCAGGTTGTACTTCATGGTCCGGGAGCCGACCCCGCGGCTGCAGTCCACCGCCCCGCCGCTGGCCTTGCCGTTGAGGCACCACTTGAGGGCGTCGGCGTAGACCTCGGGGTGGTTCGGGTAGTCGTGCGAGGACAGGTAGAAGGTCGGGGCGTAGAAGTAGCAGGCGGACTGGAACAGCGAGGGCTGGTCCTTGCACGGGTACAGCGGGTCCTGGGCGAGCTTGTCGGCGGGCAGGTTGGCCTTGGCCTGCTCGTCCTCCTCGTCCGGGCCGAAGAGCTGCATGAAGAGGCCCTCGGAGCAGCGGATCCGGTTCTGGTCGGAGGTGAACTTGTTGCACAGGTCGCGCGCCTTGGCGACGTCCTGCTTGGCGACGAACATGGTGCCGTGGCCGACGCCGTGGATGCAGGGGCCGCTGTTCTTGGGGGCGCACAGCTTGAGCAGGTCCACCTCGGGCTGGGTGGAGGCGTTGAGCATCTCCTCGACCGCGCCGTGCAGGTAGCCGGCCGCGCAGGTCTCGTGCGGGAAGGAGATGACCTTCTGGAAGTCGGCGTTGAAGCGCTTGACCGCCGCGTGGCCGAGCTCGTGCGCGATCGGGTGGCAGAAGCGCACGGTGTACGGCTTCTCCTTGGTGATCCGGTCGAGGTCGGCGAGGGCGACACCGGGGTCGGTGGCGTCCATCTCGGCCATCATCTTGTTGCGCAGCGTCGAGCGGGTCCACACCGCCGGGTCGCCGGTGGGGGTGGCGCTCGCGGCGCCGACCGTGACCGGCTGGGCACCGGCACCAGCACCGGCGCCGCCACCCGCGCCCGGACCGGCGACGGCCGTGGCGGGCTTCCAGTCGGTGACGGCCACCGAGCCCAGGCCCAGGACGCCCAGGAGCACGGCGGTGAGAATCGCGAAGACTCGCGGCTGCATGACGGGATCCCCCGGCGGATCGAGGTGAACGGTTCGCTCCCATCCTGACGGCACCGGGAGCGCGATCCCGCGTTTTCGCCCGCCATTCGGGAGGTGTCGGCGACGCTACCGCATGGCCGGGAGGCCCCGGCGGGCCGGGACGGCTCCCGGCGGGCGGGGGCTCCCGGCGGACCACCCGTTCGGGGTGGTGCGCCGTGGGCCGGGTGCGCCTCGCGCCCTCCGTGCGGGGGGACGGTGCGTCAGAGCTCCAGCGTCACCCGGTACTCCGTCAGCCAGACGTCGAGGTCCAGCGCCAGGTCGACGCCCAGCCGCACCGACCCGGGGTCGGTGTCGGGGGCGAGCGCGTCGGCCAGCCGCCGCCGGTCCAGCAGCTCCAGCGCCGGGGAGGTCCGTTCGGCGGCGAGCCGGGCGAGGTCGGCGCGCAGCAGCTGCGGGTAGCGCGGGTCGGCGGTGATCGGGTACGGGCTCTTCACCCGGTCGGCGACCTCGGCCGGCAGCAGGTCCCGGACGGCGGCGCGCAGCAGGCTCTTCTGCTGCCCGTCGAAGGTCTTCACCGCCCACGGCGTGTTGAAGACGTACTGCACCAGCCGGTGGTCGCAGAACGGCACCCGCACCTCCAGTCCGTTGGCCCGGCTCATCCGCTCGTTGCGGTCGAGCAGCACGCCGGAGAAGCGGGTGAGGTTGAGGTACGACACCTCGCGCATCCGCCGTTCCACCGGGTCGGCGGAGGGCAGGTGCGGGACTTCGGCGAGCGCCGTCCGGTACTGGGCCCGGCGGTGGCCGGCCAGGTCGAGCTTGCGCAGCAGGTCGGCGTCGAGCAGCTGCTCGCGCGGGGCGGAGCCAGGTCCGGCCAGGCCGCCGTCGAGCCGGGCGGCCCAGGGGAAGTCGTCGGCGGCGATCGCGGCCGGGTCGTGGAACCAGGGGTAGCCGCCGAACAGCTCGTCCGCGGCCTCGCCGGACAGGGCGACGGCGGCCCGCTCCCGGACGCGGCGGAAGAGCAGCAGCAGGGCGGCGTCCAGGTCGGCGAGCCCGCCCGGGAGGTCCCGGGCGCGCAGCACGGCGTGGCCGCGGCGCAGCTCGGTGAGCTCGGCGGCGTCCAGCGCGATCACGTCGTGCTCGGCGCCGACGTGCCGGGCGAGCATCCGGGCGTACGGGCCGTCCGGCGTCGAGCGGGCCGGGTCGGGGTGGAGGTCCTCGTCCCGGCCGGTGAAGTCCACCGCGAGGGTGCGCAGCGGGCCGGCCCCCGTCCGGCGCAGCGCCGCCGCGGCGAGGGCGGTGAGGGCGCTGGAGTCCAGGCCGCCGGAGAGCAGCGAGCAGAGCGGCAGGTCCGAATCGAGCTGGCGGTGGACGATGTCCTCCAGCAGGGCCCGGACGGTGGCGATCGTGGACTCCAGGGAGTCGACGTGCTCGCGCGCCTCCAGCCCCCAGTAGCGGCGCTCCGTGACGCCGCCGCGGCGCACCCGGACCAGGTGCCCGGGACGGACCTCGTGGACGCCCCGGTACGGGGTGGCGCCCGGCGTGCGGGTGAGCGAGAGCAGTTCGCGCAGCCCGTCCAGGTCGACCACCGCGCGGACCGCGGGGTGGGCCAGCACCGCCCCGGCGCCGGAGCCGAACACCACGCCGTCCGGGGTGGGGTGGTAGTGCAGCGGTTTGACGCCCAGCCGGTCGCGGACCAGCAGCAGCTCCTCGTGCCGGGAGTCCCAGATCGCGAAGGCGTAGGCGCCGTTGAGCCGCTCGGCCAGGCCCTCGCCCCACTCCAGGTAGCCGAGCAGTACGACCTCGGCGGCGTCCCGGGTGCGGAAGCGGTGACCGGCCGCCTCCAGTTCCGCGCGCAGCTCGCGGTGGTTGTGGACCTCGCCGCCGAAGGCGAGCACGGCCAGTGGGCGGCCGTCGTGTTCGACGGACAGCGGCCGCGCCCCGCCGTCGGCGGCTCCGGCCGCTCCGGGGCGGCGGTGGCCGAGCGCGGCGTGCGGCTCCAGGTGGACGCCGCCGGCCTCCGGGCCGCGGCAGACCTGGGTGGCCGTCATGGCTTCGAGGACGTCGCGCTCGGCGGTGAGGTCGCGGTCGAAGGCGACCCATCCGGTGATCCCGCACATCAGCAAGCCCTCCGGTCTTCGGGTTGGTGTGCTTCGGGTTCGTGTGCCTCGGGTTCGTGTGCCTCGGGTTCGTGTGTTTCGGGCACGTGTGGCGGGGGTCACGGTACGGGCGCCCTCGGCGCGGCATCAAGAGCCTGTCCGGAAGGTGACGGCAGGGGGTCCGCGCGGTTACCCGGGCCGAAAGTCGCGAAGCCTGCCCGAATTCGGGCAAGATCTTTGGCTTCGGCGAGCCGGTCCACCTAGAGTTCTCATTCGTGCCGAGCTCACCCCACCCTCACGAAGACCTCCTCGCCCACCTCTCCCGGACCAGCCCGCTCGGGCCCCGGGAAGCGGCGCGGGTCGTGGCGGAGGTGCTGGCGTACTTCTCCGAGACCACCGAGGAGTACGTCCGTCGCCGCCACGGCGAGCTGCAGGCACGCGGCCTCACCAACGAACGGATCTTCGCCCGGCTCGCCGAGGAGCTGCCCGCCCGCCGCGTCGCGGCGCCGGAGCTCTCGGCCCGTCAGCTGCGCCGGATCGTCTACGGCTGAGCCCCGGGTTCATTCGCTATTTCTGGAGGAGTCCACGCATGTGCGGAATCGTGGCCTACATCGGCCCCAAGGACGCGACCCCCTTCCTGCTGGAAGGACTGGCCCGGCTGGAGTACCGCGGCTACGACTCGGCCGGCGTCGCCGTCGCCGGGCGCACCGGCGGCATCAAGCTCCGCAAGGTGAAGGGCCGGGTCGCCGACCTCGCCGCCGCCGTGCCGGCCCGCTTCAAGGGCGGCACCGGCATCGGCCACACCCGCTGGGCCACCCACGGCGTGCCCAGCGACGCCAACGCGCACCCGCACCTGGACAACGCCGAGCGGATCGCCGTCGTGCACAACGGCATCATCGAGAACGCCGACGAACTGCGCGCCAAGCTCACCGCCGACGGCGCGGTCTTCCGCTCCGAGACCGACACCGAGGTGCTCTCCCACCTGATCGCCGCGCACACCGCCGAGGGCGTCGAGCTGGAGGACGCCGTCCGCGCCGCGCTCGGCCGGGTCGTCGGCACCTACGGCATCGCGGTGCTCGACGCCGAGCAGCCCGACCGCATCGTGGTCGCCCGCAACGGCAGCCCGATCGTGCTCGGCATCGGCGAGAAGGAGATGTTCGCCGCCTCCGACGTCTCCGCCCTGGTCCGCTACACCCGCCAGGTGGTGCACCTGGAGGACGGCGAGCTCGCCACCGTCCGCGCCGACGGCTTCCGCACCTTCACCGCGGACGCCCGTACCACCCACCGCCAGCCGTCCACCGTCGACTGGGAGATCGACTCCTTCGACACCGGCGGCTACGACCACTACCTGCTCAAGGAGATCCACGAGCAGCCCACCTCCGTCGAGCGCACCCTCAGCGGCCGGCTCGACGAGCGGTTCAGCACCGCCCACCTCGGCGGCCTCAACCTGGACGCCCGGGAGCTGCGCGAGATCCGCCGGGTGAAGATCCTCGGCTGCGGATCCGCCTACTACGCGGGCGAGATGGGTGCCCAGCTGATCGAGGAGCTGGCCCGCATCCCCGCCCACAGCGAGCCCGCCTCGGAGTTCCGCTACCGCAACCCGGTGATCGAGGCCGACACCCTGTACGTCGCGGTCAGCCAGTCCGGCGAGACCTACGACACCCTCGCCGCCGTCCAGGAGATCAAGCGCAAGGGCGGCCGGGTCCTCGGCGTCGTGAACACCGTGGGCAGCGCGATCGCCCGCGAGTGCGACGGCGGCATCTACCTGCACGCCGGGCCCGAGGTCTCCGTCGCCTCCACCAAGGCGTTCACCTCCACCGTGGTCGCCTTCGCCCTGCTCGCCCTGCACTTCGGCCGGATCCACGACCTCTCGCCGGCCGACGGCCGCCGGATTGTCTCCGCCCTCCAGGCGCTGCCCGACCAGATCCGCGAGGTGCTCGACCAGTCCGACGCGATCGCGAAGCTGGCGGCCGAGTACGCCGACTCCGTCGGGATGATGTTCATCGGCCGGGTCCGCGGCTACCCGGTGGCCCGGGAAGGCGCGCAGAAGCTCAAGGAGATCTCCTACGTCCACGCCGAGGCCTACCCGGCGAGCGAGCTCAAGCACGGGCCGCTGGCCCTGATCAGCCCCGAGCTGCCGACCGTGGCCCTCGTCCCGGACGACGAGCTGCTGGACAAGAACCTCACCACCCTCGGCGAGATCAAGGCCCGCTCCGGCCGGGTCATCGCGGTCGCCCACCGCCGGCCCGAGGACAAGCTGGCCGACCACTGCATCCTGGTCCCCAAGAGCGAGCCCGAGCTGGACCCGCTGCTCCTCAACATCCCGCTCCAGCTGCTCGCCTACCACGCGGCGGTCGCCCTCGGCCGGGACGTGGACAAGCCGCGCAACCTGGCGAAGAGCGTGACGGTGGAGTAGCCGTCAGCTGTCGGATCCCCGGGCCCCGGTCGCTGTGCGGACGACCGGGGCCCGGTCCGCGCGCGCCGTCCGGACGTGCTGCCTGATCAGGGCGGCCAGGGTCAGCACGGCGGCGGCGTGCAGCAGCCACCAGCCGGCCCCGAAGGTCAGCGCGAGGTTCGCCTGCAGCGTGGGCGGCAGCCTGCGGGCGAGGTCGTCGGGGCCCACGGTGAAGTCCACGCCGATGAGAGCGCAGGGCAGCGGCAGGGCGCAGACGTACCCGAGGCGCCGCAGGGCCGGGTACGGGCGATGCGGCAGGGCGGCCGCGCAGACCAGGGCGAGCAGGGCGGGCACCAGCCACACCCAGGACAGGAAGCCGATGGCCCGCTCCGTGTCGGCGATCCCGAGCGCGGAGTACAGCGGGAAGCCCGATCCGGACGCGTGATTGATGGCGGCGACCGTCTGCGGGGTCACGTTCCCGCCGGCCTCGAGGCTGACGGTGCCGCCGGTCAGCAGTAGCGAGACGCCGTACACGGCGAGCAGCCCGGCCGGCACCAGGACGGACGCGAGCAGGCGCCCCCGGCGGCCGGTCGGTGCGGGCAGGCCCGGTTCTCCCGGCCGGCCCGGGAGGGTCGGCGGGGCGACCAGTGGTGCGACCGGCTGGGTGACCGCTGGGGAGACCGGTTGGGTGGCGAGCGCGGTCGGCGGGTGCGCGGGCCGGGCCGGCGGCAGCGGCTGGTGCGGTAGTGGTGGCCGGTGCTCGGCGAGCAGGGCGGCCGCCTGCGCGCCGCTGAGGCGGGCGTTCGGGTCCTTCGCCAGCAGGCCGTCGATCAGCGGGGCCAGCGGGCCGGCCAGGGCCATCGGCGGCGCCTGTTCGAACAGCACGGCGGTGAGCGTCGCCACCGGGGTGTCCCGGCGGAACGGCGGCCGGCCCTCGACGGCCTGGTAGAGCGTGGCACCGAGCGAGAACAGGTCGCCCGCCGGGGCCGCGGGGCTGCCGTGGGCGCGCTCGGGCGCGAGGTAGTCGACCGAGCCGATGAAGGCGCCCGAGGCGGTGAGAGCGGTCTGGTCCTGCTGCACGGCGATCCCGAAGTCGGCGAGCAGCACGCCGCCGTCGTCGGCCAGCATGATGTTCGCCGGCTTCACGTCGCGGTGCACGATCCCCGCCTGGTGCGCGGCGCCGAGCGCGGCGAGCACGGCCTCGGCGACCGTCACCGCTTCGGCGGTCGGGAGCGGGCCCTCCCGGGCGATCCGCTCCTCCAGGGACCGGCCGACGACCAGTTGCATCACCGTCCACGGCACGCCGCCGTCGATCACCACGTCGTGGACGCCGACGACGTTCGGGTGGTCGCGCAGCCGGGCCGCGTGCCGGGCCTCCCGCTGGGCGCGCAGCAGCCGCTCGGAGTGCTCCTCGGGCGAGGCGGCTGGCGGCAGTTGGACCTCCTTGACGGCCACGTCCACGCCGAGCACCTCGTCGTGGGCCTGCCAGACGCTGCCGAAACCGCCCGCCCCGAGCTGCCGCGCCAGCCGGTACCGGCCGCCGACCAGCCGCCCCGCCGAGGTCACGGCCGCAACGCCGTCCCCGCTGTCCGTCACCGTCGGTTCCCCCGTTCCCCGGCCTGTACGTCCGCCACAGTCTGGCAGAGCCGGTACGGCCGACGGAGGGGGAGGGTGGGGGAGGGTGGCGCGGTGGTGGTGCGGTTTTGAGATGCCGACGGGTTGTCATGACTGAAACACCGTCAGGCTGGGCATAACGACGTGGACCCACCGAAGGGCCCGGCTGACGCTCCCCCACGAGCGCAACCGGGCCCCGGGCCGGCGATCGGGCCTGGGCGTGACTCCCCCCACGGAGTGGCGACCAGGCCCGCAGCGTGTTCAACCAGCGATACGCAGAGTACATGTCATATCCACTTAGCGCTACCGAGTTCCGTGCTTCCGTTCCGGGCCCCCGGGCGGGCCCCCGGGCGGGCCCCCGGGCGGGCCCCCGGGCGGGCCCTGGGGCAGGGGTCAGGGGCAGGGCCCAGGGGCAGGGGTCAGCCCGACCGGCCGGCCCGGGCGTAGGCGGCCAGGACCGAGAGGTAGCGGCGTCGGACGTCGTCGCGGTCGGCGGCCTCCGGGACGGACTCCAGGTTGAGGCGTTCGATCATCTCCGCCTGTTCGAGCAGGACCCGGCGCTGCTGTTCGGTCCGGGTCTCCGCCATGATCTCGGCCAGCGCGTCCAGCTGGCGGATCAGCACGGCGGGCATGCCGTGGGCGGCCTGGCGGATCTTCTCGAACGACCGCTGGACCAGCCGCTCGTAGCTCACCGGGACGGTCATCACCCGGATGTACCCGGCCTCGTCGCGGTGGACGGGGTTCGGGTCCCAGCGGGCGGCGATCCGGCACAGGCCCTCGCCCAGCCAGTCGATGCAGGTCAGGGCGGTGAAGGTGTCGTTGACGGCGGTGGACAGGGCCCGGATGGCGATCTCCACCAACTGGTCGACGGCGAAGGCGATGTCCTGGGCGAGGGTGCGGGTCGAGCCGACGACATGGGCGCGGGCGAAGCTGCGGGCCACCTCGGGCGCGGCCGCGGGCGGCCAGACGGTGGCCAGCTGGTGGCCCTGGACGAGGAAGTGCCCCGGCCGGTGGTCCAGCCGGATGACGGCGTCGAGCTCCGTGGCCATCCGGACCAGCGTGCGGTGCCGGACGAACTGGAGGTAGCCGCTGGCGGGGGCCGGGACCGTCGCCCCCGAGGTGTCCAGCCGGACGTTCAGCTCCGCGGCCGTCGGCCCCGCGCCGCCCCCGGTCGGCCGGTCCGACCTGCCCGCGCCCGCTTCGATCGCCTCCGACAGCTCCGCCGCGATGCTCGCGATCACCCGGGGCAGCTGGATGGAGGTGGCGATGTGGTGGATGAAGTAGATCAGTACGGCGAGGTCGAGCATGACCAGCACCATGCACGCGGTGATCGACAGATGGGGGACGAAGTCACCCCTCGGGCCCGGTCCGATGACGACCAGCGAGAGGATCGCGAAGACGAACGTCCCGACGAAGGTGCCCAGGGTCATCTGGGTGGTCCGGTCCCGGATGAAGGTGCGCAGCATCCGCGGCCCGAACTGGGTGGAGGCCAGGGTGAGCGTCACGATCATGATCGAGAACACCACGCCGACCACGGTGATCAGCGCCGCCGCGATCGCCGCCAGGATCTGCCGCGCCGAGTCCGCCGTCCCGCTGATCACCCAGGACGGCAGGCCCAGCGTCCCGTCGTAGGCGCCCCGGTCCAGCGCGACCGTGACCGCGAACAGGGCCGCGGCGAACCCGACCTCCAGCACCGGGACGACCCACAGGTTGGTCCGCAGCGCCTCGCGCCGCCACTGTGCCTCCAGGTGGACACCGCGGATCACCTCGCCCACCTCCGTACGCCCGGCCCGTCGGCACACCCCCCTCGCTCACTCCCCGGACCCACCCTAGGTTCCCGGCGGCCTCCCGGCTCGGCGCCCGCTCGGCGGTGCCGGCCCGCTCGGCCCTGGCCGCTCAACCTCGTCCGCTTGACCTTGACACCGTGACAAGCCCTTCACTGGCGTCCAGGAGGTGGTCCTGATGACGACGACGTCGACCGAGGACGCGAACACGGTGCGGGTGCTGCGGGGGCTGGCGCACGACGACCCGTCGGTACGGCTGCGGGCCGCGCTGGCCGTCGGTACGAACCCCGACCCGGGGTTCGTCGACGGGCTGGTCGAGCGGTGCGCCGTCGAGCCCGACTTCCCGGTGCGGGAGATGCTCACCTGGGCGCTCACCCGCCATCCGGCGGCGGTGGCCGTCCCGCCGCTGCTCGAGGAGGTCCGCTCGGAGCGCGCCCAGGCGCGGAGCCAGGCGCTGCACACCCTGTCCAAGATCGGGGACCCCCTGGCGTGGCCGGCCGTCACCCCGGCGCTGCTGTCCGACCCCGACGAGGAGGTGGCCCGCAGCGCCTGGCGGGCCGCGGTCGTGCTGGCGCCCGAGGACGAGCGGCCCGCCCTGGCCGTAGGGTTGGCGACGCAGTTCGGGCGCGGCGGCCGGGAGGCGCAGCTGAGCCTCAGCCGGGCGCTGGTCGCGCTCGGGGAGGCGGCGGCGCCGGTCCTGACGGCCGCGACGGCGGATCCCGATCCCCGGGTGCGCGCCCACGCGCTCGCCACGGAGGCGCTGCGCCGCGACCCGGACGCCGGCTTCGAGTCGGCGATCGAGGAGGCGAAGCGGATCGCCGTCCTCGGGACCGACCGGGAGGGGTAGCAGGGCATGTCGATCGGTGGTGGACGGTGTTGATCGGTGAGGTCGCCCGGCGGTCCGGGGTCAGTGCCCGGATGCTCAGGCACTACGAGTCGCTCGGCCTGGTACGGCCGTCGGGCCGCACCGGCTCCGGCTACCGGGAGTACTCCGACGCGGACATCCGGCGGATCTTCCACATCGAGAGCCTGCGCTCCCTCGGCCTGTCGCTGCACGACGTCGGGCGGGCGCTGGACGACCCGGGCTTCACGCCCTCGGGGCTGGTCGACGACCTCGTCGCCCGCACGCTGGAGCGCATCGCGGCGGAGACCGAACTGCTGACGCGGCTGCGCCGGATCGGTGCGGCCGAGCCCGCCGGCTGGGAGGACGTCCTGCGGACCGTCGCGCTGCTCCACGGGCTGGAGTCGAAGAGCGCGGGGGCGCGCCAGCGCGCGGCCCTTGCCGCGGCCGAGGACGCCCCCGTCCCCTTGGAGGCGCTGGCCGAGGCGGTGCTGGCCGAGTCGGACCCGAACGCCGCCGGGGCCCTGCGGTGGGCGTTGGCGCAGGCCGGCGAGGCGGCGGTGGCCGTGTTGGCGCCGGGCCTCGGCTCGCCCTCGGCCGAGGTGCGGGAACGCGCCGTCCGGTCCGTCGCCGAGATCCCGGCCGACGCGGCGACTGCGCTGCTGCGGGACGCCCTGGCCGGCCCCGATCCGGTGGTCCGCCGGTACGCGGCCCTGGCGCTCGGGGCCAGGCGGGTGGCCGACGCCGTCCCGACGCTCATCGACATGATCGTCGAGGAGCGCAACGACGCCGACGCGGCGGATGCGCTGGCCGAGCTGGCCAACGGCGCCGCCGACGCCGGTGACCCCGCCCTGGCGGACCGGATCGCCGGGCGGCTCGTCGAGCGCCTGGCCCGGGACGGGGTCGACCAGCCCGCCCGGCGGCGGCTGACCCAGGCGCTCGCGGACATCCCGGGGAGCACGGCGGCGGGCGCGCTCGCCGGGCTGGCGCGGGACGGCGACCGGGTGGTCGCGCTCACGGCGGCGTACGTGCTCACGCTGCGCGGCGCGCGGTAGCGGCCTGCCGCGCGCCGCGTAGCCGCGTAACCGCATAGCCGCGCGGCCGAGCGGTGGCGGTGGGCCGGTCAGCCGGCGCTGCTGATCCGCAGGACGCCGGTGGTGGTGCCCTGGTAGACCACGCCGCCGGGGGCGATGGAGCCGACCATCTGGAGGGTGTCGAAGAGGAAGCCCGCGCCGAGGTAGTGGGTGCGGGTGACGCTGCCGGTGCGGGGGTCGATCTCGGCGTAGTCGTACGGATCGAGGATCGAGGTGGCGTCGGTGCCCGGGATGACCGGCCGGCGCAGCACGGTGTGGATCAGGCCGTCGCCGGTGGACAGCCTCGGCACGGCGGCGGAGCGCACGGTGGTGTCCCAGACGAGGTCGCAGCCGGAGCCGTCGGCGCGGACGTCGACCCGGCTGAGGCCGCCGGAGAAGCGGCCGGACGCGGGCACGCTGGGCCCGGCGTCGGCGGGCAGCTTGGGGTACGGGTAGCCGTAGGTGCTCGCGACGAAGACGGCGTTCCCGGCGCCGACCGGGGAGTTCTCGCTGCCGCTGCCGCCCGCCCTGAGGACCGGGACGGAGCAGACCTCGGAGCCGTCGGCGGTGCGCTGGACCAGCAGGTGCACGGTCGGCGCGGCGTTGTCGACGACGGTGACGTACTCGGTGCCGGTGCGCGGGCCGAAGAAGGTCGGCGTGGAGCCGGTGCCCCAGCTGAGCTGTCCGGGCTTGCGGCCCGGTCCGCGGTCGTACGGCCGGCGCCAGGCGATGCGCGGAGTGCCGTCGGCCTCGGCGGTCAGCAGGTAGGTGGCGTGGGTGGTGGCCACCAGGGTGCCGGCCGGGGCGGTGGAGATGGAGTTGGCGACCTTCTCCCCGGCCGGGAGGGCGAGGGTGCGGACGGTCCCGGTGCGGTCGTCGGCGGTGCCCACCACCCCGCCGCCGGTGGCGAACCAGACCCGGCCCTGCCAGTCCGGGGACAGGCCGGTCACGGCGTCGCCCTCGGGCACGGCGCCGGCCAGCGACAGCCGGCTGTCCACGGTCAGCGCCCAGGCGCCGGTGGCGGTGCGGTGGTGGCCGATCCGCAGCAGGTCGCGGTTGCCGTCCACCACGACCAGGCGGTCGTCCTGGTCCAGGTAGGCGTACACGCCGCCGAGCAACGAGCCCTTGGCGATGGGGAGTTCGGCGACGGAACCGCCGTCGGCCGGGTCGAGCAGGTGGACCGTCGGGACGAGGCCGAAGATCGTGGTGCAGAGCGCGACCGGGCGTCCGTCCGAGCCGACCAGCACCGTCGGGCAGGCGGACTGGAGGGCCACCCGCTCCGAGTCGAGCGGGCCGGGCCCCGGGCCGGGCAGCGGGGTGGCGTCGGAGGAGCCGGTGTCGCCGTGCATGGTGGCGGTACCGTCGGGCCCCGCGTACGGGTTGTGCGGGGGGAGCGGACCGAACGGTCCGGTGGCGGACGGGTCGGTGGCGGACGGGCCGGTGGCCTGGGTCGGGCCGGTGGCGTGGGCCGGGACGGCGAGGGTCAGCAGGGTGGCGGTCACGAGTGCGGGCAGCGCGAGGCGCATGGGAGTCCCCATCGGGAGGAGGAGTGGGCGGCGTGGTGGTGCACGTGATCGCCCGGATGGGGTTCCCGACGGCGCCGGGGGCGCCGGGCTGATCACCGCGTCAGAGCGCGCGGTGACAGATCGCCGAGCACGCGTGCCCGAGGTCGACGTCGAGTCGACGGCTCAGGTGCGTGTGGCGGTTCATGCGGCCAGCATGGACCACTGACGCTTTGTCGTACAAGCACCCGTCCGGCCCGTGGACCCCGCCGGGGTGGCGGGGTCGGGGCGGTGCGGACCCGCCCTGGTGGTCAGAACACCGAGCAGCCGGAGAGGGTGGTGAGGGTGTCCAGCGCGGTCACGGCAGCGACCGAGTTGCCGGCCTGGTCGAGGCGGGGGCCCCAGGCACAGACGGCCGCGCGGCCGGGGAGTATGGCGAGGACGCCGCCGCCGACGCCGCTCTTGCCGGGCAGGCCGACGCGGAAGGCGAACTCACCGGCGGCGTCGTAGGTGCCGCAGGTGAGCAGGACGGCGTTGAGGCGCTTGGCCTCGCCACGGCTCATCAGCCGGGTGCCGTCGGTGCGCACGCCGTAGCGGGCGAGGAAGGCGCCCGCGAGCACCAGGTCGCGGCAGCTGGCGGCGATGGCGCAGTGCGCGTAGTAGTGGTCCAGCACGGTGTCGACCGGGTTCCGCAGGTTGCCGTGGCTGGCGATGAAGTGGGCGAGCGCCGCGTTGCGGTGGCCGTGCTCGGCCTCGGAGACGGCGACCACCGGGTCGGTGTCCAGCAGCCGGTTGCCGGACTCGCGGCGCAGGAACTGCCGTACGGCGCCGGAGGCGTCGCCGGTCAGGGACTGCAGGCGGTCGGTGACCACCAGGGCGCCCGCGTTGATGAACGGATTGCGCGGAATGCCGTGCTCGGTCTCCAGCTGGACCAGCGAGTTGAAGGGGTTGCCGGAGGGCTCCCGGCCGACGCCCCGCCAGAGGTCCTCGCCGCCGTCGGTGCTGTAGGCGAGGGCGAGCGCGAGCGAGAACAGCTTGGAGACGCTCTGGATCGAGAACGGCTGCTCCCAGTCGCCGACGCCGTGCAGCTCGCCGTCGACGGTGGCCACGGCCATGCCGAAGGCCTCCGGGTCGGCCTCGGCGAGGGCCGGGATGTAGTCGGCGACGTGGCCCCGGCCCGTGGTCGCCCGGGCGGCCGCCTCGGCGGCGGCCAGCAGGACCGGGTAGTCCAGGTTCTCCACATCGAACAAGGTTCTTCACTCCACGCACGGACGGGTACGGACACGATCCGGCCGGGGGCGCCGTGCGGCGCCCCCCGGTCCGACCTGTGATTATCCGTGCTCGGGGGAGTGCTGTGCGCCAGGCGGGGGTGCCGGTGCGTGGCGTGCCGGGGGGAGGGCGGAAGGGGGGCGGGTGCGGGCTACGGCGCGTCGGTGGCGGGCTACGGCGCGTCGGTCGCAGGCTGCGGTGCGTCGGTCGCGGGCTACGGCGCGTCGGTCGGGGCCTGGACCGGCGGGCCGGTCAGCAGGGTGCCGGAGTCCGTGTAGGGCCAGCCGTTCGGGACGCAACCGTGCAGGCCCTTGATCTGCTGCATCATCACCGGCGCCGGGGCGCCCGGGCCCGGGCAGTCGACGTGGCCGTTGCCGAGGATGTGCCCGACCTCGTGGTTGATCGCCAGCGCGTGGTACAGCTCCGGCTGGTTCCGGTAGAAATCGGACAGCTCGGTCCAGCGCCGGAGGTTGATCACCACCTGGTGCTGGACGCCGCAGTTGACCCAGCCGCCGGTGTCCAGCCCGTACTGGCCGCAGATCCGGTCGGTGGAGCCCGGGGTCGCCAGGTAGACCGTGAAGTCCACCGGGTCGGCGGCCATCCGCTGGAAGGACGCGGTGTTCCCGGCCGCCCAGCCGCGCCGGGTGTTGCCGAGGACGGCGTCCACCTCGGCGGCGAACTGCGCCGGGCTCTCCGCGATCCCGTCCTCCACCCGCACCTTGTAGCGGTACAGGTGCGCCCCGGTGCCGAAGCGGGCGGAGCCGCCGGGGGCGGTGGTGAAGGCCAGCGGCGCGGGCTCGCTGCGCCAGGGCTGCCACCACAGCAGGCCGGCGGTCACCGCCGCGACCAGCGCCACGGCGAGTATGGCGTGCCAGGGCCGCCAGTGCTGCCAGCGGCGCGGGCGGGCGGCAGCCGCCGTCATCGGCCGCCGCCCGCCGCCGTACGGCCGTGCGGTCGGCGTATTCGGTGGGGCGGGGGCGCGGTGGTGTCGGCCATGGCGGTGGTGCAACTCCTGGGCGGGCTCAAAACGGGGTACATCAGGAGGAACGGTCCGGCTGCGGCGGCGGGTTCAGTCCGTCGCTCAGTCCGTCGCCGGGGGGCGGGCCGGAAGCGGCGGAACGGCCAGGGCGTCACGGAACTCCCGGGCGAGGGACAGGAATTCCTCCGGGGACCGCGCCGCGTGGTGCAGGTCGATCAGCGGCTCCGCGCCCAACTCCCGTACGGCGGCGGCCAGGTAGTCGGCGATCTGGGCGACCGTGCCGCGCTGGGGGACGTCCCCCGCGGGCGCCGGGGCGGCGGTGACCGCCGGGTTGACCCGCAGCACCAGGCGCAGCGCCGCCGGGTCCCGGCCGGCGGCCCGGGCGGAGTCCCGGACGCGCTCCCAGAGCGGGCGCAGGGCGGGTAGTGGCAGGCCGACGCCCAGCCAGCCGTCGGCGCGCCGCCCGACCCGCTCCAGCGCGGCCGGGCTCACCCCGCCCAACAGGACCGGCGGGCGCGGCCGTTGGGCCGGGCGGGCCAGGACGGTCGACGGCGGGACGGTCCAGAGCTCACCGGTGTGCCGGACGTCGGTGCCCCCGGTCCAGAACGCCTCCAGCACGTCCAGGGTCTCCTCCAGCCGGGCCGCCCGGCCCCGCCACGGGACACCGACCGCCTGGTACTCGTCCTCGGACCAGCCGAGCCCGAAGCCGACGTCGAGGCGGCCGGCGCTGAGCAGGTCGATCGTCGTCAGGGTGCGGGCGAGCAGGGCCGGGGGGGTACCAGGGCGCGTTGAGCGTGCTGGTACCCAGCCGGGCCCGACTGGTCGCGCCGGCGGCGGCGGTCAGCAGGGTGAGCGGGTCGAGGAAGGTCCGGTGGCTCTCCGGGAGGGCGCCGCTGCCGCCGGGGTACGGGGTCCGCGGGGCGTTGGCGACCAGGAGCCGGTCGGCCGTCCAGAGCCGGTCGTAGCCGAGCGCCTCGGCCGCGGCGGCGATCCGGACGGCCAGGGCGGGGTCGGCGAAGCGGCCGTACTGGGGGAGGGCGAGTCCGAGGGGCATGGGGTCCTTGCGCCTTCCGTGCGGGGGGCCGGAGCACCCAGTGTCGGCCGACGGGTGCCCGGAGCGCCAGGCGTCGGGGCTCCTGTCGGGGCTCCCGTCGGGCGGGCGGCGCCGCCGGTTCCCGGAACCACTCGATGGTGCCACCTGTGCGGCGTGTTCCTGGGGATCGCCGTCGGAATCGGCTGTTGTGGTGCGGGTCGATCACGATGCCCCGCACCACGGTCCGCATCATGATCCGCAGTGCAGCCCGCGCTGCAACCCGCACCACGACCCGTAACCGGAGGCACCGTCATGTCCATCACCACCGTCCTCACCGTCGACGGCATGAGCTGCGGCCACTGCGAGAGGACCGTCAGCGCCGGGCTCGCCGCCATCCCCGGGGTCACCGAGGTCGTCGCGGACGCGCCCAGCGGACGGGTCACCGTGGCCTCCGCCCAGCCGCTGGAGACCACTGCGGTGCGCAGCGCGGTCGACGCGGCCGGCTTCACCCTCGTCGACGAGGTCTGACCCCGGACGGAGGTCTGACCCCGGACGGGCCGGGGGCCCGTCGCCCGGGACGGCGGGCCCCACCCGGCTCAGCCCATGCTCTTCGCGCCGTCCAGGGACTCGCGAATGATGTCGGCGTGGCCCGCGTGCTGGGCGGTCTCGGCGATGATGTGCAGCAGCACCCGGCGGGCCGACCACTCGGCGTCCGCCTCGAACCAGGGCGCCTTCGGCAGCGGCTGGGTCGCGTCGAGGTCCGGCAGGGTGGCCACCAGCTCGTCCGTCCGGCGGGCCACCTCGGCGTACGCGGCGAGCACCCCGGCCAGGGTCTCGCCCGGCAGCAGCCGGAACTCGTCGGCGCGGCGGGCGAAGTCGGCCTCGGTCATGGCGGAGAAGTCGGGCATCGCGGACGGGCCCTGCACGATGAACTCCGCCCACAGCCGCTCCACCGTGCTCACGTGCTTGACCAGGCCGCCCAGGCACAGCTCGCTCGCACAGGTCCGCAGGCCGGCCTGCTCGTCGGTGAGGCCGCGGGTGGTGAAGCGCAGGAAGTGCCGCTGCTTCTCCAGTGCGATCAGGAGGTCGGCGCGCTCGCCGGTGACGGGGGCGGGGGTGCTGGGGGTGGTGGTGCTGCTGGGGGTGGTGGTCGCGGTCATGGCTCTGGCCTTCCGTTCGGGTCCTGATCGGTGCCTGCTCGGTGGTGGTCCGGGGCTCGCTCCCCCTGACGAGAACCACATTACGGAGCATTGCGGCCACTTCCTGTCCTGAATAGCGGCCAGAATCGGGACATGGCGAACACCAGCACCCGGACCCTGCGACTGCTCTCCCTGCTCCAGACCCACCGGTACTGGCCGGGCGAGGAACTCGCCGACCGGCTCGGCGTCTCCGTCCGCACCCTGCGCCGTGACATCGACCGGCTGCGCGAGCTCGGCTACCCCGTCGAGGCCCAGCGCGGCGTCGACGGCGGCTACCAGCTGGCCGCCGGCGCGGCCCTGCCCCCGCTGGTCATCGACGACGAGGAGGCGGTCGCCCTCGCGGTCGGGCTCCAGGCGGCCGCCGACAGCCCGGTGGAGGGGGTCGCCGAGGCCTCCGTCCGGGTCCTGGCCAAGGTCGTGCACGTGATGCCGGGCCGGCTGCGCCGCCGGGTCGAGGCGCTGCGCGCCGTCACCGTCCCGGTCGACTGGGGCACCGCCCCCGCCTCCCGCGTCGACCCGGACGCCCTCACCGCCGTCGCCCTGGCCTGCCGGGACGACGAACGGCTCCGCTTCTCGTACACCACCGCGTCCGCGCGGCGCACCGAGCGGCACGTCGAACCGCACCGGCTGGTCTGCCTTGACCGGCGCTGGTACCTGGTCGCCTACGACCTCGACCGCGGCGACTGGCGGACCTTCCGCCTGGACCGCCTCACCGCCGCCGAGGCCACCGGCGCCCGCTTCGCGCCCCGCACCCTCCCGGCCAGCGACGCCGCCGAGTTCGTCCGCGCGGGCCTCAGCGCCATGCCCCGCCCCAACCGGATCGAGGCCCTGGTGGAGGCCCCCGCCGAGCGCGTCCGCGCCCTCGTCGGCCGCTGGGGCGACGTCGAGGCGGTGGACGCCACCCGCTGCCGCCTGCGGATGACCGCCGACTCGCTGGACTGGCCCGCCATGGCCCTGGGCTCCCTGGGCGCCGAGTTCCGGATCGTCCACCCGCCGGAGCTGCGGGCACTGATCGCGGAGTGGTCCACCCGCTTCGGCCGGGCGGCGGAAGGCGGCGCGGAGGCGTAGGAAGTCGGCCGGCCGACTTCTGGTGCGGGGAGTCGTCCGCGCCGCGTCAGCTGTGGGTGGTTCTTGAGCGCCGGGGGCTGGGGCGCCCGTTGAGCCGGGCGAGGCTGGAGGCCGGGCGGCGTAGGAAGTCGGCCTGGTCGACTTCTGGTGCGGGGGTGATTTCTGGGGGCTCACGGCGCCAGGCATGGGGGAGTGGTCCGCGCGCCTCAGCTGTGGGCCGTTCTCGAACGCCGGGGGTCAGGGTGCCCGTTGAGCCGGGCGAGGCTGGGGGCTGGGCGGCGCAGGAAGTCGGCCCGGTCGACTTCTGGTGCGGGGTGGGGTTGTCGGCGTGGTGGTCCATGCTGCCGGGCATGAACGAGGACGATTTCTGGCGGCTCATCGACGAGTGCCGATTGGCCGGGCCCGACTCGGACCCCGATGCGGAACGGCTCGCCGTCGCTCTGGCGGCGCGGCTGACAGCGGCCGGGCTGCCCGCTGTCATCGGGTTCGCCGAACACCTGGCCGCCGCCCTGTTCCAGCTCGACCGCTGGGAGTACGGCGCCGACCTGTCGGGTGACGCGTTCCTGTACACCCGCGCGGCCGTCGTCGCAGCGGGCCGGGCCGAGTACGGGGCCGTGCTCGGCGATCCGACCCAGTTCCGCCCGTACGCCCGCGACCTGGTCTGGGCCGAAGCCCTGCTGTACGTCCCGGACCGGGCCTACCGGCGCCTCACCGGGCGCGAGTGGGAGCACCCCACTCGCCACAGCTATGAGTCGTTCTCGAATGCCGAAGGCTGGGCCGGCCGTTGAGCTGCGCGGCATAGGAAGTCGGCCTGGTCGACTTCCTATGGGGGTCTGTCGCTGTGGCGGTGGGCATGTCGCGGTTGGCCGGGGCTGTCCGGGGCCTTGATGCGGAACGGTTTGCTGCCCCCTTGGGGGCGTGGGCTTCGTTGATGTGGGCTGAGCTGGGAGGTCCGGGGGCACAGGAAGTCGGCCCGGTCGACTTCTGGTGTGGGGGTGTTGCTGTGGCGGCTCGGCGATCCGTGGTCGTGGTGGGCCCGGTTTTGGTGGGCTGGTGGTGGGGGGAGTGGGGGGCGCCGTAGGGGGTGGGGCCGGAACGGCCGGGCTTCGTAGGGGCGTTACGTTGGGAAGAGGAGGGATGGGGGTGGGTGTGGCACTGGTCAGGGTGTGGCGGATCAAGGGGCTGTTCCGGCAGGCGGACCGCAGGTACCGGGGGGCGGCCCTGAGGCTGGAGGGGGTGTCCCAACTCCTCGCCCTGCCCGGGCGGCGTCGGGTTCGGAGGCTGCGGCTCGCGCGTGCGCAGTGGCTGCGGGCGGTGGAGGAGGATCCGGACCGGGCGCTGAAGGCGCTCGCCGACGCCGTGGTGAACGGACTGGACGTGGCGACCGACGAGTTCGTCGAGGGTGCGCTGGCCCGGTGGATCCGTTCCGGTCGGTGGGGCCGCCTGGAGCAGGACACCTACGAGCGGTTGCGGGAGGCCCTGGCCACGACCGGCCGGTCCCTGGCCGTGCGGCTGACCGACCTGTACCGGGGGGAGCCGGGGCTGCGGGAGCACCGCAGTGCCCGGGAGGTGCGCGACATGCTGATGGAGTACCACCCGGAGCACCCGCCGATGGAACTGCTGATGGCGGTGGGCCCGCTGGGTTCGGAGGCGGACTGGTGGTGCGACCTCGGCTACCGGGCGATCCAGGACGGCGACCTGGAGCTGGCCGACCGGCACTTCACCCGGGCGCACGACCTCGGCTGTCAGCACGTGCGGAAGTGGGTGGTGTACCTCGCTCTGCTGCGGGTGGCGGAGGTCGGCGACCGGGTGCAGGTGCACGATGCCCTCAGGACGGCCCGTGAGCTGCATCCCGCCCTCGACCACGAGCAGTTGTTCTACCTCGGCTGTCGGGGCGTCCTCGCCGGTGTGGAGCCGGACGTGGAGGCGATGGTGCGGTTGCGGGTGGACCGGCCGGACCTGCGCCAGTTGTGGCTGGCCCAGCACTTCCTCCGGGTCGGGAACCCCGTCCTGGCCCGTGCCAGGCTGCGGTCGTGCGTGCGGAAGGCCAAGAAGCTGACCCAGGACCGGTACGGGTACCTGGACAGGCACGACGACGATCCCGATCCGTCCGACGTCCTGCGCATGGCCAAGGCCCAACTGGCCCAGCAGGACGGGCGTGTGCAGGACGGGCGTGAGTCGGCGCGCCCGGACGCGCGCCTGCTGCCTTCGGTGGACCGCTTCGACCCGGGCTATCTGCACGAGGCGCTGCCGAGCCCGTAGCAGCGAGCGGATCCGGCGGTTCCTCGGCCGTGCCTGAGGCTGGATATTCGCTTGGCCGACGGCCGCGCGCCGGGCGATCATGGCGGGATGTCCGATCTGCTCGAGCGGGTAGCCGCCTTCCACGTCGCCTTCGCCCGCCGCCAGGCGGCCGAGGTCGTCGAACTGCCCGAGTTCCCCGGGGTCTTCGCCGTGCGGAACCCGGAGTTCGTGCTCTCCCACGAGCACAACCACCTGATCGTCACCGGACCGGGCACCGACCCGGCGGCGCTGCCGGGGCTGGCGGTGCGCTGGCTCGGGCAGCGCTCGCAGTACGCGATCACCGTGCTGGACGAGGCGTGGGGCGAGCGGGCCGCGCCGGTGCTGGCCGGGGCCGGGTACGAGCGCAGCGCCGTGGTGGTCATGGCCAGGGACACGGCGGGTTGCACGCTGCCCGAACCGGTTGCTCTGCCGACGGAGTTCGCCGAACTGCGGGAGGCCGTCCTGCGGCAGCAGCGGGAGTGGTACGAGGACGCGGAACTGCTCCGGCAGCTCGCCGACCGTCGGCCGACCAGGCGGCGCGGTGCCGAGCAGGTGCACTTCCTGGCCGCCCGGGCGGCGGACGGCGAGGTCGCCGCCTGGGTCGACCTCTACCTCGAACCGGCGCTCGGGCTGGCCCAGTTGGAGGACCTGGTCACCGCGATCCCGTACCGCGGGGCCGGTCACGGTGACACCCTGCTGGCCAGTGGCCTGGCCCTGGCGGCGGCGGCCGGGATCCCGCAGCTGTTCCTGCTCGCGGACGCGGTCGACTGGCCGCGCACGTGGTACGCGCGCCGGGGCTTCGTGGAGATCGGCCGCAGCCTGTCCTTCCAGACGCGCTGACGGCCCGCCGACCGCCCTTTGACGGCCCTTTGACGGCCCGGGCGTTGGCGGTCGTACGGGTGCGCCAGGATGGGGGCATGAACACGGAACGGGCCCTGCCCCGTGACCTGATGGCCGTCGACACCCCGGCGCTGCTGCGACTGGAGGAGCGGGCCGCCGGCCTCGGCCTCTCCCAGCGGCTGGACCCGGCGTGGCTGACGGCGCACGCGGCGCCCGAGGGGCGGCACTACCTGCGGGCGGTGCTGTGGCACGGGCTGCCCCACCGCCCGGAGCTGCCGGCCCAGTTGCGCTGCGAACTGGTGCTGGAGCTGCGGACCGGCGAGCAGGTGCTGAGCCTGCTGGACGTCCTGGCCGAGGACTTCGAGCGACTGACGGCGGTGACGTCCCGGGACGAGGGACTGCCGGTGGCCAGGCTCCTGGGCGGTGGCGGGCTGCGGTCGGTCAGGGATTACGAGGCCGGGGAGTACTCGGCCGGGGGATAGTCGGCCGGGGAATGCTCGGTCAGGGGGCGCGACGAGGGGCTGCGGGGCTGACCGGCCCTGCCGCCGCCCGCCCGCAGTGGTCGGCGACGGTGTCCGCGAAGGCCCGGGCGAGCGGTCCCAGGGTGAGCCACTCGCGCGCGGCCCAGCCGACGGTGAGGCCCGGGAGGTCGGGCAGCGGCACCAGCCGGAGCCCGGGGTGGCCGGGGCCCTGCCACTCGGGGAGCGCGGGGACGACGGCGTGCCCGAGGCCGAGTTCGGCGAGCAGGATCGCGGTGTCCCAGTCGGTGACGCTGGTGTCGAAGACCGGGCGGATGCCCGACTTGCCGAGCCAGTCGTCCAGTTGGGAGCGGGAGACGGAGTTCTGCGGCAGTCCGATGAGCCGGGCGTCCTGGAGGTCGACGGGTTCGATGCGCTCCCGGGCGGCGAGCGGGTCGGCGGCCGCCACGGCGAGCACCCACGGCAGGTCGGCGACGGGACGCTGCTCGATGCCGCGGACGGGCGTGCCCAGGGTGATCCAGGCCAGGTCGACCTGGCCGGCGGTGAGCGCGTCCAGACAGCTACGGCTGGATACACCGGTCTGGAACTCCAGGCTGACCTGCGGGAACCGTTCGCGGAAGTCGACCACGGCGGCGGACATGAAGTGCCGGATGCTGGTGGCGCCGGTGGTGATCCGCACCGATCCGCCCTCGCCGCGGGCGAGTTCGGCGATGGTGCGCAGCGCGTGGTCGATGCCGCCCAGCCCGTTGGCCACGGCGGTCTGCAGCTGGCGTCCGGCCTGGGTGGGCACCACGCCGCGCGGGTGTCGCTCGATCAGGGCGAGGCCCAGTTCGCGCTCCAGCCGCTTCACGTGCTGGCTGACGGCGGACTGGCTGCACGCCAGGTCGCGGGCGACGGCGCTGAGCGAGCCGGCCCGGCAGACGGCGGCGAAGACGCGGAGGTCGTCGAGGGTCACGAACGCCCAGGGTACTGCCGGATCCGGGCCGGTAGGAGAAGGGGCCCGATCCAAGCCTTACCTTGGAAGTTCCCCAGGAAATCGGCGGATTGACTTGGAAGTCCGACAGCCTCGATCATCGATGCCAGGGCCCGCAGGAGGGCGGCAACCCGCCCGCTGCCTTCGCGGCGCTCCGGACGCGTAGAGGCGGGGGCGGGGCGGGTGCCGACCCGTTTGCATCAGCTGCACAAGCTGCATCCGCGCGTGCCCGTGCGCCCGTGTGCTCATGCGTACGGGCAGGACGGACAGTCGGGCAGTGGAGGGGGAACGGAATGCGGTACGCCGATGGTCCCGGCGCGGACTGCGAGGTGTTCGTCGGGGCGACGGTGGAGCGGCTCTGGGCGCTGGTGACGGACATCGCACTGCCCGCGCGGCACAGCCCGGAGCTCCAGCGGGTCGCCTGGCTGGACGGTGCGGACGGCCCCGCGCCGGGCGCCCGCTTCGAGGGGTACAACCGGCGGGCGGGGATGCCCGACTGGCGGACGGTCTCCGAGGTGGTGGAGGTGGTCGAGCACCGTGCCTTCGCCTGGGCCGTCCTGGACGCGGACGGCCGCTTCGGCGCCCCGGTGACGGATGCGACCGGCGCGTTGGCCCGGTGGCGCTTCGAGCTGCGCCCCGAGGACGGCGGGACCCTGCTGCGGCACTCGGTGGTGCTCGGCCCGGGCCGTAGCGGCGTCACCCGGGCCATCGACGCCCGGCCGGAGGCGGAGGAGAAGATCGTCGCCTTCCGTCTGGGGGAGCTGCGGACCGGGATGACGGCGACCCTTGAGGGCATCAAGTCGATGGCGGAGAGCGGGGGTTGAGGTGCCAGAGCCGACCCGTTCCGAGCTCGACTGCTCCGAGCTCGACTGGTCAGAGCTCGACTGTTCGGAGCCGGCCCGTTCCGGGCTCGACTGGCCGGGGCTCGCGGAGCCCGACCGTCCGGTGGACTTCGACTGGCTGCTCGTGGAGGTCCGGGCGTCGGCGGCACGCCTGTGCGCGGACCTCGCGTCGCTGACCGACCGGCAGGCCCGTGAGCCCTCGCTGCTCCCCGGCTGGAGCCGGGGCCATGTGCTCACCCACCTCGCCCGCAGCGCCGACGCGTACCGCTGGATGCTCGCCCTGGCCCGTACCGGCAGCGCGCCCGGGCCGCGCGCTGACGCCGCCGAGCTGGACCGGCGGCTGCGCGAGGGCGCGGGGCGCGCTGCCGGGGCGCTGGTCGACGACCTGCGGGACGGGCTGGACGGGCTGCTGCGGGACGCGGCTCAGTTGCCGGCCGGGCGCCGGAACGTCCTGGTCCCGGCACTGGCGGGCTGGCGGCACCCGGCCTGGTACCTGCTGTGGCGGGCCTGGCGGGAGCTGGAGGTGCACGCGGTCGACCTGGGCCTCGGCCGCGGGCCGGCCGACTGGCCCGCGGCGTTCGTCCGGGCGGCCCTGGCCGAGACGGCCGCGGCGTCGGCCGTACGGTCGGTGCCGCTGGCCCGGGTGGAGGCCGAGGACCTCGGCCGCAGCTGGGAGATCGGCGGGGCGGGCCCGGTGGTGAGCGGCCCCGGGCACGCGCTGCTCGCCTGGTTGGCCGGGCGCGGCCCGCTGACGGGCCTGCTGACGGGCCTGCGGGTGGACGGCGGGTTGCCGGCGCCGGAGGTGCTGCCGGCCTGGCCGTTGCCGCCGGTGCCCGGCTGGGGGTGAGGTCCGCTCAGGAGGCGGGCGGGTGCTCCTCCGCCTGCCGGAACAGGGCCGCCAGGTCGTGGAAGCCCCGCCGTTCGGCCGGCGGTTTCTAGGGGTCGTTGCAACACGTGGTCGGTTTGCTCAGGCCGCGATGAGTTTATGCAGGCGCTCGGCTGGGGTCTCCCAGCCGAGCGT
>NZ_JBEZXE010000021.1:0-125241 GCF_040637885.1 Kitasatospora sp. NPDC028055 | reverse complement strand
GCCGGAGGCGTAGGAGGCGCCGCCGCCGCCGTGGACGTGGAGGTCCACGAAGCCGGGGACGACGGTGTGGCCGGTCAGGTCGAGGTCGCCGGGCTCGGCCTTCCCACCGCTCGCGCCGCCGGTGAGGGCGGCGATCCGGTCGCCCTCGACGGCCAGCCGACCGCCCTCGACGACACCGCCGGGCAGCACCAGCCGGGCGCCGGACAGGGCGATACGATCGATAGCGGTCACGCGTAGCTCCAGCACTGCTCACAATTGTTCATGGAGCTCAAACTACAAGCAACTGTGAGCAGCGCATAGCCGCGTGCGGCGCCGCCCTCGTCCGGCGGAGCGGCCATCGCCAAGAGGGGAGGAAGGGGCGGGAGTTGTGATCGGCTTGTGACCGTTCCGGTCACCCGAGGGCCTGTCGGCGGTCGCCCCGGACGTGCACAATCGGCCGCATGACGACAGCCGCGGGTGGGCCGCCCTCGCCGAACACGCCGTCCGACCTCGCCCTGGGCTTCCTGACCGGCGGGGTGATCGGGGCGTCGCTGGCAGGCTTCGTCAGCGGGTGCGTGCTCGGGCGGACGCCGCTGATCGTGCTGGGGCTCGCGCTGCCGGTCGGCTACGGCCTGGTGGTCTTCCTCGCCTCGCTGCCGCGCCGGGCCCGGGAGGCGGCCGTCGTGCCGAGCCGGGCGCTGGCGCTGATCGAGGCGCTGGAGGCGGTCGGGGGCGAGACCAGTGACGTTCCGGTGCGGTTCGAGCTGAGCGTGGTGCCGGACGACGCGCCCGCGTTCCGGGTGGGGATCCGGCAGGAGATCAACCTCGTCGAGCTCCCCGACTACCGGCCGCGCGGGGTCGTGGTGGTGGAGTACCCGCCGGACCGACCGTGGAAGGCGCGGATCGTGAAGCGGCCGACGCCGGAGTGGGAGCGGCGCGCGGCCGGGGCCCGGCTGGACTCGGTGCCCGGTCCGGCGATGCGGGAGGAGCACGGGTCGGGCTGTGCGGGCGGTCTGCTCACCGTCCTCGGCCTGCTGCTCGGCGCGGGTGCCGTGCTGCTGCTGTTCCGCACGGAGCTGTTCGCCGCGGTCGAGGACGGGGCCGGTGCGCCCCGGCCGGCCGTCACCTCCTCCTTCTCCTCCTCCTCGTCCGCCACGATCACCGTGACCTCGGTCACCGGCACGGTCGCCCTCGGCCCGGGGCAGTCCATGCTGGACCAGGGCGAGCCGCGCAAGGCCGTCGACTCGTTGATGCGGGACGGAGAGCAGCGCCAGGCGCTCACCGTCGTCGTGCAGGACCGTCAGTTGACGGTGGTCTTCGACCCGGCCGGCGGTGTCCCGGGCGCCGGTTCGCCAAGTGCCGGTTCGCCAAGTGCCGGTTCCCCGGGTGCCGGTTTCCCGGGCACCGGGCAGGGACTCGGGTTCGATCCGCGCTCCCTGCCGTACGACCGGATCCCCGGCCTGGTGGAGGAGGCCCGGAGCACCCTCGGCGTCAAGTCCCCGAAGAGCTGGCAGCTGACCGCCGACGGGATCACCGGCGCGCTGACGCTCAGGATCGTGGTGACCGGCGACGGCGGCTCCGCGACGCTGGAGGCGGACGGCCGTGGCCAGGTGCTGCGGCGCAGCGGCGGCTGACCGGTACGGACGGGACGGGAGGAGGGGTGCAGATGGGGTGGGACGGATTCCTGTTGCTGTGGTGCGGGCTGTGGGCCGTGGTGGCTCTGGTCGGGCTGGGCAGGTCGCTGGCCGGGGTGACCGCGGACCAGCGGAAGGTCCGGCTGACGGGGCGGATCGTCCGGGTGACCCAGCCCCGGCACGGTGGCTCGCGCAAGGGCGGGATCGCGGTGGTCGTCCGCTACCGGGACCCGGTCTCGGGTGAGGAGGTCACGGTCACCAACGACGGTGAGCGAGGCGAGACGATCACCGCCGCGTGGGAGGGCCGGGAGGTCGGGGTCGGGTATCCGCCGGGCCGTCCGCACGCCTACCGGTTCTCGAACGCCCCGGAGCAGCCCGGCCGTGGGCTGGGCCGGCCGGCCCTCGCGCTGTTCCTGCTCTGTGCCGGGCTGGTGGCGCTGGCCGCCGTCCGCTGGGGGTGGCCGTGGGTCCTGATCGGTGTCGCGGGCCCGTGGGCCGTCGCCGGGATCGTCCAACTCCCGCGAGCGGTACAGGAGAAGGCCGCCCGCCTCGGCAGGCTGGCCGTGCTGGAGGCGGTGCCCGGCCGGGTCGTCGCGGTGCTCAGGGACGTCAGCGTCGACGATGACGGCCACACCTCGACCACCATCACCCCGGTGCTGTCCTTCACCACCCGGGGCGGCACGGCCGTCACGGCGTACTGCCCGACCGACCTCCCGGGCCAGGCCGGAGCGTACGGAAGGGAACTGACGGTCCATCATGATCCCTCCGATCCGGCCGTGTTCACGCTGGACGCCTCCGCAGGGCGGCGCTCGGTGGAGCGGGGCGTGCGGTACCACGTGCTGATGATCGTGGTGCTGGTGGCGACGACCGTGGTGGGAGCGGTGCTGCTCTGAGGAGGGAGCGCGGGGCTCGGCGGGCGGGGGGGACATCCGGGCGGCTCAGATGGCAAGTGGTCCAGACCTTAGTGGTCCAGACCTATTGACCAACTCCGGCTCCGCTCCTACGATCCGGTCCGGCACAGCCCCACATGTCCCCCCACCTCACCCACGGCCGGGCGTCACGCCCCCACGCGTCGTCATGCCCATGGCGCCCCGGCGGGAAGGGAGCACAGCATGTTCCGTCGGAGGTCGCGAACCCCACGCCCGTCGGGCGGTTTCCACCCCGATCCGGACGGCGGCCGTCCCAGCGGCGCACCGCGCCGGGTGGGTCTGGAGCGCGCGTCGAGTCCACACCTGACCCCGACCCGGCACCGTCCGACCGTGCTGGTCCGCTCCCTCGCCGTGGTCGGGACCGCCGCCCTGATCGGCGCCGGCCTCGCGGTGACCGGCTCCGTCACCGCCGGGGCCGCGACCCCCAACCTGGTGGCCAACCCCGGCTTCGAGAGCGGACTCTCCAACTGGACCTGTTCGCCCGGCACCGCCGCGGTCGTCGGCAGCCCGGTGCACTCCGGCAGCGCCGCCCTCCGGTCCACGCCGACCGGCCAGGACACCGCCCAGTGCTCCCAGACCGTCAGCGTGCAGCCCAACTCCCAGTACACGCTGAGCGCTTACGTCCAGGGCAGCTACGTCTACCTGGGCGCCAGCGGCACCGGTGGCAGCGACCCGTCCACCTGGGCGCCGGGCAACGCCTCGTACGGCCAGCTCAGCGTCGGCTTCACCACCGGGCCGAGCACCACCTCGGTGACGGTCTACCTGCACGGCTGGTACGGGCAGCCCGCCTACTACGCGGACGACGTGTCGCTCACCGGCCCCGGCGGCAGCAGCTCCACGCCGCCGACGACGCCACCGACCACCCCGCCCACGACGCCGCCGACCACCCCGCCCACGACGCCTCCCACCACCCCTCCCACCACCCCACCCACCACACCACCCACGACGCCGCCGACCACCCCGCCGGGCGGTGACACCTGCCCGACCAAGCCCCGGCCCTCGGGCAAGGTCCTCCAGGGCTACTGGGAGAACTGGGACGGCGCCGCCAACGGCGTCCACCCGGGCATGGGCTGGGTGCCCATCACCGACAGCCGGATCGCCGCCCACGGCTACAACGTGATCAACGCCGCCTTCCCGGTGATCCTCTCCGACGGCACCGTGCTGTGGCAGGACGGCATGGACGCCAACGTCAAGGTCTCCACCCCCGCCGAGATGTGCCAGGCCAAGGCGGCCGGGGCGACGATCCTGATGTCCATCGGCGGCGCCGCCGCCGGCATCGACCTGAGCTCCAGCACCGTCGCCGACCGGTTCGTGGCGACCGTCGTCCCGATCCTCAAGAAGTACAACTTCGACGGGATCGACATCGACATCGAGACCGGCCTCTCCGGCAGCGGGGACATCAAGACGCCCTCCGCCTCCCAGGCCAACCTGATGCGCATCATCGACGGCGTGCTGGCCCAGATGCCCAAGGGCTTCGGCCTCACGATGGCCCCCGAGACCGCGTACGTCACCGGCGGGAGCGTCACCTACGGCTCCATCTGGGGCGCCTACCTGCCGATCATCAAGAAGTACGCCGACAACGGGCAGCTGTGGTGGCTGAACATGCAGTACTACAACGGCAGCATGTACGGCTGCTCCGGGGACTCCTACCAGGCCGGTACGGTGCAGGGCTTCACCGTCCAGACCACCTGCCTGAACAACGGCCTGACCGTCCAGGGCACCACCGTCACCGTTCCGTACGACAAGCAGGTGCCCGGCCTGCCGGCCCAGCCGGGCGCGGGCGGCGGCTACCTGGACCCGGGCTCGGTCGGCCAGGCCTGGGGCAACTTCGGCGGCGCGTTGAAGGGCCTGATGACCTGGTCGCTCAACTGGGACGGCTCGAAGGGCTGGACCTTCGGCGACAAGGTCAAGTCCCTCCAGGGCCGTTGAGCCCGGACCGGCCGCCGCTGAAACACTGCTGAACCACCACTGAACCACCACCGAAGGCCCGCGCCCCGCCACCCCGGGGCGCGGGCCGTTCAGCGCCCGGACGACGCCCGGCCGGGCTCGTGGTCAGCCGGTGCGCCGTGGGCCCGCCCAGTGCACCAGCTCCCGGCGCACCGGGCGGAAGCCGGCCGCCTCGGCCAGGGCGCGGCTGGCGTGATTGCCGCTGGGGGCCGACCAGGTCGGGGTGAGTCCCCGGGCGCGGGCGGCGGCGGTGGCGGCGTGGACGCAGGCGAGGGCCAGGTCGAGGCGGCGGAAGGCCGGGTCGGTGGCCACCGCGAGGTCCAGGTGCTCGCGGCCGACGAGGTAGCCGCACGCCAGCGAGGCCAGGTACGGGCCCAGGAACGCACCCCAGGCGTAGCCGCCGGCGGCGAGGGCGCGGTGGCCGCCCCAGGTCTCGGCGATCCAGTGCGGGCCGACGGGGCGGCCGACGGGGCGGCCGAGGGTGGTCGAGCGCCGGGCGAAGCGGTCGAGGTGAGCCTCGTCCGCCGCGCCCAACGGGCGGACCCAGGCCGCCGTGTGCCGGGACACCGGCCGCGGCCGCTCCGCGTGGACGTGCAGCACTCGCACCCACGGGGTGAGGTGGGTGAAGATCCGGCCGAGCAGGGGCAGGAAGCGGTCCGGCGCGTGGAACTGCCCCCGCCCGAAGCGGGCCAGGACCGTCGGGTCCAGGCGCGCCGGGTCCCCTCGCAGCAGCCGTTCCGGCCCGCAGTGCACCAGCAGCGCGCGGACCGCGTCGGGGTCGTCCGCCCACCGGCCGCCGTGTCCGCTCCGGTCGACGTGGGCTGGCAACAGGCTCGCACCGGGCCGCTCGACGGCGGACAGGTCGACGGGGGACGGGTCGACGGGGGACGGGTCGAGGGCGGACCGGTCGAGGGCGGGCACGGGGTGGATCGGCATGCGTCCAGTACGGCAGTCCGCGCCCGCCAGCCCCGGCCCGTTGACGAAAGCCTGGCGGCGCCAGGGCGGTTGCTGACGGAACCTTGGCGGGAGCCGGCACCCCTGCCGTGGTCACGCGTGGTCCTGCGTGGTTCCGCGTGGTCCCGCGTGGTCCCGCGTCAGGGGAGCGTCAGGAGTTCGTCAGGGCGGGTGACGGAGCTTGCCCCGGGCACCCGCGCGGGCTTTGATGGACGGCATGCACCGCTCGACCCGCCACCACGACCGCCCGCCGCATAGTCGGCCGCGGTTCGTCGTCGCGGTCGCGGTCGCCACTGCCGTCCGGTAGTACCGAGCTCCTTCCCGCTGGTCACCGGCCGTGCGTACGGGCCCGGCTCCGTTTCGCCGGGCCCGTGCCGATCACCGCCGCCCGTCCCCCGCCCCGTTCGGCTCCGAGGGCGGGGGCGGGTCGGCGCTTCCCGCACCACATCCCAACTCGCACCACACCTTCCCGCACCGGCGGCCCCGGCGCGGGCGGCCGCGCGCCGCCCGTCGCCGCACCCCGCCGATGCCTACCACCCTTGGATGGGTCATGTCCGACACTGTTCTGTCCGCCCGTATCGCCCTCGTCACCGGTGCCTCCTCCGGCATCGGCTGGGAGACCGCCCGGCTGCTCGCCGGGCTGGGAGCGAACGTCCTGGTGCACGCCCGGACCACCGCCGAGGCGGAGGACGCCGTGGGCCGACTGATCGCCGCCGGGGCCCGCCGTGACCAACTCGTCGAGCTGGCGGCCGACTTCACCAAGCTGTCGGAGGTCGCGGTGCTGGCCGGCACGGTCGTCAAGCACTACCCGGCGCTGGACCTGCTGGTGAACAACGCCGCCGTGATGGCGCCCGAGCGCTGCACCCTGACCGACGACGGCAACGAGCTCTCGCTGCAGGTCAACTTCCTTGCCGCGCACCTGCTGGCCAAGCTGCTCCGGGCCCCGCTCTCGGCGGCCGGGGACGCCCGGATCGTCAACGTGTCCTCCTCCCTGCACCGCACCGCGTCGATGAACTGGTCGGACCCGCACCGGGTGAAGAAGTACTCCCGGGTGGCCGCGTACGCCCAGTCGCAGCTGGCGCTCACCATGGCGACCGCCGAGATGGCGCCGGCCGGTTCCGGCATCACCGCCGTCAGCCTCAACCCGGGCCTGTGCGACACCGCGCTGCTGCCGCTGTACGGGCGGGTCGGCGCACCGGCGGCGGAGGGCGCGGCGGCCGTGGTCCGGCTCTGCCTGCCGGACGCCGAGGTCGTCAACGGCGCCTACTACGACGGCGGCGTCGCCGCGCCCACGGCCCAGGCCGCCCAGGAGGAGCGCTCGCAGAAGCGCCTGGCGAAGCTCGCCGACCAGCTGGTCGGCCGGGCCGTCTGAACCGCACCCACCTCCCCACCCACCCACGAACGACGAGGAACAGCACGATGTCCAAGCGCGCCCGCAAGAAGAAGGCCCGACGGAAGAAGAAGGCGAACCACGGCCGCAAGGCCTGTCAGTGACCGGGTAGGAACGACACCGGCCCCCGGAGCCCGCCGTCCGCGCAGCGAGCACGGCGGACCCCGGGGGCCTCGGCGTGCGCCGGCGCACGCAGGTTCGTCCTGTCCCCGCAGCTGTCAGGTCTCGCCGTTGATGGTGCGGTCGATCCAGCCTGCGATCCCCCGGTGGCTGAGGTTGACCGCGACCGTCAGTCGACCGTCAGTCCTGCGGCTGCACGGCCGGTTGCCGTTCGGGGTAGGCGGCGAGCAGCGCCAGCCAGAGCTGGAAGCGGTCCTGCATGGACGCCAGGGAGCGGCCGGTGAGCCGCTCGATCCGGTCCAGCCGGTAGCGGACGGTGTTGCGGTGGACGTACAGCCGGTCGGCGACCGCCTGCACCGAGCAGTCCGCGGCGAGGTAGGCGTGCAGGGTCGTGACCAGGTCGGCGCGGTTGGCCTCGTCGAAGCGGGTGAGCGGGCGCAGCACCTCGACGGCGAGCTGCTTCAACGGCAGGTCGGGGCTGGACAGCAGCAGCCGGGGCAGGTTGAGCGGGTCGCCGCCGTGCACCCCGGGGCCCTTGGCGAGGGCGGCCTGGGCCTCGAACCAGCTCCAGCGCAGCCCGTCGACGCCCCGGTAGCAGCCGCCGATGCCGACCGCGGCGCGGGCGTCCAGGCCGGCGAGCGCGGTGCGGAAGCGCCGGGCGAGGTCGTCGACCGGCGCGGAGCGGGGGAGCACCGCCACCAGGTACCGGTTGACGACGGCGGTGAGCACCGGCTCGGGGGAGTCGGGGTGCTCCGTCGGCAGCCAGGGCAGCCGGGCGAGCCGCCGGTCCGCCTCCGCCCCGGCCCCGGGCCCGGCGCCCTCCGGCGCCAGTCGGCCCAGCACCACCCGGTGGGCGGCCTGGGGGTCGAGCCTGAAGGCGGCCAGCCGGCGCTCGGCGGCGGCCGGTGCGATCACGTCCCGCACGATGTCCTCGACGACCTGGCCGACCAGCTCCCGCCGCCCGGCCAGGTGGGCCTGACGGCGGGCCAGCTCCAGTCCGACCAGCCGGGCGGCGTACGGGAGGACGTCCGCCGCCGGGCCTGCCGAGCGCAGGCAGAGGAAGGCCGCGACCACCCCGTCGACCTGCACCGGCAGCCGCAGCGGCCCGGCGCCGCCGGGCCCCTGTGCGCCCGGGTGCCCGGCGCCCGGGTGCCCCGCCGCCGGACCACCGGGCCGCCCGGCCGCCCGCAGCTCCGCGAGCAGCGCCTCCGGCCGCTCCGGAGCGGCGGCCAGCACCACCCCGTGCCGGTCCAGCACGGCGACCTCCGAGCCGCAGGCCCGGCTCAGCACCCGCAGCAGTGCGGTCAGGCCCTCGCCGCCGAGCAGCGCCTGGACCAGCAGGTCGTGCTGGTCGACCAGCCGCCGCTGCGCGCTGTGGTCCTCGGCCGTGATCCGCTCGGCGACCAGCCGGTTCACCGCGATGAACGGCGTCTCGTACGGGACCTCCAGCACCGCCAGGCCCTGCCGCTCGGCCTCGGCGACGGTGGCCCGTGGGACGGCAGGGTGGCTCAGCCCGGTGCCGAAGCCGATCCCCGAGGCGCCGGCGGCCGCCACCCGCTGGACGAAGGCGGTCTGCGCGGCGGCGCCGCGCTGCCGCAGGCCGGTGGTGAGGAGCAGCTCGCCGCCCGTCAACCACTGCGTCGGGTCGGCGAGTTCGGTCACCGCGGCCCAGCGCACGACCCGGTCGAGCCCGGCCGTGCCGGTGCACAGTCGCAGGCCGAGGCCCTCTTCCCGAAGCAGATCGCGCAGCGTCACCGGCATGCGCCGGACTGTAGCGCCGCACAACTCGCCGACGGAAGACCGTGCGGGCGTCCATAGCCTGGCGGGGTGATCCCTTCCTAGGGTTCCGTGCGAACCGCGCGAAACCGTGCGGACCGGCGGGACGACCCCGCCCGTACCGTCCGCTTGTCGTACCAGCCAGAAGGGCCATCGGAGTTGAGCAGCCACGAGCGTCCACCCCGACCGGAGCCGGCCCCCGGCGCGGTCCGGCTCGAAGGGCTGGCCAAGACCTTCGACGGCCAGGTCCGCGCGGTCGACGGCGTCGACCTGGACATCGGCGAGGGCGAGTTCTTCGCGATGCTCGGGCCCTCCGGCTCCGGGAAGACCACCGTGCTGCGCATGATCGCGGGCTTCGAGGCCCCGAGCGCCGGACGGGTCCTGCTGGGCGGCGCCGACGTCACCGGCCTGCCGCCGTTCGACCGGGACGTCAACACGGTGTTCCAGGATTACGCGCTGTTCCCGCACATGACGATCGAACAGAACGTCGGCTACGGCCTGATGGTCCGCCGGGTGCCGAAGTCCGAACGGGCCGAGCGGGTGCGGGCGGCGCTCGCCATGGTCCGGCTGGCGGGCTTCGAGCGCCGCCGCCCGGACCAGCTCTCCGGCGGTCAGCGCCAACGCGTCGCGCTGGCAAGGGCGTTGGTGAACCGCCCGAAGGTGCTGCTGCTGGACGAGCCGCTCGGTGCGCTCGACCTGAAACTGCGGCACGAGATGCAGGCCGAGCTCAAGCGGATCCAGCGCGAGGTCGGGATCACCTTCGTGTTCGTCACTCACGACCAGGACGAGGCGCTGACGATGAGCGACCGCGTCGCGGTGTTCAACGCGGGCCGGATCGAGCAGGTCGGCCCGCCCGCCGAGGTGTACGAGCATCCGGCCACCGCCTTCGTGGCCGGCTTCGTCGGCACCTCCAACCTGCTGGACGGCCCGGCCGCCGAGCAGGTGGTGGGCCAGGCCGGACTGTTCAGCGTCCGCCCGGAGAAGATCCGGATAGCGCACCCGGACGACCCGGCCGGGCCGGACGAGCTGTCCGCCACCGGGCGGGTCGCCGAGGTCGTCTACGCGGGCGGCCACACCCGGTTCCTGGTGGACCTGGAGGCGGGCGGGCGGCTGACCGCCGTCCGGCAGAACGTCGACGAGGGCTCCGCCGACGTGCTGCGCCACCGCGGCACCGAGGTCGTCCTGGCCTGGCAGCGCAAGCACACCGTCCGGGTCGGTTCCTGACCCACCCCCACCCCCTCACCGAAGATCGGAACACCCCGCCATGCGCATCCCCCTGATCGCCCGCGCCGCGGCCGCCGCCACCGCCGCCGTCCTGCTCGCCGCAGGGTGCGGCAGCAGCAGTGGCGGCACGGGCACCGCGAACGGCTCGCACGGGCTGAACCCGCCGAAGCTGCCGATGCTCCAGTCCCTGGGCGCCGGGGAGGGCCAGGTGAACCTGGTCGCCTGGGCCGGCTACGCCGAGGACGGCTCGGACGACAAGAGCGTCGACTGGGTCCACCCCTTCGAGCAGCAGACCGGCTGCAAGGTCAACACGAAGATCGCCGGGACCTCCGACGAGATGGTCTCGCTGATGAAGACCGGCCAGTACGACGCCGTCTCGGCCTCCGGCGACGCGACCCTGCGGCTGATCGCGGCCGGCGACGTCGCCCCCGTCAACACCGCCCTGGTGCAGAACTACGCGGACGTCTTCGACGGCCTCAAGAACCAGCCCTGGAACTCGGTCAACGGCCAGATGTACGGCATCCCGCACGGCCGCGGCGCCAACCTGCTGATGTACCGCACCGACAAGGTCACCCCGGCCCCCGACTCCTGGAGCGTGGTCTTCGACGGCGCCGCGCCCTACACCGGCCACGTCACCGCCTACGACTCCCCGATCTACATCGCCGACGCCGCGCTCTACCTGATGAAGACCAGGCCGGAGCTCGGCATCACCAACCCGTACGCCCTGGACGCCGCCCAGCTCAAGGCGGCCGCCGACCTGTTGAAGACCCAGCACAAGGCGATCGGCGAGTACTGGAGCGACTTCCAGAAGTCGGAGAACTCCTTCAAGACCGGGGACACCGTGGTCGGCACCAGCTGGCAGGTGATCGCCAACCTGGCCCAGGCCGACAAGGCGCCGGTCAAGGCCGTTCTGCCGAAGGAGGGCGCCACCGGCTGGTCCGACACCTGGATGGTGTCCGCCAAGGCCGCCCACCCCAACTGCGCCTACCAGTGGATGAACTGGATCGTCTCGCCGACCGCCAACGCCCAGGTCGCCCAGTGGTTCGGCGAGGCGCCGGCCAACTCCAAGGCCTGCGACCTCAACACCGACAAGGGCTTCTGCGCCACCTTCCACGCCGCCGACGAGGCCTACTGGAAGGACGTGTACTACTGGACCACCCCGGTCAGGAGCTGCCTGGACGGCCGCACGGTGGCCTGCACCGACTACGCCGCCTGGACGTCCGCCTGGACCGAGATCAAGGGCTGATGACCGCGACCGGCACGACCGACCCGACCGGCACGACCGGAACGGCCGCCGCGACCGCCCCGGTACGGCAGCCGCGGCGGGGCGGCGTGCGGCGGGCCGCCGCCGTGCTGCACCGGCACGCCGGGCTGCGGCTGGCACTGCTGCTGTCCGCCCCGATGGCCTGGCTGCTGCTCGCCTACCTGGGCTCGCTGGCCGTCCTGCTGCTGTCGGCCTTCTGGGCGGTCGACGACTTCACCTACGACCTCGTCCGGGTCTGGAACACCGCCAACTTCCACACCGTCCTCACCGAGCCGGTCTACCGGACGGTCGCCCTGCGCACGCTCGGCATCGCCGCCGCCGTCACCGTGATCGACGCCGTGGTGGCCTTCCCGATGGCCTTCTACATGGCCCGGATCGCCCGGCCGCGCACCCGCAAGCTGCTGGTGGTGGCCGTCCTGACGCCGCTGTGGGCCAGCTACCTGGTGAAGGCCTACGCCTGGCGGGTCATCCTCAGCCAGGGCGGCGTGCTGGACCGGCTCGGCGCCCCGTTCGGGCTGTCCAGCCCGGGGTACGGCACCACGGCGGTGGTCCTGGTCCTCGCCTACCTGTGGCTGCCGTACATGATCCTGCCGGTCTTCGCCGGGCTGGAGAACCTGCCCGGAAACCTGCTCGACGCCTCCGCCGACCTGGGCGCCTCCGCCTGGCGGACCTTCCGCTCGGTCGTCCTCCCGCTGGTCCTGCCCTCGGTGTTCGCCGGGTCGGTGTTCACCTTCTCGCTCAGCCTGGGCGACTACATCACCGTACGGATCGTCGGCGGCAAGACCCAGGTGCTGGGCACCGCGATCGCCGACAACGTGACGCTCAACCTGCCGCTGGCCGCCGCGCTGTCCTGCGTCCCGGTGGTGATGATTGTCGGCTACCTGCTCGCCGTGCGCCGCACCGGCGCCCTGGACTCCTTCTAGGGCGTGTCTGACAATTCCCGCCGGGCGCGCGACGCCGGGGCACGCACCTCGCCGCGTTGTCGTCAGTCGCCGATGCTCCGCATGGACTCCCTCCTCCGCCTTGCGATGCACGCACCCCAACGCCGCACGCTGATCCGACGCGAATTGTCAGACACGCCCTAGGACACCCCCCTCGGAGGCGTACCCCCGTGATCCTCTCCCGCCGCACCCGGATCGCGCTGCGCGCGGCCACCTTCCTCGGCCTCGCCGTCGTCTACCTGCCGCTGCTGCTGGTGCTGGTCAACTCGCTGAACCGGGACCGCTCCTTCGCCTGGCCGCCGACCGGGCTCACCACCGAGTGGTGGGTCCGGGCCTGGCAGTCCGAGGGCGCCCGCAGCGCCCTGGTCTCCTCGCTCCAGGCCGGGGCGGGGGCCACCCTGGTGGCGCTGGTGCTGGGCACCATGACGGCCTTCGCCGTCCAGCGGTACCGGTTCTTCGGCCGCCAGGCGGTGTCCTTCCTGGTGATCCTGCCGATCGCGCTGCCCGGCATCGTCACCGGCATCGCGCTCAACGCCGCCTTTCGCACCGTGCTGGGCCCGGCCGGCATCGGCTTCGGCCTGCTCACCGTGGTGATCGGGCACGCCACCTTCTGCGTGGTGGTGGTGTTCAACAACGTCCTCGCCCGGCTGCGCCGGCTGGCCCCCTCCGCCGAGGAGGCCTCGGCGGACCTCGGCGCCCACACCTTCCAGACCTTCCGGTACGTCACCTTCCCGGCCGTGCGGTCGGCCCTGCTCGCGGGCGGCCTGCTGGCCTTCGCGCTGTCCTTCGACGAGATCGTGGTGACCACCTTCACGGCCGGCCCGGCCGTCCAGACCCTGCCGGTCTGGATCTACGCCAACCTGGCGCGCCCCAACCAGGCCCCGGTGGTGAACGTGGTGGCGGCGGTGCTGGTGCTGCTCTCGGTCGTCCCGGTGTACCTGGCCCAGCGGTTGTCTGCGGACAGCGCCGGCGGGCGGCTGTGACAGGGGCCGTGAGGGACGGCCTTGAGGGGCGGTCCCGAGGGGTGCTCGTGACGGTGGTCGTGACTGCTGGTCCGGAAAAGCTGCAATGTTGAAACGGCGACGTTTCACCGAATGTCGAAACAGTCTTCCGAGCGATATTCAGTGAATGTCGCAGGCCTCGAATTGACTTCCCGACAGGCTCTTCACCTGCCCGAACACCGTTCTTAATGTTTCCTTACCCGCAGCCGTTGACCACCGTTCATCAACTCTGCTTTCCTTCATGCCCAAGCAGCTGGCCCCACCGAGAGACCGTCAATTCCGGCTGTCCGGAAGATAGAACCGGATTCGGCGCCCGGTGGATTCCGCCTGTTGCTCCTTCCCCACAAAGGGATCGTTCGCGGCCCCCAGCCGCAATGGGCGATCGGCAAGCAGAGAGGCACCCTCACCCCATGGGTCACTCCCCCAGAATGCGGCGCGCGAAGAACGCGGCGCTCACCGGCCTGGCGTCCATAGCGCTCGCCGCCGCCGGTCTCGCCGGCGCGGCCGGACCGGCCGCCGCCCAGGACATCTCCAGCTCCTCGGGCAGCGTCAACAACGAGTTCAACCCCTGGAGCCCTCAGAACGGCCACCCGTACCGCCACGGCGCGGTGATGGGCAAGCAGCAGCAGAAGAAGTACAAGGAGTGGATGGCCGCCCACGCCCAGGCCGCGGCCACCGGCCAGGAGACGCTCTCCTACGGCGGCGGTGTCGACGGCATCGGCGTGCAGAGCGGTCACTCCAAGGTCTACCTGGTCTTCTACGGCAGCCAGTGGGGCACCCAGACCACCGACGCCAACGGCAACGCCAAGTTCTCCGGCGACTCGGCCGGCGCGGCAGGTGCCACCCAGCAGATGTTCAAGGGCATCGGCACCAACGGCGAGACCTGGTCGGCCGACCTGACCCAGTGGTGCGACGGCCCCAACGTCGCCACCGGTGCGGTCAGCTGCCCGTCGAACGCCAACTTCATCCCGTACCAGAGCGGCGGCGTGCTCTCCGGTGTCTGGTACGACAACGCGGCCCCCTCGCCCGCCTCGGCCACCGGCAACCAGCTGGCGCAGGAGTCCGTCAAGGCCGCCGGCCACTTCGGCAACACCACGGCCGCCTCCAACCGTGACGCGTACTACATCATCCTGTCGCCGCACGGCACCAACCCGGACGACTACCAGAACCCCACCACCGGGTACTGCGCCTGGCACGACTGGAACGGTGACACCACCCTCACCGGCGGTGCGGCCAGCTCGCCCTACGGCGACATCGCCTTCTCCAACCAGCCGTACAACATCGACCAGGGCGCCAGCTGCGGCGTCGGCTTCGTCAACTCGCCCGGCACGCTGGACGGCTTCACGATGACCCTCGGCCACGAGTGGCACGAGATGATGTCCGACCAGAACCCGGCCGGCGGCTGGACCAACCACGTCTCCGGCAGCTCGTACAACGGCCAGGAGAACTCGGACGAGTGCGCCTGGATCCAGCCCGGCTCCACCGGCGGCGCCGCCAACGTCTCCTTCGGCTCCTACGGCACCTTCGCCGAGCAGGCCAGCTGGTCGAACGACACCAACTCCTGCGCCATCACGCACGCCATCCTGAACCACGGCAACACCAACACGGTCACCGTCACCAACCCGGGCAACCAGTCCGGCACCGTCGGCACCGCGGCCAGCCTGCAGATCAGCGCGAGCGACTCCGCCTCCGGTCAGACCCTGACCTACTCGGCCACCGGCCTGCCCGCCGGCCTGTCGATCAACTCCTCGACCGGCCTGATCTCCGGCACCCCGACCGCCGCCGGCACCTCCAGCGTGACGGTCACCGCGACCGACACCACCGGCGCCGCGGGCAGCACCACGTTCAGCTGGACCGAGTCCGGCGGCTCCGGCGGCGGCAACGCCGTCACCAACGGCGGCTTCGAGACCGGCAGCCTGAGCGGCTGGACCGCCGCCGGCTCCACCTCCGCCACCACGGGCGCGGCGCACAGCGGCAGCTACGGCGCGATGGTCGGCTCCACCAACCCGACCGGGGACTCCTCCGTCACCCAGACCTTCACCGCGCCGACCGGCTCCAGCAAGCTGTCCTTCTGGTACAGCAACACCTGCGACGACACGGTGACCTACGACTGGGCCACCGCCACGTTGAAGGACAACACCACCGGCACGACCACCACGGTCCTCGCCAAGACCTGCACCACCACCGGCAGCTGGACCAACAAGACGGCCACCGTCACCCCGGGCCACTCGTACACGCTCACCCTGAGCAACCACGACGACAACTACCCGGGTGACCCGACCTACACCTACTACGACGACGTGACCGTCTCCTGACGATCGCCTCGGCTCGACGCACCGGGGTGGGCCTCGCGCCCGCCCCGGTGCGGTATTTCCGCATTCGGGGGGGATCCGATCCGGCGTCCCGTGCGTCCAACCGGTACCGCTGCCAACCCCGTCCCGAAGGAACCCCCGTGAAGCTCAACAGACCCGCCGTCCTCGTCCTCGGCTGCGCCGCCGCCCTGCTGGCCCTGACGGGCTGCGGCTCCACCGGCCCCTCCACGGCGGCCTCCGCCCCGGCACCGACGGTCACGGCCGTGACCACACCGGCCGCCGTGACCGTGACCGCCGACGAGAAGGCCAACCACACCACGGTGAAGGTGTCCGTCGGGGCCACCGTCTCGGTCGAACTCCAGGGGACGTACTGGTCCGGCGCCACCAGCTCCGCCCCCGCGGTGGTCGCCCCGACCGGTTCCCCGACCACCGCGCCGTCCCCCTCCTGCCGCCCCGGCGGCGGCTGCGGCACCGTCACCACCTCCTTCACCGCCCGTACGGCGGGGACGGCCCACCTGACCGCCTTCCGCACCGTCTGCGGCGAGGCCCTCAACTGCACACCGAACCAGCGCAGTTACGACGTGACCGTGGAGGTCGCCGGCTGAGCCGCCGGCTGAGTCCGCGGCGCGGCGCGCGGCGCCGCTGTGAGCCGGGTCACGCTTGAGGCCGCCCCTGGGGCAGGGTGGAGATTCGTCGCAGCAGCCGGACAACGGTCCGGGCACGACGAACACCGGGGAGCACCCATGACCACCGTCCAGTCCCACCACACCGACCGATCCGCCGACTCCGGCCAGGGCCAGGACCGACCGGAGCTGCGGCGGGCGATCGAGGAACTGGCCGGCTCCGGCTTCCTCGGCGTCCAGCTGCGGGTGAGCGACGAACAGGGCAGCTGGGCCGGCAGCGCCGGAGCCCGCGAACTGGACAGCGCCGCCGCGCCGCTGACCGACGGGCACTTCCGGATCGGCAGCAGCACCAAGAGCTTCGTCGCCACCACGGTGCTGCTGCTGGTCGCCGAGGGCCGGATCGGCCTGGACACCCCCGCCGACCACTACCTGCCCGAGTTCGGGCTGGACCAGCGGATCACCGTACGGATGCTGCTCCAGCACACCAGCGGCGTGTTCAGCCACACCGGCGAGCTGCTGGCGGACGGCACGGTCGAGCCCGGCGTCCCCTGGCGCGGCAAGGAGTGGGTGGACCTGCGCTTCCACAGCTACCGCCCCGAGGAGCTGGTCCGGCTGGCGCTGTCCCGGGCGCCGCGGTTCGCGCCGGGGGAGGGCTGGAGCTACTCCAACACCAACTACGTGCTGGCCCGGCTGGTGATCGAGCGGGCCACCGGCCGGACGTTCGCCGAGGAGCTGCGGCGGCTGGTCCTGGCCCCGCTGGGGCTGACCGGCACCGTGGCACCGGGCAGCTCGCCCGAGCTCCCCGAGCCGCACCACCACGGCTACTACCGCTACCAGGACGGCGGGCAGGAGCGGACGCTCGACGTCACCCGGCACGACCCCAGCTGGGTCGCGGCGGGCGGCGACATGATCTCGACCACCCAGGACCTCCACACCTACTTCGCCGCCCTGATGAGCGGGCGACTGCTGCCCGCCGGGCTGCTGGCCGAGATGCGCACCCCGGAGGAGCGGGTCGGCTACGGCCTCGGGCTGTTCGCCCAGGACCTCGGCCCGGCCGGCGGCACGATCTACCACCACAACGGCGCCACCATCGGCTCGGCGGCGCTGATGTACGGCTCCGCCGACGGCCGCCGGATCCTGACCGCCGGTCTGAACTACGTGGACGACCCGGAGATGTCCGTCGCGGCGGCCTTCCAGCAGGCCCAGCAGCGGCTGGTCGCCGCGGTGTTCTCCGGCTGACCGAGATCCCTGAGCGGGGCACCGGCCGGGGGCGCCCGGCCGGGGGCGCCTCGCCGACGGAGCCGATCACAGGAGAAGCTTGGCGGATGATGAGCGGAGTCACGATCGGTCAGGCGGCGGCCTTCCTGGGCGTCTCGGTGAAGACGGTGCGGCACTACCACGAGCACGGGCTGGTGGCGGAGCCGCCGCGGGACGGCTCCGGCTACCGGCGGTACGGCTCGGACCAGCTGCTGCGCCTGGTGCAGGTCCGCACGCTGGCCACCGCCGGGGTCCCGCTGGCCGAGATCGGGCCGCTGCTCGACGCCGGGGCGGAGGAGTTCGCCGCCGCCCTGGCCGACGTCGAACGACGGTTGGCCGAGCGGATCGCCGAACTGGAGCAGCGCCGCGCCACACTGCACCGACTGGCCGAGGGCGACCGGGCCCTGCTGCCCGACCGCGCCTGCGCCGTCCTGGACCGGATGGCCGGACTCGGCTTCGGCCCGGACTACGTGGCCGGGCAGCGCGAGGCGCTGGTGCTCGCCCGGGTGCTGGTGCCCGGCGGCTTCGACGCCTTCCTCGCCCAGCTCGAACGGCAGCTGGACGACCCCGGGTTCGTCGACCTGGCCCAGCAGGCCTGGGAGGCCGAGGGCTGGGAACCGGACGATCCTCGGCTGGAGGAACTCGCCGACGCCATGGCCGAGCGCTACCTCGCCAATCCCGCGCTGCTGG
This sequence comes from Kitasatospora sp. NPDC028055, assembly GCF_040637885.1. Taxonomy (NCBI): domain Bacteria; kingdom Bacillati; phylum Actinomycetota; class Actinomycetes; order Kitasatosporales; family Streptomycetaceae; genus Kitasatospora; species Kitasatospora sp. NPDC028055. Next base: position 107,200 of record NZ_JBEZXE010000021.1, on the reverse strand, counting down.
CGGACCAGGCCGGTCTGGAGGCCTGGAGCAGGGCCGCCACCCAGTACCGGCTGATCGACCGGCACCGCGAGGGCGAGCTGCGGAACTCGGCCCGGCTGACGGCGCTGACCGAGGCCAGGTTGCGCGCCGCCGGGGCGCCGGTGCCCCGACTGCCCCGGCGGTGAGGCCCCGGCTGCCCCAGCGGTGAGTCCTCGGCGGTGAGACTCCGGCGGTGAGGCCCCGGCGCGACGCGATGCTCGCCAGGGCGAGGGCCGACGGCCCCGCCACGGCGCCGACCCGCTGTTCCCCCGGAGTTCAACCGCGTGCTCCTGACGCCGCCCCGCCAACCCCCTACCTTCCCTGGGGGACTGCGAGAAGGAGCCATGGAAGACACGCAACCTGCTGTACGGGCACGGGGATTGACGAAGTGCTTCGGTGACGTCGTGGCGCTCGACGGGGTCGGTCTTGAGCTGCTCCCCGGGCGGATCCACGGGCTCGCCGGGCCGAACGGAGCGGGGAAGACCACCCTGCTCGGGCTGCTGCTCGGGCTGGCCGTCGCCGACGGCGGCGAGCTGGAGGTGCTGGGCAGACCGGTCGGCCGGGCGCTCGCGGCACCCGACGGCGTGGCCGGGTTCGTCGACGGCCCCGGCCTCTACCCCTCGCTGACCGCGCGGCGCAACCTCGCCGCGCTGGCGGCCCTGCGCGGGGAGGACGCCGGCGCCGGGCGGATCGACGAGGTGCTGTTCGAGGTCGGGCTGCGGGACGTCGCCGACGACCGGGTGCGCGGCTTCTCCCTGGGCATGCGCCAACGGCTCGGCCTGGCGGCCGCGCTGCTCACCCGGCCGCGGCTGCTGGTGCTCGACGAGCCCTCCAACGGCCTGGACCCGGCGGGCAAGCAGCACGTCCACGGGGCGCTGCGCCGGCTCGCCGAGGACGGCGTCACCGTCGTGCTGTCCAGCCACCGGATGGACGACCTGGAGTCGCTCTGCTCCGAGGTGACGATCCTCGCCACCGGGCGGGTCCGGTTCTCCGGCCCGCTGGGCGAGTTGGCCGCCGAGACCCGCGCGCTGGAGCACCGGCTGCTCACCTCCGACCTGCGCGCCGCGCGGCGGGTGGCCGTCGGGACGGCCGGGGTGGCGGTGCTGGACGGGGCCGGGGCGTGGCGCGGTACGGAGGCGCTGGTGGTGCGTGCCAGCGGCCCGGCCGTCGAGCGGCTGGTGGACGGGCTGGTGCAGGAGGGCGTACGGGTGCGCGAGGTCGCGCCCGTGGTGTCGCCGCTGGAGGCCGCGTACCTCGCCCTGACCGAGGAGCAGCAGGAGGACGGGCGATGAGCACGGTCACGGCGGGGAAGGCGGCGGCCGGTGCGGCCGCAGGCGCCGGAGCGCGCCGGGTGCCGGTGGGCCGGGTGTACCGCTTCGAGCTGGTGAAGCTGGTCTCGCAGTGGCGGATCCGCCTGCTGGTGCTGGCCTGTTGGGCGCTGCCCGGGCTGTTCGTGGCCGCCGTCGCCCAGCAGGGCACGCTGCCCTCCGACACCCTGTTCGGCCGCTGGATGCACGCCACGGGCTGGGCCGGCCCGCTGGTGCTGCTGGGCTTCGCGGGCTCCTGGGCGCTGCCGCTGCTGACCTCGGTGGTCGCGGGCGACGTGTTCGCCGCCGAGGACCGGCTCGGCACCTGGCGGCACCTGCTGGTGGCGGTCCGTTCGCCGCACCGGATCTTCCTCGCCAAGACCCTGGCGAGCTCCACCGTGATCGTTCTGCTGGTGGCCGGACTGGTGGCCTCCAGCACGGTGGGCGGGCTCGCGGCGGTCGGCGACCGGCCGCTGGTCGGCGTCGACGGGCACCTGCTGGCACCGTCCGACGCGGCCGTGGGCGTCCTGCTGGCCTGGACCGCCGCGCTGGCGCCGACGATGGCGCTGGCCTCGCTCGGCCTGCTCGGCTCGGTCGTGCTGGGCCGCTCCCCGATGGGCCTGCTCGTCCCCGCCCTGTCCGCGGTCGCGATGCAGCTCGCCCAGACGCTGCCGCTGCCGGCGCCGCTGCGACTGGCCCTGCCCGGGTACGCCTTCGTCTCCTGGAACGGGCTGTTCGCCGAGCCGAACCGGCTGCCGGAGCTGCTGATCGCGGTCGCGGTCAGCCTGGTCTGGGCCGTGGTGGCGACGGCCGCGGCCCACCGGCTGCTCGTCCGGCGGGACTTCACCAACGGCAGCGAGGACGGCGAGAAGCGCCGCGCGCTCACCCACGGGGTGCTGCCGCTGGCCGCGCTGCTCGCGCTGACCACCGGGGCGGTCGCGGTGGCCGCGCCCTCGACCGGCTCGGGGATCAGCCGGGCGAAGGTGCAGCGGACGGTCTCCACCGTGTTCGCCCACCTGTACCGGCTGCAGACCGAGCAGCTGCACCGCCCCGCCGTCACCGAGGCCGACCTGCGGGTGGCCGCGGACTGCAACCGGGGCGACGGCCAGGTCGAGCCGGAGGGCCCCGGCAACGACTGGCGCTGCGTGGTCACCTGGCACCTGCCCGGCACCGAGGCCCCCGGCACCGCGATCTACCAGCTGGACGTCGCCTCGGACGGCCGGGTGATGGCCGACGGTGACGGGCCGAAGGAGGTCAACGGCTACTTCCTGGTCCACACCGGCACCGGGGACGCGCCGAACCCGCTGTGGCAGTTCGACGGCCAGATCGACCTGCTCGACTCCTCGACGGACTGAGCGCCCCGCCCGTACCGCCCCGCCCCGCCCGTACCACCCCGCAGCACCCGCAGCACCCCGCAGCGAAGACACCGGAATCAACGCAGCGCACTCACACGAAGGGCTGACGCCATGCAGGTAACGCGTCGTCGACGAGTCCAGCGGGAGCACCCCGTGCTCCTCGGCCGCCGGGCAGCACGCCGGACAGGCCGCCGGGCCACCCTGGCCACGGCGTGCATCACGGCGGTGGCCGTGGCCACCGGCACCGCTTTCGCGACCACCCACCAGTTCGGCACCGACCAGGTCGGCCAGGTCACCGCCGACGGCCAGGTGATATCCAGCGACCAGTACATCGCCCCGTACGGCGACCGCCTGGTCATCAACAACGGCAAGCTGATGGGCTCCCGGGTCAGCCCGGACGGCACCCACCTGGCCGCCTCGCTGGCCGACGGCGACGCCTCGCTGGTCGTGGTCGACCTCAGGACCGGCAAGGTGCAGCAGCGCGCCGGCAAGGCCAAGACCGCCGACCCGCACATGGCCGACGGCTCGGTCGGCCAGGAGGCCCCGGTCTACTCACCGGACGGCAAGCAGCTGTGGCTCGGCCAGCTGGACGGCTACACCAGGTTCACCGTGCAGGCCGACGGCTCGCTGGCCGACCCGGTGCGGATCGCCATCCCGGCCGACGGCAGCAGGCACGCGCTGGCCTCCGGCGCGGTGTTCTCGGCCGACGCCTCGACGGTGTACGCGGCCGTCAACGGCCAGAACCGGGTGGTCGAGATCAACGCGGCCACCGGCGCGCTCGGGCAGAGCTGGACGACCGGCAATGCACCGCGCGGCATCGTGCAGGTCGGGCGGAAGCTGTATGTCAGCAACGAGGGCGGCCGGGCCGCCACCGCCGACGACGACACGCTGAACTCCTACGGCACCCAGGTGCCGGCTGACCCGGACACCGGCGCCACCACCACGGGCACCGTCAGCGTGATCGACCTGGCGAACCGCTCCGCCGCCGTCGGGTCCATCGAGGTCGGCCTGCACCCGACGGCCGTGTACGCCAAGGGCGGGACGGTCTTCGTCGCGGACACCTCCTCCGACCAGGTGTCCGTGATCGACACGGCGCGGGGCAAGGTGGTGCAGCGCATCTCCACCAAACCCTGGCCGGAGGCCTCGGTGGGCTACGAGCCCACCGCGATCACGCTCACCGACGACGGGCGCCTGCTGGTCACCCTCGGCCGGGCCAACGCGGTGGCCGTCTACCGCTTCACCAGTGCCCAGGAGCCGGTGAGCTACGTCGGCCTGCTGCCCACCGACTACTTCCCGGCGGAGATCACCACCGTCGGCGCCAAGGTGGTCGTCTCCAACACCCGCGGCATCGACGCGCGCCGCCCCAACTCCACCGGCGCCCACAACACCCACGACACCACCTCCAGCCTGACGCAGTTCACCCTGCCGTCCGACCAGGAGATCCGCTCCCGGACGGACCAGGTCTTCCGGCAGAACGGCTGGACCAAGGGCGCCGTCCGGACGGCGGACGGGCACAAGGCGAAGCCCGTCGCCGTGCCGGCCCGGATCGGCGACCCGTCGACGATCAAGCACGTCTTCCTGATCGTCAAGGAGAACCGGACCTACGACCAGGTCTTCGGCGACATCGGCAAGGGCAACGGCGACCCGAAGCTGGCCCAGTTCGGGGCCAACGTCACGCCCAACCAGCAGGCGCTGGCCAAGCAGTTCGGGCTCTACGACAACACCTACGACATCGGCACCAACTCCGCCGAGGGCCACAACTGGCTGATGCAGGCGGACAATCCGGAGTACACCGAGTCCTCGGCCGGGGAGTACGAGCGCAGTTACGACACCGAGGACGACGCCCTCGGCCACCAGCGCACGGGCTTCCTGTGGACCGGCGCCCAGGCGGCCGGCCAGGACGTGCGCGACTTCGGCGAGTTCCACCAGTTCCTCACCAAGCCCGACGGCGCGACCTGGCAGAACCTGTACTGCGACGCCAAGAACATGGACGCGACGGGTGACGACACCGCCTACCCGCTCAACTCCTCCTCGCCGATCCCCTCGCTCAACGACGTGTCGGTGCCCGGCTTCCCGAAGTTCGACACCGACGTCCCGGACGTCTACCGCTACCAGATCTGGAAGCAGGACTTCGAGCAGAACGGCCCGGCGGCCCTCAACATGCTGTGGCTGTCCAGCGACCACACCGGCGGTCCGGCCGCACCGGCCGCCCAGGTCGCCGACAACGACCTCGCGGTCGGGAAGATCGTCCAGGAGATCTCGCACAGCGAGTACTGGAAGGACACCGCGATCTTCGTGGTCGAGGACGACTCCCAGGCCGGCCTCGACCACGTCGACGGCCACCGCGCCCCGATCCAGATCATCAGCCCCTGGGCGCAGCACGGCGCCGTCGACAGCCGCTACTACTCGCAGATCACCATGGTCCGCACCATCGAGCAGATCCTCGGGATCCACCCGATGAACCAGAAGGACAGCGCGGCCAGCCCGATGACCACCGCGTTCACCGACAAGCCGGACCTCACCCCGTTCGACGCGGTGCCCAACCGCACCTCGCTGACCGACGGCCTCAAGACCCCGCCGTCCTGCGGCCTCGACGTGCCCGGTGCCCCGGACGCGAACGCGGCGGCGGCGCCGGTGACCACCGCCCCGCCGGCGGCCGAGCGGCAGGTCGCGGCCCAGTGGGAGGACTGGAAGTCCAAGCAGCAGCTGACCGGCCCGAACGCGGCGCCGGACCGGGCCAACCCGGCCCAGATGAACCACCTGACCTGGTACCAGACGCACAACTGGCGGACCCCGTACCCGGGCGAGGACACGATCCACGCCCCGAACGACGTCCCCGGCGCCTACCTCCCCTCCGCGGAGAACGACGGCTGACACCCCCGGCCGACACCCCCGGCCACGCCCCCGAGCGGCCCCCGGCCCGGCCCCACCGCCGGCCCGGGGCCCGCGCCGGTGGCCTCGGCGTCGAGGACCGCCGCGAGGGAGAACCTGACCTTGGGGCGGCCCACGGCGCCTGCCCGGTGGTAGAAGCGGATGGCGTCGGTGTTCCAGTCGGGCGTCTGCCACTGCAGCTGCGCTGCGCCCAGTTCTGCCGCCGCCTCCCGTACGGCGTCGAGCAGGGCGCGGCCCCACCCTTCGCCCCGGTGTGCCTCGGCGACGAACAGGCAGTCCAGGTGGACGTACTCGGCGGCCTGCCAGGTGGAGAACTCCCTGGAGTAGCTCGCGTAGCCGGTCAACTCGCCGCCGTGGTCGACCACCAGGCAGCACGCCCGCGGCTGCGCGGTGAACAGTGCGGGCTCCAGCCGGGCGGCGAGGTCCGCGGGCACCGGCTCGGCGCGCTCGTAGGCGGCGTGCTCGGCGCACAGGCGGGCGAGCGCGGGCAGGTCGGCCGGGGTGGCCGGGCGGATGGTGCCGCCCGGCCGTGCGGTGGCGCTCAGCATGCGCAGGAGATGCCCGAGCGCGGGGCGGTCAGGTCGTCGACGGGGCGGCTCTCGGGGCCGGTGGCGGTGTCGTACCCGAAGCCCTCGCGGACCCAGTACTCGAAGCCGCCGAGCATCTCCTTGACGGGGTAGCCGAGGCGGGCGAAGGCCAGCGCGGCCCGGGTGGCGCCGTTGCAGCCGGGGCCCCAGCAGTAGGTGACCACGGTCTGGGTGGCCGGGTCGATCAACCGCGGTGCGAGCTCGGCGATCCGCGCGGTGGGGATGTGCACGGCGCCGGGTATGCGGCCCTGGTTCCAGGCGACCTCGCTGCGGGTGTCGACCACCACCACGCCGGACACTCCGGAGGCCAGGTCGGCGTGGACGTCGGAGACGTCCGCCTCGAAGGCGAGCCGGGCGGCGTAGTGGGCGGCGGCCTCGGCCGGGGTGGCGGCGGGGACGTTCAGGACGGCGCTGGCGGACATGGGAGGACCTCGGTCTCTGCTGGTCGGGCGGGGTTCGGTGGGCCGTTCCGGGCTTCCCCGGTCGGCGTTGGCTCCATCCTCCGGTCCCGGGGCCCATCCCCACGAGTGGCGTGAACGCCGTAGGTCGTCAAGATCCCGCCAGCGGCCGTCGGCCCGCCACGAGAGGATGGCGGCGTGACGATCACACCCGAGCTGGTGGCCAGCTACCCGATCCCGGACCCGGCCGGTACCCGGACCCTCCTCGACCCCAGCGGCCCCGTCCCCCGGCTGCACGTCCGCAGCACCGAGGCGCTGCGCCTCTACGAACTCGGCGAACGGGCCGAACTCGCGGCCGAGTTCCCGGCCCCGTCCCCCGAGCTGTGGTCGCGGACCTGGCCGGCCCCCGACCTCTCCTTCGCCGTCTTCGGCACCCCGGCCGGGTACGTCGCGGTCGCCCGGGACGGCCGGACGCTCTGGCGGCAGCCGTACGGCACCTGGGAGGTGGACCGCTGGGGGTACGTCGCGTTCACGCCGGCCGGGCCCGGCCGGGAACCCCGCACCTGGCTGCGGCTGCCCTCCGGCCTGCCCGACAGCACCCTGCTGCTCACCCTGGACACCGAGGGGGCGGTGCTGGCCCGGAGCATGCTCCGGTGCGGCGGCTACGAGCGGTTCGTCAGCCTGCTGCTGGACGAGTGCGGCGAGGTCACCGGGGTGAAGGTGTCCGGCGGAGGCGAGGCGGACACCCGCTACCGGGCGGGCTGGGAGTCCGGCGCCGTCGTCCTGGGCGGGCGGATGCCGCAGGACGCGGAGGCCGGCCACCTCCCGGCCGAGCGCGAGTACCTGGGCGCGTCCCCGCGGCAGACCCGCTGCATGAGCGTCGACCGGAGGGGACGGGACGTCAGCTGGCACGAGCTGCCCTCCTACCGGGTCATCGCCTCGCTGCGGCTGAGCGACTTCCCGGCCCCCGGAACCGGCGACTGCTCGGTGCACAACGACCCGTCCATCTCCTCCTGGAGCGGGTTCGTGGACGAGGACACGGCGATGGTGACGCTCCACAACACCTACGACGAGGCTGCGGTGTACGTCTTCGGTGAGGAGCGCTGGCGCGAGCACAGCCACTGGCTCGCCGACCCCGCCACCGGCACCCTGCACGGCCGCGTCGAGTACCCGATGCCCGAGGTCGACGAGGTGGTCCCGCTCGGTGACGGCACCTGGATCACCAGGGACTGGAACACCTACCACCGCTGGCGCCGCTGAGCGCCCCTGCCACGGCCCGGGTTACAGGTCGGGCAGGACGGCCAGCAGCCGGTCGATCTCCTCGGGGGAGTTGTAGGCGTGCAGGCTGACCCGGACCGAGGTGTCGCTCTCGCCGGCGCGGCCCTGGCAGTGGCCGTCGGCGCGGACCATCAGGCCGTGGCTGGCGAGGACGAAGCCGAGGTCGTTGGAGGGGATCGCGCGGTGCCGGAAGGTGACGATGGCCTCGCGGCGCTGCACCGGGGAGTCGGCGGCCAGGCTCTGTTCGCAGCCGAGGACCCGGTAGGCGTCGGAGCCGCGCAGGCCGTCGGTGAGGCGGCTTGCCAGGGCGGTGGTCCAGCGCTGGATGCGGTCGGTGCCGGCGGCGTCGAGCCAGTCCAGGGCGGCCTCCAGGCCGGCGATCCCGCAGGTGTTGGGGGTGCCGCTCCAGCCGCCGGGGCGGAACTCCGGACCGCGGGTGTTGCGGGCCCAGATCGCGCCGGTGCCGGGCAGGGCGAGCGCCTTGTGGCCGGAGAAGACCACGAAGTCGACGTCGAGCCGGCCGACGTCCACCGGCAGGTGGCCGACGCTCTGCGCCGCGTCCAGGCAGATCGGTACGTCGGGGCCGACGGCGGCCCGGATCCGGTGGACGTTCATGTCGGCGCCGTACACGTGGTGGACGTGGGTGGCGGCGACGAACGCCGTCCGCTCGGTGACGAGTCCGGGCAGCGCCCGGTGGTCGTAGTCGTGCGAGGCCGGGTCGTACGGGAGTTCACGGACCCGGACGCGCACGCCGCGTTCGGCGAGCAGCTGCTGCGCCTCCAGCCAGGGCAGGGCGTTGGCCTGGTGGTCGGCGAACGGCACGATGATCTCGTCGCCGTCCCGCAGGTGCCGGGGGAGCCAGTCCCGGGCCACCGTGCGCAGGCCCTCGGTGGTGCCGCTGACGAAGTGCACGCCGGAGGGCTGCCCGGGCGCCGGGTCGCCGAGGAAGGTGGCGACCCGGGTGCGGGTGCGTTCGACCAGCGCGGTGGTGGCGTTGGCCCAGGTGTAGGTGCCGCGCCCGGCGTTGGCGTTGGCGGTGGTGAGGTAGTGGTGGACGGCGTCGAGCACTGCCCGCGGCTTCTGGGCGGTGGCCGCGCTGTCCAGGTAGGCCTGCTCGGGGGCGCCGGTGATGATCGGGAACTGCTCCCGCAACTCCCGGTGCCAGCCTGCCAGTTCGTCGAGAGTGCTCATTCGCGGCCTCCGCTCAGTCCCGGACCAGCGGCGCGCCCGCGTCGCGCCAGCCGATGATGCCGCCCGCCAGACTGCGGGCGTCCTGGTGCCCCATCCGGGTGAGCAGCGCGGCGTACCGGACCGACTTCTCGCCGACCGGACAGGCCAGCAGGACGGGCTGGCGGGTGCCGAACGGCAGGCCGCCGTGCAGGAGTTCGTCGAACAGCTCGTCGACGATGTTGACCGAGCCCTCGATGTGCAGCGCGGCGTAGGCGAAGGGGCCGCGCAGGTCGATCACCAACGGGTGCTCCTCGGCGATCCACTTGCGGGCGGCGTCCACGTCGACGGCCCGGGCGGCGGCCAGTTCGGCCTCGGTCAGGGTGCCCACCGAGTTCGGCCGGGCGGGCCGGTCGAACAGTTCGGGGCGGCGGTCGCGGACGTAGCCGAGGTAGCTCTCGACCCGGTCGCAGACGATGAACACGGCCGTCCGGCGCTCCTCGGTGTCCGCCAACTCGGCGTCCAGGGCGCGGAGGTGGCGCAGCGCGCCGTAGTAGGCGCCGCCGCCGGTCGGGCCGGCCAGCAGGCCGCAGCGGCGGACCAGGGTGAGCATCCCTTCGATGGCCTGCTCGGCGGTCACCGAGGCGATGCTGTCGTAGGTGTCGGGGTCGAACAGGCCGACCTCGTGCACCTCGTCGATGGTGCGGATGCCGGGGATGAAGTCGGACTTGTGGGCGACCAGTCCGAGCACCTCGACCGCCGGGTTGTGGGCGCGCAGCACGGTCGCCACGCCGGTGGAGGAGCCGGCGGTGCCGACGCAGGCGATGAAGACGTCCGGGGCGCGGCCGTCGAGGTCGCGGACGATCTCCGGCCCGGTGCCGGTGAGGTGGGCGTCGAGGTTGAGCGGGTTGAAGTACTGGTCGGTGTGCAGATAGCCGGATCCGGCCGTGGAGAGCATCCGGTGGATGCGGGTGAGCGGGTCGTCGGTGTCGGTGGGGTCGAGACACTCGGCCCGGCCGGGCAGCTCCTCGATCTCGGCGCCGAGCAGCAGCAGGAGGTCCTTGATCTCGGGGACCTTCATCCGGTTGGTGACGCTCTTGAACGGCAGTCCGTGCATGCCGGCGATCAGCGCGAGCGCCTTGGCGGTGTTGCCGCTGGAGAGTTCCACGACGGTGTCGCCGCGGGCGACGGCGGCGGGGAGCGCCTCGCGGGTCATGTTCCAGGCGGCGCGGTCCTTGACCGAGCCGAAGGGGTTGAGCAGTTCGAGCTTGGCGTACAGGTCGATGTTCCGCAGACCGGTCACGGCCGGGTCGATCCGGACCAGCGGGGTGTCGCCGATCGCGTCGGTGATGCTGTCGTACCTCATGCCCGTCCGTCCCCCTGGGGTGTCGCGGCCCCCGTGGCGTCGAGGGGCCAGTACTGCTCGTCGAGGCGCCAGTGCCAGGCGCCGTCCTGCCGGTAGGCGGCGACCTTGCGCGCGACGGGCTGCCGGATCGGTCCGCCGGCGTTGAAGTCCATCAGGTAGCCCGCGGTGTTGGCGAAGGCGAGCAGGTCGCCGGGGGCGGGGAGGCGGGGGAGGTGGACCACCCGACGGGTGATCAGGTCCGCCTCCAGGCAGAGGTTGCCGAGCAGGTGGACGCCCACCGGGCTTGCCGAGCCGTCGGACGGAGCGGGCCCGCCGGAGCGGGGGATCAGCACCGGGTCCATCAGCACCCCGTGGTCCTCCAGCCCGGCGTCCCGGGCGTTCATCTCCAGCCGCACCAGCCGGGGGCCGTCCGGGCCGTCCGGCCCCCGCCGCACCTCCAGGACGCGGGCGAGGGTGGCCCCGCACTGGTCGACCAGCGCCCGGCCGGGTTCGACGGCCAGGTCGTACATGTTCTCCAGCAGCAGGGTGGCCAGCGGCCGGCCGAGGGTGGGCGCGGGGTGGGAGAGCAGCTCGTCCAGGTAGGCCTCGGCGGCCACCGGGCGGTGCGCCGGGTACAGGCCCAGGGCGCCGCGCAGGGTGCCGGACTCGTTGCGCAGCCCGTAACCGTGCCCCTGCCAGGTGAGCGCGGGCCGCCGGCCCAGGACGGCGTCGGTCAGTTCGGTGGTGTACCGCTCCCACTGGGCGGCGTCGGCCAGGTAGTTGACGCCGAAGCCGCCGCCGATGTCGATGGTGCGGGGGTGCAGGCCACGGCGGTGGCAGTCGTCCATGATCCGGATGCAGGCTTCCAGGGCGACGGCCTTCTCGGTGATGCCGGTGGTGTCCAAGTGGTAGGCGACACCGGTGAGTTCGACGGTGTCGCGGTGGCGTTCGAGGGCGTCCAGCAGTTCGTCGAGCTCGTCGGCCGGGACGCCGAAGCGGCTCGGCCGGGTGAGGACGGTGACGCCGGGCGAGCGGAAGCCGGAGAGCCGGGGCATCACGGGCACCCGGGGGAGGGCGTGCTTGCGCACCAGGTCGGCCAGCTCGTCGAGTTCGGCCAGCGAGTCCAGGTGGACGGTGGCGCCGGTACGGGCGGCGAGCCAGAGGAACTCGCGGTTCTTGGGGCCGGTGGCCATGATCCGCCCGGGGGCGCAGCCGGCGCCGAGGGCGTGCTGGAGCTCGCCGAGGGAGGCGACGTCGATCCCGGCGTCGAGTCCGGTCTCCGATCTGGTGCCCGGCCCGGTGTCGGTGGCGGCGAGCCGCCGGACCAGGGCGCTGGAGCGGTTGGCCTTGTGGGCGAAGTAGATCCGCCCGGTGAGGCGGTGCTTGCGGTAGACGGACCGGAAGCGGGCCAGGTTGTCGGCGAGCTGTTCGGGCAGCAGCAGGTTGAGCGGTGACCCGAGCGCGTCGACCAGGGTGTGCAGGAGGTCGGTGGTGTCCAGCAGGGATCGGAGCCGGGGCTCCAGCCGTGGTTCCAGGTACAGCGGTGAGGGCCGCATGGCGTTCAGCTTCCCGTCGGTGGTCCGGGGTGAGGGGCACACGGCACGCCGACGGGCTGACCCGGCCGGTCGACGACCGAGGGAAACGGTAACTGTTTTCAGTTTGAATCAACAGCGATTTCTGTCACGCCATAGCAAAGACTGTGCCAATACGAACGCACTCAATCCGTTTGTGACAACAGGAAGTTGGGTCCGCGGTCAACTCCGGTCAGCGCACCGCCACCAGGACGGAGCTGGCGCCGTACTGCCAGACCGATCCGGCCTGGCGGAAGCCCGCCAGCCGTAGCAGTCCGGCGTGCTGGGCGGCGGACAGGCCGTTGCCGTCGCCCTCGCTGGGCGGCAGCTGCCGCTCGCGGGCCGCCAGCAGTTCGGCGAACTCCGGGATCCGGCGGGCGGCGTCCCACCACTGCGACCAGTCCTCGGCCCCGCCGACGCCCCGGCGCTGGGAGCGGCGCCGGCCGATCGCCAGCGCGAGCTCGGCGAGGGAGGGCTCCTCGGGGATCAGGTGGTCGCCGTTGACCAGGACGGCGCCGGGCCGCAGTGCGCCCGCGAGGTCGCGGTAGATCCCGAGCAGCGCCTCCGGCGGCGGGTAGTGCAGCGCGGTGGAGGAGAGCACGGCGTCCAGCGGACGGTCGAGCCCGAGGTCCTCGATCCAGCCGGGGCGCCCGATCAGGGTCTCCACCCAGCGGGTCACCCGGGGGTGTCCGGCCCGGCCGAGCGCGAGCAGCAGCGGGTCGATGTCGACGGCGACGACCTCGGCGTGCGGCAGCCGTTCGGCGACCCGCGCGGAGAGCGAGCCGGGACCGCTGCCGAGGTCCGCGATCAGCGGCCGGGCGCGGTGGCCGACGACCTGCTCCACCACGTCGACCATGACGGTGAACCGCTCCTCGCGCCCCACCGCGTACCGCTCCTGCTGGCGCTCCCAGCGTTCCAGCCAGGCCCCGGCCAGGCTCGCGTCCACCGGCATCCCGACTCCCGCTGTGTCCATGCGCATTCGCGTTCCCCGTTTCGATGCCAATGTGTGTCATGTCCATACGGATTGGCAATGGAATCGACCGGCACGATCCACTGCCCGCGCCATAATGATATCCGTTTTCATCTGGGGCTCGTGCGACCACGGGAATTCACGAAGCGCCCGCCCGAGCGGGGCGGGACCGAGCGGGGAGGGTCGGGGTGGGGCGGGCCAGGGCCGGCGTGGAGCGGGCCGGGGCCGGGCCGGGGCGCAGCAGCGCGCCGACCCGACCCCGGCCCGTCCGGCGGCGCCCCTACCGCCCGGCGGGCTGCTCCGCGGCGGCGCGTACGGCCGCGCCCGCCCAGGCGCGGTTGCCGAGCAGGGTCTTGACGTCCGAGGCGAGCCCGTTGTCGGGGTTCACCCGGAAGCCCAGCTCGTACAGGGTGTTCTTGTCCCAGTTGGTGGTGAGCAGCCGGATCGGGACGTCCCCGGGGTGCGCCTGGAGGGCGAGCTTGAGCTCGGCGACCACCTCGGGCGTGATCCGGGAGGCCGGGACGGTGATCTGGACCGGCGGCTTGGTGCCGAGCTCGGCGGAGGAGACGTCCAGGGTGGTGATCTCCTGGCCGAAGATGCTCAGCGAGCCGTCGCGCTCGTTGAGGCGGCCGCGGACCGAGATGACGTTGTCCTCGATCATCTGCTCGGCCATCAGGTTGTAGGTGGCCGGGAAGAACAGCACCTCCACCGAGCCGTCGCGGTCGGACAGGGTGATGATCGCCCAGGCGTTGCCCGCCTTGTTGATCCGCCGGTCCACGCCGGTGATCAGCCCGGAGAGCCGGACCTCGCCCTCGGAGCGGCCGGAGCCGAGGAGTTCGGCGATCGAGGTGTCGCGGTTCTGGGAGAGGATGTGCTCGGCGCCGTCCAGCGGGTGGCTGGAGACGTACAGGCCGAGCATCTCGCGCTCCAGGGCGAGGAGTTGGCGTCGGGGCCACTCGTTCTCGGTGAGCTGGAAGTCCAGCCCGATGGCGGGCGCGCCGTCACCGCCGTCCAGGGCGCCGAACAGGTCGTCCTGCCCGATGGCCTGCTGCTTCTTCACCCCGGTGACGGCGTCGATGGCGCTCTCGTGCACGCTGCTGAGCGAGAGCCGGGTGTGCCCGAGCGAGTCGAAGGCGCCGGCCTTGATCAGCGAGTCGATGGTGCGCTTGTTGCAGACCACCAGCTCGACCTTGTCCAGGAAGTCGGCGAAGGAGGTGTACTTGCCCTTCTCGTCGCGGGTCCCGACCAGGGACTCGATCACCGGCACGCCGACGTTGCGCACGGCCTTGAGGCCGAAGCGGACGTCGCTGCCGACGGCGGTGAAGTCGACCACCGACTCGTTGACGTCGGGGGAGAGGATCTTGATGCCCATCTGCCGGCACTCGGCCAGGTAGACGGCCATCTTGTCCTTGTCGTCGGCGACCGAGGTGAGCAGCGCCGCCATGTACTCGGCCGGGTAGTTGGCCTTGAGGTAGGCGGTCTGGTACGAGACCAGGCCGTACGCGGCGGAGTGCGATTTGTTGAACGCGTAGCCGGCGAACGGGACCAGGACGTCCCACACCGCCTGGATCGCCTCGTCGGAGTAGCCGCGCTCCTTGCAGCCCGCGTGGAAGGGCACGAACTCCTTCTCCAGCACCTCCTTCTTCTTCTTGCCCATCGCGCGGCGCAGCAGGTCTGCCTGTCCGAGCGAGTAGCCGGCCAGCACCTGGGCGGCTCGCTGCACTTGCTCCTGGTAGACGATCAGGCCGTAGGTGGGGCCGAGGACGTCCTTGAGCGGCTCCTCCAGCTCGGGGTGGATCGGGATGATCTCCTGCTGGGCGTTCTTGCGCAGCGCGTAGTTGGTGTGCGAGTTCATGCCCATCGGGCCGGGCCGGTACAGCGCGGAGACGGCGGAGATGTCGGCGAACTCGGTGGGCTTCATCAGCTTGAGCAGGGCGCGCATGGGGCCGCCGTCGAGCTGGAACACGCCCAGGGTGTCGCCGCGGGCGAGCAGCTGGTACGTGGTGGGGTCGTCGATCGGGATCTTCTCGATGTCGACGTCGATGCCCCGGTTGGCCTTCACGATTTTGATGCAGTGGTCGATGATGCCCAGGTTCCGCAGACCCAGGAAGTCCATCTTGATCAGGCCCATGGCTTCGCACGACGGGTAGTCGAAGCCGGTGATGATCACGCCGTCCTTGTCCCGCATGTGCAGCGGGATCAGGTCGAGCAGCGGAGTCGAGGAGAGGATGACGGCCGCGGCGTGCACGCCGGTGCCGCGGATCAGGCCCTCGATGCCGCGCCCGGTGTCGATGATCTTCTTGACGTCGGGCTCGTTCTGGTACAGCGCCCGGATCTCGGTGCCCTCGTTGTACCGGGGGTGCTTCTCGTCGAACAGGTCGGCCAGCGGCACGCCCTTGCCCATGACGTCCGGCGGCATCGCCTTGGTGATCCGGTCGCCCATCGCGAACGGGTAGCCGAGGATGCGGTTGGCGTCCTTCACGGCCGCCTTGGCCTTGATGGTGCCGAAGGTGTTCACCTGGGCCGTGTACGCGGCGCCGTACTTCTCGGTCACGTAGCGGACCATCTGGTCGCGCTGGCGGTCGTCGAAGTCGATGTCGACGTCCGGGGGGTTGATGCGCTCGGGGTTGAGGAAGCGCTCGAACAGCAGGTCGTGCTCCAGCGGGTCCAGCTGGGTGATGCCGGTGAGGTAGGCGACCATCGAGCCCGCCGCCGAGCCACGGCCGGGGCCGACCGGGATGCCGTTGTCCCGCCCGTACTGGCAGATGTCGGCGACCACGAGGAAGTAGGCGTCGAACCCCATCGGGGTGATGACGCCCATCTCCAGCTCGATCCGGTCCAGCACCTCCTGGCTCGGGCTGTCGCCGTACCGGTGCTTGAGCCCGATCTCGATCTTCTTGCGCAGGTAGGAGGCCTGGGTCTCGCCCTCGGGCACGTCGAACTGGGGCATCCGGTCGACGTAGGTGAAGACCTCCTCGTACGACTCGATCCGCTCGGCGATCGCGAGGGTGTTGTCGCAGGCCTCCGGCAGCTCGCGGAAGAGCTCGCGCATCTCCTCGGCGGTCTTGACGTAGTAGCCGGTGCCCTGGAACTTGAACCGGTTCGGGTCGTCCTTGTTCTTGCCCACGCCGACGCAGAGCAGGCTGTCGTGGGCGTCCGCCTGGTCGGCCGTCACGTAGTGGGAGTCGTTGGTGGCCAGCAGCGGGATGTTCAGGTCCTTGGCCAGGCGCAGCAGGTCCTCGCGGACGTCCTTCTCGATGTCGAGGCCGTGGTCCATCAGCTCCAGGAAGTAGTTCTCCTTGCCGAAGATGTCCTGGTAGGCGCCGGCCGCCTTGACCGCCTCGTCGTACTGGCCGAGCCGCAGCCTGGTCTGCACCTCGCCGGAGGGGCAGCCGGTGGTGGCGATGATGCCGGTGGCGTTGGCGGCGATCAGCTCGCGGTCCATCCGGGGCTTCATGTAGTAGCCCTCCATCGACGCGAGCGAGGAGAGCTTGAAGAGGTTCCGCAGGCCGGTGGCGTTCTGCGCCCACATGGTCATGTGGGTGTAGCGGCCGCCGCCGGAGACGTCCTTGCCGCCCTCGCCGTCGGCGCCGGTGGGGCGCTGGCCGCCGGGCGACCAGAACACCTGCTTCTTGAGGAAGCGGGAGGCCGGGGCGACGTACGCCTCGATGCCGATGATCGGCTTCACCCCGGTCTTGGCGGCGGCGTGGAAGAACTCGTACGCGCCGAACATGTTGCCGTGGTCGCTCATCGCGATGGCGGGCATGCCCTGTCTCTCCGCCTCGGCGAACAGCTTTCCGTTCTTCGCCGCCCCGTCCAGCATCGAGTACTCGGTGTGGACGTGCAGGTGCGCGAAGCTGTCGGACACGGCGCTTTGCTCCTCGGTGGACCGCGGGTACGGAAGCCGTCCACGTTAGCGCCTCGGCGCTGGGGGTGCGGCATTCCGGGGGGCGGGGGCGGCGGACCCTGACGAGATCCTCTCGCCGTCTTGACACCTGCTCCCGCCGCCGGGGCGCGATCCGGTGACGGGAGCAGCGGGAGCGCTGGGGCAGCGGGAGCGGCGGGAGCGCTGGGGCAGGCCGTGGGGTCAGGCCGTGGGGGAGGTCTCGGGCAGGGCGGGGATCTCGGTGACGCTCGCCAGCACGTGGGTGTGCGGGTGCCCGTCGAAGTCGGCCCGGGTGAGCTCCCCGGTCAGCACCCCGACGACCACGCCGGCCCCGGCGTTGCGGCCGGCCTCGACGTCGACCACGGTGTCCCCGGCGGTCAGCACCCGGCGGGTGTCGATCACCCCGGTCTTCTCCATCGCCCGGTGGATCATGTGCGGGGCCGGGCGGCCGCGCGGGACCTCGTCCGAGGTGACGACGGCGTCCAGGTTGCCGCCCTCGCCGGTGGACCAGCCGAGCGACTCCAGCAGCGGGTGGGCGACGTCGTCGCTGAACCCGGTGGTGAGCGCGACCTTGATGCCGCGGCGGCGCAGCTCGGCCAGGGCCTCCTCGACGCCCTCGATGGCCTGCGGGGGGTTGGCGCGGTAGGCCTCGCGCAGGAACTCCGCGAAGGCCGCGTAGCTCTCCTCGACCAGCTCCGGGGTGGGGGTGCCGCCGCCGATGCGGACCAGGGCGGCGATGGCCTCGCGCTTGTCGGTGCCCATCCAGGTCTGGAGGTCGGACTCGGCGACGGCCACCCCGTTGCGTTCGACGGCGGTGCGCAGCGCGCGGTACACGGCGCCGGACTCGTTGATGGTGGTACCGGCCATGTCCAGGGCGGCGAGCTCGATCACGGTGTTCAGTCCTCTTCGGTGCGGTAGCGGCCGATCACGGTCCGGCCTTCGACGGTGTTCTCGATGGTGAAGGTGGCCATCGCGGGCAGGTAGCGGTCGTCGGCGTACTCCAGCGGCACGCCCCGGCCGGAGGTGGTGAGCCGACGCACCCGCAGCAGCGGGTCCCCGATGGCGATCCGCAGGAGCTCGGCGTCGCGCGGCCCGGCGGCGACGGCGTCGATGGTGTGCCGGGCGTGGTGCAGGTCCACCTCGCGGCGCAGCAGCTCCTGGTAGACCGAGCCGGTGTCCGGGTCGAAGTCGAACAGGACCCGGCCGACCTCGTGGACGAAGGTGGAGCGTTCGAGCATGGCCGGAACGCCGTCCAGCAGCCGCAGGCGGACGAGTTCGACCACCGGCTCGCCCTCGGCGAGGCCGAGCCGGGCGGCCGCCTCCGGTGCGGCCCGGCGGCGGGCCACCTCCAGGGTGTGCTGCCCGGGCTCGCGGCCGATGCTGCGGGCCCACTGGGTGAAGGACAGGAAGGTGCCGAAGGGCTGGGAGGGCGTGGTGCGGTGGGCGACGGGCGGTTTGCCGCGTCCGCCGACCAGGCTGCCCGTGCTCCGCAGCATCGCCAGGGCCTGGCGGACCGGGCCGCGGGAGGTGCCGAACTCGGCGCAGAGCTGCGACTCGCTGGGCACCGGCTCGCCCTCCGGCCACTCGCCGGACTCGATGCGGCGCAGGAACTCCGCGCCGAGCCGTTGATGGAGAGGGAGCTCCTCACTTGTCTTCACAAGTCGACTATGACACCCCGGGCCGGAACTTCTCAAGGCCGGTCCACCTGCGGATTCTCCTGTTCATCCAAGTTGCCCCGAAGATCGTCCGGCGGGTGAACAGGGGGTGACTTGTACATACATCTCTTGACTCCGGCGCTCGCCGGCCGCTTGGCTGGGGCCCATGAGCAGCAGCACCGCATCCGCAACCACCTCCGCCGTCTCCCCCTCGCGCGACACCGCCGATGCGCCCGGCCGCAGCGACGTGGTGATCGTCGGCGCCGGCATCGTCGGCCTGGCCCACGCCTTCGAGGCGCTCGGCAACGGACTGTCCGTCACCGTGGTGGAGCGCGACCGGCAGCCGGTCGGTGCCTCGATCCGCAACTTCGGCCACTGCTGCATCACCGCCCAGGACGGCGAACTGCTCGGCCTGGCCCGGCGCTCCCGCTCCGGCTGGCTGCGCGCCGCCGCGGCGGCCGGCTTCTGGGCCGAGGAGGCCGGCGCGCTGGTGGTGGCCCGGTCGGAGACCGAGGCGGCCGTGCTGGCCGAGCTGCGGGCCGACCGCGGCGGGGACGCCGTCCAGTTGCGCACCACCGCGCAGACGGCCGAGGCGCTCGGCCGCGTGGACGGCGCGGCCGACGACCTGGTCGGCGGTGCGCTGCTCCCCGCCGACCTGCGGGTCAACCCGCGCGAGGCCGCGCCCGCGCTGGCCCGCTGGGTCGCCGAGCACCCGCGCGGCCGGGTGCTGTGGGGCACCGCCGTCACCGGCGTCGAGTCCGGCGCCGTGCACACCACCCGCGGCCCGGTGCAGGGCGACCGGATCCTGGTCTGTGTCGGCCACGACCTCGACTACCTGTTCCCCGACGTCGCCGAGGACCACGAGATCGAGCGCTGCCGCCTGAGTATGGCCCGGGCCGAGGCCCCGGCCGGGTTCCGCACCAACGCGGCGGTGCTGACCGCCACCTCGATGCTCCGCTACGACGCCTTCACCGCCCAGCCGTCGGCCGCGCCGCTGCGCGCGGAGGTGCTCGGCCACAGCGCGGAGCTGCTGGGGATCGGCGCCAATGTGATGTTCACCCGGCTGCCGGACGGCACCCTGCTGGTCGGCGACTCGCACCACTACGACGCCACCACCCCGCCGTTCGTCGAGGAGCGCACCTACGAGCTGCTGATCGCCGCCGTCGCCCGGGTGCTCGGCGTGCCGGACCTGCGGATCCTGGAGCGCTGGCAGGGCGTCTACGCCAGCAGTGCGCGCGGCCCGCTGCTGGTGCGCGACCTGGCCCCGGGCGTACGGGCGATCTCGGTCACCTCGGGCGTCGGGATGACCCTCTCCTTCGGCCTGGCGGCCGCGACCTTCGACGGCACCCTGGCCGCGACGGACTGAGCCCTCGTGCCCGGACCGCCGGGCGGGCGGGCGGGCGGACGGGAGGTCGGCCGACCGTGCCAGTGGCCCGCCGGTGGGGTGGAACGACAGCACCGGCCGAGCCCCGAGGGGCCCGGCCGGTGACGTGTCCGGACGAGTGCCCGGCGCGGCTCAGAACGCCGAGTGGGCGAACCAGTGCGCCAGCAGCTCCTCGTCCCCGGCGAGCTCGACCCCGGCGGCGGCGCGGTCCAGGCGCCCGTACAGGAGCAGCAGCAGCTCGGCGGCGCCCGCCCGGACGGTGGCGTCGGCGGCCGGGCCGGAGCCGTCGGGTGCGGAGTCCTCCAGGCCGAAGCCGTCGGGGCGCAGCCGGACGAGCCAGTCGCCCTCGCCGTCGGTGCGGGTGAAGCGGATGGTCCGGTTCTCGGCGCGCAGCTCGGCCGTCCCGGGGGCGAAGAGGGTGGCGAAGGGCAGGTTGGTCAGGAACTCGGCCACGCCGTCGGCGGCGAGGGCCGGGTCGATCTCCGGCTCCAGGCCGAGCGCGGTCTCGGCGTCGACGCGGTGGACCAGGGTCTCGAAGAGCATCCGGCGCACCCAGAACCGGGCGTGCTGGTCGGCGCCCCAGGCCCACATCGGCTCGTCGAGGTCGCCCTCGGCGAACGCGGCGGCGGACTCCCGGGCGGACTCGGCCAGCCAGGCCGGGTACTGCTCGACGCCCTCGGGCAGTCGCAGGTCGACATCCCGGCTGCGCGGCGGCTGCTGGATCCGCTGCCGGAGCAGGACGGTGAACCAGCGGTGCACGCTGCCGGTGTGGCGGACGAGGTCGGCGAGCGTCCAGCCGGGGCAGCCGGGCACCGGCAGGGCCGGGTCGGCGTCCTGGACGGCGGTGACGAAGCGGGCGGTCTCGGCGGTGACGGCGGCGCCGTGGTCCAGCGGGGTCATGAGGGCTGTCTCCAGTGCTTACGAGAGTGGGTGCGCGTGCTCGCGAGCGTGGCTGTGAGGTCTCGCGGCTCCCCGGGGCGGATCGCGCCCGATGGCTTGCACTCTCAATTTTTCATCAGCTGAAACAATCGGGACGACGCTAGGCCTGAAAGGTTGAGCTTGTCAAGTAAATCTGCGCAGTCGCCGCGGTTCGGGTGCCGAGGTCCGGGCGCCGGCGGTGACCGGGCCCGGCGGGGGTCGTTGAGCAGGGGGCCGGACGTCCCCGCGAGAAAGCGTGCAGCCACGTGCCCCAGCCCTTCGAACTCCCCGCCTTCTACGTGCCGTACCCCGCCCGCCTCAACCCCCGACTGGAGGAGGCGCGCGAGCACTCCCGGCAGTGGGCCCGGCGGATGGGCATGCTGGAGGGCTCGGGCATCTGGGAGCAGCGGGACCTCGACGCCCACGACTACCCGCTGCTGTGCGCCTACACCCACCCGGACTGCGACGGGCCCGAGCTCTCGCTGATCACCGACTGGTACGTGTGGGTGTTCTTCTTCGACGACCACTTCCTGGAGACCTTCAAGCGCACCCAGGACCGGGCGGGCGGCAAGGCGTACCTGGACCGGCTGCCCGCCTTCATGCCGCTGAACCTCCCCTTCTCGATGCCCGAGCCGCAGAACCCGGTCGAGGCGGGCCTCGCCGACCTCTGGCTGCGCACCGTCCCCGGCACCTCGCGGGAGTGGCGCGAACGCTTCGCGCTGAGCACCGGGCACCTGCTCGACGAGTCGATCTGGGAGCTGTCGAACATCGGCATCGGCCGGATCCCCAACCCGGTCGAGTACATCGAGATGCGCCGCAAGGTGGGCGGCGCGCCGTGGTCCGCCGGGCTGGTGGAGCACGCGGCGGGTGCCGAGGTCCCGGCGGCGGTCGCCGGCACCCGGCCGCTGCGGGTGCTCCGGGACGCCTTCTCGGACGCGGTGCACCTGCGCAACGACCTGTTCTCCTACCAGCGCGAGACCGAGGAGGAGGGCGAACTGAGCAACGGCGTCCTGGTGTTGGAGACCTTCCTCGGCATCACCACCCAGGAGGCGGCCGACCGGGTCAACGACCTGCTGACCTCCCGGCTCCAGCAGTTCGAGGACACCGCGCTGACCGAACTGCCCCCGCTGTTCGCCGATCACGGCCTCGGCCCGGAGGAGGCGGCCCGGGTGCTCGCGTACGTCAAGGGGCTGCAGGACTGGCAGTCGGGCGGGCACGAGTGGCACCTGCGGTCGAGCCGCTACATGAACGGCGGAGGCGTCAACAGTGCTGTCCCGAAGACGAGTTCGGGACTCCCACTGGGCGGCCTCGGCACCTCGGCGATGGACCTCAAGCGGCTGGGGGCCGCGACCGGCGCGCAGCGCGTACGGAACTTCTCCTTCGTCCCGCACCGGCGCACCGGGCCGTCCCTGGTGCCCGCACTCCGGTCCCCGGCCGAGGTACGGATCAGCCCGCACCTGGCGCAGGCCCGGCAGGGGTCGCTGGAGTGGGCCGAACGGATGGGCATGCTCGCCCCCGAACCGCGCGCCGGCGGCCGGCCGGTGTGGAGCGAACGGACCCTCACCCGCTCCGACTTCGGACTGCTGGGCGCCGTCACTCTGCCGGACCTCGGCGCCGAGCAGCTGGCCGCCGCCGTCAGCTTCATCACCTGGGGCTGCTACGGCGACGACTACTTCGACGCCGCCTACGGGCAGTCGCGCGACCTGGCCGGGGCCAAGGTGGCCGCCGCCCGCCTGCTGGCGCTCACCGCACCGGACCCGGCCGCACCCGTCGCCCCCGCGGACGCGCTGGAGCGCGGCCTTGCCGACCTCTGGTCCCAGCTCGCCGCGCAACTGCCGTCCGCCGCGCAGGACACCGTCCGGCGCGTCCTGACGGACCTGTTCGAGGGCTGGGTGACGGAGGTCGCCAACCTGGCCCACCACCGCATCCCCGACCCGGTCGACTTCCTCGAGGTGCGTCGGCAGACCGTCGGCGGGGAGTTCTTCACCATTGTCCCCGGCCTGCTGCGCGGCGCGGCGCTCCCGCCCGAGGTCCGGGCCAGCGGCACGATGCGGGCCGTGGAACTCGCGGTGATCGACCACTCCGCCCTGGTCAACGACCTGTACTCGTACCAGCGGGAGGTCGAGTTCGAGGGCGACTTCCACAACTCGGCCCTGGTCGCGGAGCACTTCTTCGACTGCGGCTACCGGGAGGCGGCGCACGTCGTCGCCGACCTCGTGGACGCCCGGCTGGACCAGTTCGAGCATCTGGTGGCCGCCGAACTGCCCGTCCTCTGCGAGGACTTCCGGCTCGGTGCGGCCGCCCGGGAGGCCGTCGACGAGCACGTCCGCCACCTGCGGGCCTTCCTGGCCGGCAACCTGGACTGGCACGGTCGCAGCGCCCGCTTCTCGGAGGCCGAACTGCGCCGCCACCACGGCCGCGAGCTCACGGGCCCGACCGGCCTCGGCACCTCCGCCACCCGGCTCCCGCTGCCGGCCCGCTGAGCCGGGGGCCGGGGTCTGGCGACCGGGGCCGGGGGCCGGGCGGCCTCCCCGGCCGGTAGCCGCCCCGGCCCCGGAACCGCACCGGGCGCCGGGCGCGGCTACCCGGCCGGCCCGGGGCGCACGGTGAGGCCGGGCCGGCGGCGGTGGACGGTGAGGTAGACCAGGCCGTCCTCACCCGCGCTGACCGCCCGCCGCGCGCCGTGCGGCAGCCAGGCGGTGCAGCCGGGGGAGAGCAGCTGCCGGCCGTTGGCTGTCTCCAGGTGGCCGCTGCCGTCGAGCACCTGGACCAGCACGTCGAGGTCCGGCTCCACATGGGCCGCGACCTCGGCGTTCGCCGGCAGGCGGACGATGTTGGCGTCGAGCTGGCGGCCCTCCTCCTGCAACCGCCACAGCGCCCCGCCGCGGTCGGCGGGAGCCAGGTGGAGCAGGGACTCCAGGTGGGTGAGCACACCTGGTCCGGGGTGGGACGTCAACGCGGCCTCCTGCGGGCGAGCGGCGGTGCGGGGATCGGCCCGTGGATTCTACGGAGGAGCACCGGGAGCCCCTCAGTCGGCGGCGAGCAGCCGGTCGACGGCCGCGTCGACGTCCAGGTGGTCGGACTCCGCCCCGGCGGGCACCAGCGCGAAGCAGTCCGAGAGGAACGCCGTGACGAGGTCCTCCGGCGCGCTCACCACGGCCCGGCCGACCGGCCCCAGGAGGGTGATCAGCACCTCGCCCACCGCCCCAGGGCGGATCCGCACGTCCCCGCTGCCGACCGGGCCGAGCCGGCCCTCGTTGAGCAGCTCGCGGCTGAAGTACCAACACACCCGGGCGGCGTCGCCGGTGCACCGGCACGGGGTCAGCGGGAACGCCAGGCAGGCCGCGTACGGGAGGCTCGCGTCGAAGCGGAGCTCGGCCTCGACCGGGACGTCGGGCGCCGGGCCGTCGGGGAAGGTGACGGGCACCGGGCGGACGGTGGACAACTGCATCGGTTCGGCCTCCTGCGATCGCGGCACGCCGGACCGGTGCGGCCCGCCGTACCCGGGGCGCCTACCCGGTGTGCCGACCGGCAGCGGGCGGGGGAGGAACCTCCACAATTCCCCCGCATCGCCGGGGCCTCGGGCGCCGGGCGCCGAGCGTCGGTGCGGGGCCGTCGCATTCACTCGCACGGATGAAACGGTGGGCTGTCCGGCGTCCTCGGCGTAGCCGCGACCGGCCCGTGGCGGCGGAGGCTGGGAAGCGCGCCGCTCCCGCCGCCGCACCCCTCCCGAACGGAGCCCGTCCGTGACCAGCCCCCGGCCCCTCCAGACAGCCGCCGCGCTGCTGCTCTCCGCCGCCCTCGCGGCCTGCTCCAGCTCCGGCACCCCGTCCAACGGCACCACCTCGAACGGTGCGCCCTCGAACGGCGCGCCGTCGGGCGCGGTCACCAGCCCCGCGCAGAGCGGCGCCGTCGCCAGCAGCCCCGCGCAGAGCAGCACCGGAGCCCTCCAGGTCGTCATCAAGAACTTCGCCTTCGCCCCCGCGGCCCTGACGGTGAAGGCCGGCCAGACCGTCACCGTGGTGAACCAGGACTCCACCGCCCACACCCTGACGGCCTCCGACAAGTCCTTCGACACCGGGACGATCCAGCCCGGCGCCAGCGCCACCTTCACCGCCCCGCAGCAGACCGGCGACCACCCGTACATCTGCACCATCCACCCGTTCATGCACGGCACCCTCACCGTCGGCTGACCCGCCGTGGCCCCCCGCACCCACGCCCGCCCCCGCGAGGGCCGGCGGCCCGCCGAACTCCTCCTGCGCCTGCTGGCCGTCGCCGGGCTCGCCGTGGACGCGGCCGTCCACGCCCGGCTCGCCGACCGGTACGACGCCATCGGCGACAGCATCAGCCAGGGCACGCTGTTCCGGGCCGAGGCCGCCGCCGCCAGCCTCGCCGCGCTGTTCCTGCTGCTTGGGCGCCGCCGCTCCGCCGTCCTCTTCGGCTGGCTGGTCGCCGCCTCCGGCCTCGGCGCCCTGCTGCTCTACCGCTACGTCGACGTCGGGACCCTCGGACCGCTGCCGAACATGTACGAGCCGATCTGGTTCGCCGACAAGACCCTGGCCGCCTGGGCCGAGGGCGTCGCCACGGCGGCGCTCACCGTCCTGCTGCTGCTCGGCTTCCGCCGCCGACGCCAGGGACCCGAGGAACCCGCCTGAGCGGAGGGACCGCTCGAACGGGTGCTCGCGGTGGGCGCGCCCGGACCGGGCCCCGCCGCTCGGGTGAACGGGCGGCGCGGCGGGGGTGACGGGCCCGGTGGCGGATGGGGCGGAGGCGATGATCGCCGGGTTCCCCGGGCCCTCACCGTCGGAGGCGGACATGCGGATCCTGCTCCTCGCCAGCGCGTTCAACAGCCTGAGCCAGCGGCTGCACGCCGAACTGCGCGACCGCGGTCACCGTGTCGATGTCCAACTGGCGGGTGATGACGAGGAGTTGCTGGCGACGGTGGCCCGGCTGCGACCGGAGCTGGTGCTCGCGCCGATGCTTCGCAGCGCGATCCCGCGCACGCTCTGGGCCGAGCTCACCTGCCTGGTCGTCCACCCCGGCCCGCCGGGCGACCGCGGCCCGTCCTCGCTGGACCGGGCGGTCCAGGAGGGCCGCACCGAATGGGGCGTCACGGTGCTCCAGGCCGAGGCGGAGATGGACGCCGGACCGGTCTGGGCCTGGGCGCCCTGCCGCTTGCCGGAGCGCGGCAAGAGCGACCTCTACCGCAACGAGGTCTCCGACGCGGCCGTCACGGCCGCGCTGCTCGCCGTGGAGCGCTTCGCCTCCGGCACGTACACCCCGCAGCCGCAGTACGGCCCCGGCTGGCACGGGACGGTGTGCACCCGGCCGTCGCTGCGCCAGGAGGAGCGCCGGATCGACTGGACGGCCGACCCCACCGAGGAGGTGCTGCGCCGGCTCCGCGCCGCGGACTCCCGGCCCGGAGTGCTGGACGTGCTGTGCGGCGCCGAGTGGTACCTGCACGGCGGCCACCGGGAGCCGCTGCTGCGCGGACGCCCGGGCGAGCTGCTCGCCACCCGGGCCGGCGCGGTGTGCCGGGCCACCCCGGACGGCGCAGTGTGGCTCCCCGAACTGCGCCGCCGCCGCACGCCGGGCGGGCCCGCGACGGTCAAGCTCCCGGCGGTGATCGCGCTCGGCGCCCTGCTGCCGCCCCTGCCGGAGCACCCGGCACCGCTGACGGCGGACGAGGGCGAGCACCCGGGCTGGTCGGACCTGGGCTACCGCGAGGACGGCCCGGTGGGCTTCCTGCGGTTCTCCTTCCCCGGCGGGGCGATGTCCGCGGAGCACTGCCGCCGGCTCCTGGCCGCGTACCGCTTCGCGCTCGGCCGCCCGACCTCGGTGCTGGTGCTCGGCGGCGGCCGGGACTTCTTCTCCAACGGCATCCACCTCAACGTGATCGAGGCCGCGCCGGACCCGGCCGCCGAGTCCTGGGCGAACATCACCGCGATGGACGACCTGGTCGCCGAGGTGCTCACCACCACCGACCGGCTGGTGGTCGCCGCCGTCGGCGGGAACGCCGCAGCCGGCGGGGTGATGCTGGCGCTGGCCGCCGACGAGGTGTGGTGCCGGGTCGGATCGGTGCTCAACCCGCACTACCGGCTGATGGGGCTGCACGGCTCGGAGTACTGGACGTACACCCTGCCGCGCCGGGTGGGCGCGGCGCAGGCGGAGCGGCTGACCGAGCGGGCCCTGCCGGTGTCCGCGGCGGCCGCCGAGCGGATCGGCCTGGTCGACCGGGTGCTCGACGCCGGGCCGGAGGAGTTCGAGGCGCACGCGGCCCGGCTGGCGGGGCTGTTGGCCGCCTCGCCGTCCGTCCACCGGCGGATCGCCGCGAAGAAGGCGGCGCGCGAGGCCGATGAGCGGGCGAAGCCGCTGGAGGCGTACCGGGCGGAGGAGCTCGCGGTGATGCGCCGGCAGTTCTTCACACCTGAATCGCCGTACCACGCGCTGCGGTCCGCGTTCGTGCGCAAGCAGCCCGTGCCTGCCGGGCTCCGCGCCGAGCCGTGACCCGAACGGCCCGCTCGGCTTGCGCGCTCCGGGCGGTCCCGCCGGGTCGGTGGACCGGCGAAAGGCCCGAAGCGTTGCTATGACTGGGTCCGAGCCATTTTCGTCCGGCTCCCATCCCCGAGGAGGCATCCTCATGGGTGCTGCAACAACCGACACCGACGTGGTGCACATTCTCTGGATCAACGCCGGCCTCAGCTGCGACGGGGACTCCGTCTCGCTGACCGCCGCGATGCAGCCGAGCATCGAGGAGATCGTCACCGGCGCGCTGCCCGGTCTGCCGAAGATCGCGGTGCACTGGCCGCTGATCGACTTCGAGTGCGGACCGGTCCAGGGCGCCGACAACTTCGTCGAGTGGTTCTTCAAGGCCGACCGCGGCGAGCTCGAACCCTTCGTGCTGGTCGTCGAGGGGTCGATCCCCAACGAGAAGATCAAGAAGGAGGGCTACTGGTGCGGCTTCGGCGACGACCCCGCCACCGGCCAGCCCATCACCACCAGTGAGTGGCTGGACCGGCTCGCCTCCAAGGCGACCGCCGTGGTGGCGATCGGGACCTGCGCCACGTACGGCGGCATCCACGCGATGGCCGGCAACCCGACCGGCGCGATGGGCGTGCCGGACTACCTCGGCTGGGACTGGAAGTCCAAGGCCGGGCTGCCGATCGTCTGCGTGCCGGGCTGCCCGATCCAGCCCGACAACTTCGCCGAGACGCTCACCTACCTGCTGTACCAACTGGCGGGCTCGGCGCCGATGATCCCGCTGGACGACAAGCTGCGGCCCGCCTGGCTGTTCGGCGCCACCGTGCACGAGGGCTGCGACCGCGGCGGGTACTACGAGCAGGGCCAGTTCGCCACCGACTACGGCACCCCCGAGTGCCTGGTGCGGCTGGGCTGCTGGGGACCCGTCGTCAAGTGCAACGTCGCCAAGCGCGGCTGGATCAACGGCGTCGGCGGCTGTCCGAACGTGGGCGGCATCTGCATCGCCTGCACCATGCCGGGCTTCCCCGACAAGTTCATGCCCTTCATGGACCCGCCGCCCGGCTCGCACATCTCGACCGGTGCCAGCGCCGCGTACGGCTCGCTGATCCGCCGGCTGCGCGCGATCACCCAGAAGACCGTCGACAAGGAACCGAAGTGGCGCCGCACCGGGCGCCAGCTGACCACGGGCTACCGCCCGCCCTGGTGACCGGTGAGGGCCGCACACCTCCCGGTGTGCGGCCCGCGTCGGCCACCGCCCGGCCCGTCGAACCCGCCCAACCCGTAGACCCCGTAGACAAGGACACCCAGAGACGATGGCAACACCGATGACCAGGGCGGCCGGCGACGGCAGCGGCCTGACCGAGATGTCGTGGGACCCGATCACCAGGATCGTGGGCAGCCTGGGCATCCACACGAAGATCGACTTCAAGCAGAAGCGGGTCGCGGAGTGCTACAGCACCTCGTCGGTCTTCCGCGGCTACAGCGTCTTCATGCGGGGCAAGGACCCGCGGGACGCCCACTTCATCACCAGCCGGATCTGCGGGATCTGCGGCGACAACCACGCCA
Organism: Kitasatospora sp. NPDC028055; assembly: GCF_040637885.1. Lineage (NCBI taxonomy): Bacteria > Bacillati > Actinomycetota > Actinomycetes > Kitasatosporales > Streptomycetaceae > Kitasatospora > Kitasatospora sp. NPDC028055. The sequence goes on along the minus strand of NZ_JBEZXE010000021.1, from coordinate 78,423 downwards.
CCTGCTCGGTCTACGCCCAGAACATGGCGTACGGCGTGAAGCCCCCGCACCTGGGGGAGTGGATCATCAACCTCGGCGAGGCGGCCGAGTACATGTTCGACCACAACATCTTCCAGGAGAACCTGGTCGGGGTCGACTACTGCGAGAAGATGGTCCGCGAGACCAACCCCGGCGTCCTGGAACTGGCCGAACGCACCGAGGCCCCGCACGCCGGCGACCACGGCTACAAGACCATCGCCGACATCATGCGCTCGCTCAACCCGATCGAGGGCGAGTTCTACCGCGAGGCGCTCCAGGTCAGCCGCTACACCCGGGAGATGTTCTGCCTGATGGAGGGCCGCCACGTGCACCCCTCCACGCTCTACCCGGGCGGCGTCGGCACCGTCGCCACCGTGCAGCTGTTCACCGACTACCTGACCCGGCTGATGCGCTACGTCGAGTTCATGAAGAAGGTCGTGCCGCTGCACGACGACCTCTTCGACTTCTTCTACCAGGCGCTGCCCGGCTACGAGGAGGTCGGCCGGCGCCGCGTCCTGCTCGGCTGCTGGGGCAGCCTCAACGACCCGGACCACTGCGACTTCACGTACCGGAACATGACGGACTGGGGGCGGCGGATGTTCGTCACCCCCGGCGTCGTGGTCGACGGCAAGCTCGTCACCAACGACCTCACCGAGATCAACCTCGGCATCCGGATCCTGCTCGGCAGCTCCTACTACGAGGACTGGCAGGGCAAGGAACTGTTCGTCACCCACGACCCGCTGGGCAACCCCGTCGACCCCCGGCACCCGTGGAACCAGCACACCATCCCCCAGCCGCAGAAGCGCAACTTCGACGACAAGTACAGCTGGGTGATGTCCCCGCGCTGGTTCGACGGCAAGGAGCACCTCGCCCTCGACACCGGCGGCGGCCCGATCGCCCGGCTGTGGTCCACCGCGCTGTCCGGCCTGGTCGACATCGGCTACATCAAGGCCACCGGCCACAGCGTGAAGATCAACCTGCCCCGCTCGATGACCAAGCCCGAGGTCACCTTCGAGTGGAAGATCCCGCAGTGGAGCAACGCCATCGAGCGCAACCGCGCCCGCACCTACTTCCAGGCCTACGCGGCCGCCGCCGCCCTGCACTTCGCCGAGAAGGCGCTCGACGAGGTCCGCGCCGGGCGCAGCCAGACCTGGGAGCGCTTCGAGGTGCCGGACGAGTCGATCGGCTGCGGCTTCACCGAGGCCGTCCGCGGCGTGCTCTCGCACCACATGGTGATCCGCGACGGCAAGATCGCCAACTACCACCCGTACCCGCCCACCCCGTGGAACGCCAGCGTGCGCGACAGCTACGGCACCCCCGGGCCGTACGAGGACGCGGTGCAGAACACGCCGATCTTCGAGGAGAACTCCCCGGAGAACTTCAAGGGCATCGACATCATGCGCGCCGTGCGCAGCTTCGACCCCTGTCTGCCCTGCGGCGTGCACATGTACGTCGGCAACGGCCGCACCCTCAAGACCATGCACGTGCCCACCGGCCTGAGCGGGCTCACCGCATGACGGCCGAGCAGACCGGGCAGCGGATCCAGCAGGCCCTGGACGCCCTGGCCGGCAGCGGCGCCGAGCAGGCCGGCGAGCAACTCGTCCGCGAGCTCATGGAGTTCTACGGCGAGGGCCTGGCCCGGTTGGTCCCCGCGCTGCCCCCGCCCGCCCTGGAACGGATGCTGGACGACCCGGCGGTGGCCGGACTGCTGCTCCTGCACGACCTCCACCCCGAGGACGTCACCGCCCGGATCGACCGGGCGCTCGCCAACCTGCCCGAGCGGATCGAGGTGCTCGGCTTCACCCCGGAGACCGGCGCCCTGCGGCTGCGCCGGACCGCCTCCGGCTGCGGCTGCGGCGAGCCGGAGGTGGAGGCTGCCCTCGCCTGCCACGCCCCCGAGGTGACGGCCCTGGAACTGGAGCGCGCCCCGCAGCTGCTCCAGATCGGCACCCGTCCGCCCCAGCCCGCGGAGGCGCGATGAACACCCGGAGGGTCTCCCGGGACGGGACCGCCCTGCTGCGCCGGCTGCGCGAGCCGGCACCCCCGCGGCCCGAGCAGTGCGGCCTCTGCGGCCGCGACCTGCCGCCCGGCCACCGCCACCTGGTGGACGTCGAGGAACGCGCCCTGGCCTGCACCTGCACCGCCTGCGGCCTGCTGTTCCAGCAGGAGGGTGCGGCCGGCGGCCGCTACCGCACGGTGCCCGACCGCTTCCTGGTCGACCCGGACGGCGCGCCGGACGAGCGGGTCTGGTCGGTGCTCGGCGTCCCGGTCGGCACCGTCTTCCTGTTCCGCAACGCCGTGCTGGACCGGCTGCTCGCCTTCTACCCCGGCCCGGCCGGCGCCACCGAGAGCGAGGTGGACGAGGAGGCCTGGCAGCGCGCCCTCGGCACCAGCCGACTGGCCGCCGCCCTGGAACCGGACGTGGAGGCGCTGCTGCTGCGCCGCACCGAGGGCCGGGTCGCCTGCTACCTGGTGCCGATCGACGTCTGCTACGAGCTGGTCGGCCGGCTCCGCCGGTGCTGGCACGGCTTCGACGGCGGCGCCGAGGCCCGGGCCGAACTCGACGCCTTCTTCGGCCGGTTGGCCCTCCGGGCCCGCCCGCTCCCCGCGGCGGTGACGGCATGACGACGCTCGGCTTCGCCTGCACCGGGGTGCGCTCCGACCCGTACGCGGCCGGGCCCACCCTGGTGTTCCGGCTGCGGATCACCGGGCCCGCCGACACCCGGGTGCACGCCCTCGCCCTCCAGTGCCAGCTGCGGATCGAACCCGCCCGCCGGCCGTACGGCGAGGCCGAGGGGGAACGGCTGGGTGACCTGTTCGGGGAGCGGGAGCGCTGGGGGAGCACGCTCAACCCGATCCAGTTCGCCACCGTGCCGCTGCTGGTGCCCGGCTTCACCGGCGAGACCGAGGCCGACCTCGTGGTGCCGTGCAGCTACGACCTGGAGGTGGCCTGCGCCCGGTACTTCCGGGCCCTGGAGGGCGGCGAGGTGCCGCTGCTGCTGCTCTTCTCCGGCACCGCCTTCGCCGGGCCCGGCGGGTTCCAGGTCACCCCGGTGCCCTGGAACCAGGAGGCCCGGGTGCGGATGCCGGTCCGGGTCTGGCGCGAGGCCGTCGACCAGCACTTCCCCGGCTGCGGCTGGCTGCGGCTGCCGGAGGACCTGATGGACGCGCTGCTGGCGCACCGCTCCCGGCGGGCGCTGCCCTCCTGGGAGGCGACGGTGCGCGACCTGCTCGCCACCGCGGCGGTGGGGGAGGGGGTCCGGTGAGCGGGCTCACGGTCGAGCTCCCCGAGGGGATCGAGCGCGGCTTCGCGGCCGCCCGGCAGATCGCCGACGCGGTGCTGCTGGAGGGCTACGTGCTCTACCCGTACCGCGCGTCGGCCGCCAAGAACCAACTGCGCTGGCAGTTCGGCGTGCTGGTGCCGCCCGAGTACACCCGGCAGGGCGGCGAGCACTCGCACCAGCGCACCGAGTGCGTCATGGAGGCGCGGCAGGGCGACCGGCTCGCGGTCGAGCTGCGCTTCCTGCGGGTCCAGCGGCGCACCGTCGAACGGGCCACCGCCGGCGGCGGGTTCGAGCCGGTGGAACGGCTGGAGCTGGCCGACCGGGTGCTGGTCGAATGGGACGAGGGCGCTGAGGAGCGGATCGAACTGCTCGTGCCCGTCGAGGAGTTGGCCGGCGCCGGGGTGCAGCGCGACTTCCGGCTGCCGGGCGTCGGCTCCACCGAGCTGGTGCACGAGCACGGCAGCGCCGTCGGCCGGCTGGTACGGCGGCGCGAACAGGTCGACGGGCTGGTCCGGTTGCGGATCGAGGAACTGCCCGGCCCGTACCGGGCGCAGCGGCTGACCGCCGAGGTGGAGAACGTCTCCGGCTGGACACCGCGCCGCAAGACCGGGCGTGAGGAGGCGCTGGCGCGCTCGCTGGTCTCCGCCCACCTGCTGCTCGGGCTGGAGCACGGCCGCTTCGTCTCGGTCACCGACCCGCCCGAGTGGGCCCGCCCGGCCGTCGAACGCTGCCGCAACGACCGCACCTGGCCGGTGCTGGCCGGCCCGGACGGCGGGTACCAGGTGATGCTGTCCTCGCCGATCATCCTGGAGGACCACCCGCGGATCGCCCCGGAGAGCCTCGGCACCCTCTACGACGCCACCGAGATCGACGAGATCCTGGCCCTGCGCACGGCGGCGCTCACCGAGGAGGAGAAGCGCGAGGCGCGGGGCACCGACGACCGGGCCGGGGCGGTGATCGACCTCGCCGAGTCCATGCCGCCCGAGGTGCTGGAGCGGCTGCACGGCGCCGTCCGCGGCCTGCGCGAGATCACCGGCTCCGGGGCGGACTCCGAACAGCCCTGGTGGGATCCGGGCAGTGACCCGGAGGTCGACCCCGAGCGGGACAAGGTGCTGGTCGACGGCCGGGCGGTCGGCGCGGGCAGCCGGGTACTGCTGCGGCCCGGGCGACGGCGCACTGACGCCCAGGACCTCTTCCTGGACGGGCGCGCCGCCGTCGTCGAGGCCGTTCTGCACGACGTGGACGGCTCGGTGCACCTCGCCGTCACGGTCGAGGACGACCCGGGCGCCGACCTGTGGCGGGCCCAGGGGCGCTTCCGCTACTTCCAGCCGGACGAGGTCACCCCGCTGGAGGAGTCGTGACCGGCGGCGCGGTGCTGGTCGCCGGGGTCGGCAACATCTTCCTCGGCGACGATGGCTTCGGGGTGGAGACCGTCCGTCGGCTGGCCGGCGTCGGGCTGCCGGACGGCGTCGAGGCGGTCGACGTCGGGGTGCGCGGCGTCGACCTCGCGTACCGGCTGCTCGACGGCTACCGGACGGCCGTGCTGGTGGACGCCACCTGCCGGGGCGGCCCGCCCGGCACCCTCTACCTCATCGAGGCGGCCGCCGAGCCGCTGGAGGTGCCCGCCCTGGACGGCCACCGGATGGGACCGGACGCCGTGCTCGGCCTGCTGGCCACGCTGGCGGCCGGCACCGGGGCCGAGCCGCCCGGGCGGGTGCTGGTGGTCGGGTGCGAGCCGGCCTCGCTGGAGGAGGGCATCGGGCTGAGCGAGCCGGTGGCCGCCGCCGTGGACGGGGCCGTGCGGATGGTGCTGGAGGCCGTCGAGGAGGCGGTGCGCCCGGTGGCGTCGAGTGCGTCGGGAGTGTCGGGTGCGTCGAGTATGGGGCCCGAGCGGTCGAGTGCGGAGCCCGAGAGGAGGACAACACCATGCTGAGGAAACTGTTCTGCGCCGCCCTGCTGGCGGGCATCGGCGCACTGGTCTGGCAGAGCCTGCCCGACCTCAAGCGGTACCTGAGGATCTCGCGGATGTGAGCCGCGGATTGCTGCGAACGGTGCAGCCCCGGACCGGGTGGCGGCGCGGCTTCGAGCCGTGGCCGCCACCGACCCCTGTAATGGGGCGCGTTGCCGCCCGCCGTGGGAAGGGACCGATGCACGAGATGTCGATCGCCGCCGCCGTCGTCGAGCAGGTGGACACGGCCGCGCGCGAACACCGGGCCCCCGGCGTGTCCCGGGTCCGGCTGCGGGTCGGCGAGTTGGCGGGCGTGGTGCCGGAGGCCCTCGACTTCTGCTTCGAACTCGCCTGCGCCGGAACGCTGGTGGAGGGCGCGGTGCTGGACACCGAGTCCGTCGCGGCACGAGCCCGCTGCTCGCCCTGCGCCGTCGAGTGGGCCGTCGGCATGCCGCCGGACCTCGGGTGCCCGGACTGCCGCTCCGGCGTGGGCGTCGAGCTGCTCGCCGGGCGCGAGCTCCAGATCCTCGACGTCGAGTGGGCCGCGGGCCCCGGCGTCCCGGCCGAACAGAAAGGCTGAAACCGATGTGCCAGTCGGGCCACACGGTCGACCTCCGCCGGGCGGTGCTCGCCCGCAACGACGACAGCGCCCACGAGCTGCGGGCCGCGCTGACCGCCCGCAGGACGGTCGCCGTCAACCTGCTCTCCAGCCCCGGCAGCGGCAAGACCGCCCTGCTGGAAGCCGAGTTGGGGCTGGCCCGGCGGCGCGGGATCCCGGTCGCCGCGCTCACCGCCGACCTCGCCACCGAGAACGACGCGCTGCGGCTCGCCCGTTCGGGCGCACCGGTGAAGCAGGTGCTCACCGACGGGCTCTGCCACCTGGAGGCGCGGATGCTCGCCGGGCACCTGGACGGCTGGCTGCCGCAGGACTGCCGGCTGCTGTTCGTGGAGAACGTCGGCAACCTGGTCTGCCCGGCCTCCTACGACCTCGGCGAATCGCTGCGGGTCGTGCTCGCCTCGGTCACCGAGGGCGAGGACAAGCCGCTCAAGTACCCGACCGCGTTCGGGCTGGCCAACCTGGTCCTGGTGACCAAGGCGGACCTCGCGGCGGCGGCCGAGTTCGACGAGGCGGCGTTCCTGGCGAACGTCCAGCGGGTCAACCCCGGGGTGGAGGTGGTGCCCACCTCGGCCCGGACCGGGGACGGCGTGGGGGCGCTGCTGGACCGGGCGCTCGCGGTGCTGGACGGCGCGGCGCCGCACCGGCCGGTGATGGCGGCCGGGCAGGGCGAGCACGCGCACGGCGGTCACGCGCACGGGGGGCACGCGCACGTCGGGCAGCCGGGGCACTCGGACGCGGAGCACTCGCACGCGGTGCCGGGGACGCCGTGACGGCGCTCGACCGTGAACGGCGGCGGGTCGCCGTCCGGGGGCTGGTGCAGGGCGTCGGCTTCCGGCCCTTCGTCTTCGCACTGGCCGGGGAGCTCGGGCTGGCCGGCAGCGTCACCAACACCGGGGAGGGCGTCCTCGCCGAGGTCGAGGGCAGCCCGGCCGCCCTGGACGCGTTCTGCCGCCGGGTGGCCGCCGACGCGCCGCCGCTCGCCCAGGTCGCCTCCGTCGAGCACGCGCCGCTCGCCGCCACCGGCGCCACCGGGTTCGCCATCACCCCCTCCCGCACCGACGGGCCCCGGGCCACCCTGATCCCGCCCGACGTCGCCGTCTGTGCCGACTGCCTGGCCGAACTCACCGACCCGGCCGACCGGCGCCACCGCCACCCGTTCATCAGCTGCACCAACTGCGGCCCCCGGCACACCATCGTCACCGGCCTGCCCTACGACCGGGCCAACACCACCATGGCGGGCTTCCCGATGTGCGCGGACTGCGCCCGGGAGTACACCGACCCGGCCGACCGCCGCTTCCACGCCCAGCCCGTGGCCTGCCACGCCTGCGGGCCGCAGCTCGCTCTCACGCTGCGCGGACGCGCCGAACCCGGTGAGCTCGGCGGCCTCGGCGGGCTCGGCGGCGAGGATGCCCTGGCGCAGGCCCGGCGGCTGCTCGCCGACGGGGCGGTGCTCGCGGTCAAGGGCATCGGCGGCTACCACCTGGCCTGCGACGCGCGCGACGCCGCGGCCGTCGCCCTGCTGCGGCGGCGCAAGCGACGCGGCGACAAGCCCTTCGCCGTGATGGCCCGCGACCTCGCCACCGTGGAGGCGCTCGTCCCGGTCGGGCCGGTCGAACGGGAACTGCTCACCGGCGCCGTCCGGCCCATCGTCCTGCTGCGCCGCCCCGGGGGCTTCGCCGCGGACCTCCCGGCCGTCGCCCCGGGCAGCCCCGACCTCGGGGTGATGCTCCCGTACACCCCGCTGCACCACCTGCTGCTCGCCGCGCCCGGGCCCGACCTGCTGGTGATGACCAGCGCCAACCTCTCCGGCGAGCCGATCGTCACCGACGACCGGCACGCGCTCGAAGCGCTCGCCCCGCTGGTCGACGGCTGGCTCACCCACGACCGGCCGATCCACGTGCCCTGCGAGGACTCGGTGGTGCGGGTGGTGGACGGCGAGCAGCTGCCGCTGCGCCGCTCGCGCGGGTACGCCCCGCTGCCGCTCCCGCTGCCGGTGCCCGTGCGGCCGGTGCTGGCGGTCGGCGGCGACCTCAAGAACACCTTCGCGCTCGCCCGCGACGGCTACGCCTGGCTGTCCGGCCACATCGGCGACATGGACGACCTGGCCACCCTGCGCGCCTTCGACCGGGCGGTGGACCAGCTCGGCCTGGTCAGCGGGGTGCGGCCCGAACTGCTGGTCGCCGACCGGCACCCCGGCTACCGCTCGCTGCACCACGCCGAGCGCACCGCCGCCGGCCGTCCGGTGCGCCGGGTGCAGCACCACCACGCCCACGTCGCCGCCGTCCTGGCCGAACACGGCCTGGACGGCGGGCGGCCGGTCCTCGGCGTCGCTTTCGACGGCACCGGCTACGGCGAGGACGGCGCGATCTGGGGCGGTGAGCTGCTGCTGGCCGACTACGACGGGTACCGCCGCGTCGCCCACCTCGGCTACGTGCCGCTGCCGGGCGGCGATGCCGCGGTCGAGCGCCCGTACCGGGCGGCGCTCGCCCACCTGCGCGCCGCCGGGCTGCCCTGGGCGGCTGGGCTGCCGCCGGTGCGGACCTGCCCGGAAGACGAACTGCGCTTGCTGGAGCAGCAGTTGGAGCGCGGGTTGAACTGCGTGCCGACCTCCAGCATGGGCCGGCTGTTCGACGCGGTGTCCTCGCTCGCCGGGGTCTGCCACCGGGCCGGGTACGAGGCCCAGGCGGCGATCGAACTGGAGGCGGCCGCGGTGGAGTTCGGCCCGGCGGCGGGCTGCTACGCCTTCGGGCTGGCGGAGCGTGCGGGCGGCTGGACCGTCGAACCCGGGCCGGTGCTGGCCGGGGTGGTGGCGGACCTGGCGGCCGGTGCGCCGACCGGGCTGATCGCCGCCCGCTTCCACGGCGCGGTCGCCGGGGCCGTCCGGCGGGTCTGCGCGAACGCCCGCCGGGAGTACGGGATTTCGACGGTGGCGCTGAGCGGCGGGGTCTTCGCCAACGCGCTGCTCTCCTCGGCCTGCGCGAGCGGCCTCGGGGAGGACGGCTTCACCGTGCTGCGGCACCGCCGGGTGCCGCCCAACGACGGAGGGCTGGCGCTCGGCCAGCTGATGGTGGCCGGCCGGTCGTCGGCCGCCCGGGAGGAGTGACAGCGGATGTGCCTGGCAGTGCCCGGCAGGGTGACGGAGATCGAGGAACGCGACGGGACCAGGATGGCGGTGATGGACTTCGGCGGGGTGGTCAAGGACGTCTGCCTGGAGTACCTGCCCGACCTGGCGGTGGGGGAGTACGCCATCGTCCACGTGGGGTTCGCGTTGCAGCGCCTGGACGAGGAGTCGGCCCGGCGGACCCTGGAGCTGTTCGAGGAACTCGGGCTGCTGCAGGAGGAGTTCGGCGATCCATGGGAGGCGGCGGGGCAGCCCGCGGCGGTCGAGGAGGCGGGGCGGTGAAGTACCTGGAGGAGTTCCGCAACCCCGAGCTGGCCGAGGGGCTGCTCGCCGACATCAGGGCGACGGTCACCCGGCCCTGGGCGCTGATGGAGGTCTGCGGCGGCCAGACGCACAGCATCATCCGGCACGCCATCGACCAACTCCTCCCGGAGGAGGTCGAGTTGATCCACGGTCCGGGGTGCCCGGTGTGCGTCACCCCGCTGGAGGTGATCGACCGGGCGCTCGCCATCGCCGCCCGCCCAGGGGTCATCTTCTGCTCCTTCGGCGACATGCTGCGGGTGCCCGGCACCGACCGCGACCTGTTCCGGGTCCGGGCCGAGGGCGGTGACGTCCGGGTGGTGTACTCGCCGCTCGACGCGCTGCGGATCGCCCGGGAGAACCCGGACCGGGAGGTGGTCTTCTTCGGCATCGGCTTCGAGACCACCGCCCCGCCGAACGCGATGGCCGTCCACCTGGCCCGCAAGCAGCGCCTGGGCAATTTCAGCATGCTGGTCTCGCACGTCCGGGTGCCCCCGGCGATCGATGCGATCATGGAATCGCCGGACTGCCGGGTCCAGGCCTTCCTGGCCGCCGGGCACGTGTGCAGCGTGATGGGCACCGCCGAGTACCCTGCGCTCGCCGAACGCCACCGCGTCCCGATCGTCGTCACCGGCTTCGAGCCGCTCGACATCCTGGAGGGGATCCGGCGCACCGTACGGCAGTTGGAGCGCGGCGAGCACGCCGTCGACAACGCCTACCCGCGGGCCGTCCGCCCGGAGGGCAACCCGGCCGCCCGCGCCATGCTGGAGGACGTCTTCGAGGTGACCGACCGGGCCTGGCGCGGCATCGGGGTCATCCCGCAGAGCGGCTGGCGGCTCTCCCCGCGCTACCGGGACCACGACGCCGAGCACCGCTTCGACGTCGGGGGCATCCGGACCAGCGAACCCGCCCAGTGCCGGGCCGGCGAGGTGCTCCAGGGGCTGCTCAAGCCCCACCAGTGCGAGGCCTTCGGCACCGTCTGCACCCCGCGCACCCCGCTCGGCGCCACGATGGTCTCCAGCGAGGGGGCCTGCGCCGCGTACTACCTCTACCGGCGGCTGAGCACGCCGACCGGGTCGAGCACGCCGAGCCCCGTCCAGGAGGCGAGCCCCGTTGGCTGACACCGAACTGCTCACCGAACAGGCCGACGGCGCCGGTGCGCCTGGCTCGGCCGGTACGCCGGACTTCGCCGGCTGGAGCTGCCCGCTGCCGCTGCGCGACCACCCCCGGGTGGTGATGGGGCACGGCGGCGGCGGGGCGATGTCCGCCGAGCTGGTGGAGAACATCTTCGCGCCCGCCTACGGCAGCCGGGCGCTGGCCGGTCTCGGCGACTCCGCGGTGCTCGACCTGGGCGGCGCCCGGCTGGCCTTCTCCACCGACTCCTACGTGGTGCGGCCGCTGTTCTTCCCCGGCGGCTGCATCGGCGACCTCGCCGTCAACGGCACCGTCAACGACCTGGCCATGAGCGGGGCCCGGGCGGCCTACCTGTCCTGCGGCTTCATCCTGGAGGAGGGGGTGGAGCTGGCCGTGGTGGACCGGGTGGCCCGGGCGCTCGGCGCCGCCGCCCGCACCGCCGGGGTCGAGGTGGTCACCGGCGACACCAAGGTGGTCGAGGCCGGGCACGGCGACGGCGTCTACCTGAACACCGCCGGCATCGGGCTCGTCCCGGCCGGGGTCGACATCCGGCCGCAGCGGGCCCGCCCGGGCGACGTGGTGATCGTCAGCGGGCCGATCGGGCTGCACGGGGTGGCGATCATGAGCGTTCGGGAGGGGCTGGAATTCGGGGTCGAGGTGCGCAGCGACTGCGCGGCGCTTGGCGGACTGGTCGAAGCCATGCTCGGGGCGACCCGTGACCTGCACGTGCTCCGGGACCCCACCCGGGGCGGGCTGGCGGCGGCGCTCAACGAGATCGCGGCGGCGGCCGGGGTGGGCGTGGTGCTGAGCGAACGCGCCGTCCCCGTGCCGGACCCGGTGGCCAACGCCTGCGCCGTCCTGGGCCTGGACCCGATGTACATCGCCAACGAGGGCAAGCTGGTGGCCTTCGTCCCGCGCGTCGAGGCGGACGCCGTGCTCGCCGCCATGCGGGCCCACCCGCTGGGCGCGGAGGCGGTGGTGATCGGCGAGTGCGTCGAGGACCACCCGGGGATGGTCGTCGCCCGCACCGGCTTCGGCGGCACCCGGGTCGTGGACCTGCCGATGGGCGAGCAGCTGCCGCGGATCTGCTGACGGCGTTGATCACCCGTCTACCGACGACTGATCAGCTGTGGGCACCGAATCCCTTCGGGCTCCTACGAGCCCCTCGAACCCCGGAGACGGGAGGGCCGGGGAGCCTGGAAGGGAAGGCCGAGGAGCCCGCCGGGAAACCGATTTCCGTTTTCGCCCGGGGGTGGCCTATGGTTGGGACATCGACGCGGGGTGGAGCAGCTCGGTAGCTCGCTGGGCTCATAACCCAGAGGTCGCAGGTTCAAATCCTGTCCCCGCTACTCAGTAGGAGCCGGGGTCGGCGCACTTGGTGCGTCGGCCCCGGCTCCTTTTTGCGTCCGGCGACGGTGCCGCGCCGCCGCGCTGGTCAACGGCACTGTCTCCGCACCGGATCGGTGCGGAGGCCTCTTTGCCTTCGGGCAGCTGAGTGGTCATCAGGGTGATGCGACGTGAAGTCGGTTGGTGTGCGGTCGAGTTGACGGAATTGATGGGACCCTGACAGCAGATTTGGTTACTTTAGGGTAATTTAAGGGTGTCGTCCGGGTGAACGTCCCCGGCCTCGCATGAAGGACTCGTACGTGCTCTCTCCTCATTCCCGTCGCTCCGGCCGCCGCCGTTCGGCCGGTACCGCGCTGGCCCTCGCCGCCGCCGTCGGTGTGCTGCCCGTTGCTCCCGCCTTCGCCGATTCGGCGCCCGCCCCGGTGTCGACCGCCTCGGCGCCGACCGTGCCCGCCGAGTCCACTCCGTACCTGGACGCGGTGGAGCGGACGCTGCGTCAGGTGTCGCCCGGGCTGGAGGGAACGGTCTGGCAGCGGACGGCGGGCAACCGGCTCGACGCGCCGGCCGGGAACCCGGGCGGGTGGCTGCTGCAGACGCCGGGCTGCTGGGGCGATGCCTCCTGCACCGAGCGGACCGGCACGAAGCAGCTGCTCGACCGGATGCGGGAGACCATCGGGCGGGCCACCCGGACCGTCGACATATCAACCCTCGCCCCCTTCCCGGACGGTGCGTTCCAGGACGCCATCGCCGACGGCCTCAAGGCCTCGGTGGCCGCCGGGAACACCCCGCACGTGCGGGTCCTCGCCGGGGCCGCGCCGCTGCTCAACATCACCGCGCTGCCGTCCAGGTACCGGGACGACCTGGTGGCCCGGCTCGGCGGCGCCGCCGGCCACGTCACCATCGAGGTGGCCTCGATGACCACCGCGAAGACCGCGTTCTCCTGGAACCACTCCAAGCTGCTGGTGGTGGACGGGCAGAGCGTCATCACCGGCGGCATCAACAACTGGAAGGGCGACTACCTCGACACCGCCCACCCGGTCACCGACGTCGACCTCGCGCTCAGCGGCCCGGCCGCCGCCTCCGCCGGTGCGTACCTGGACACCCTGTGGGACTGGAGCTGCCGCAACACCGGGGTGCTCTCGGCCGCCTGGTTCGCCGCCACGAACGGCGCGAGCTGCACCCCCGACCTGGAGAAGCGCCGCAACCCGGCGGTCGGGCAGGTGCCCGCCACCGGCAGCGTCCCGGTGATCGCGATCGGCGGCCTGGGCGTCGGCATCCGCGACGCCGACCCCGCCTCCGCCTACCGCCCGGACCGGACGGCCCGGCCGGAGGACGTCAAGTGCGGCCCGATCGGCCTGCCCGACCGCACCAACGACGACCGCGACTACGAGACGGTCAACCCCGAGGAGAACGCGCTGCGCGCCCTGGTCGCCGGCGCCGCCAGCCGGATCGACATCTCCCAGCAGGACATGACCGGCACCTGCCCGCCGATGCCCCGCTACGACGCCCGGCTCTTCGACCTGCTCGCGGGCAAGCTCGCCGACGGGGTCAAGGTCCGCATCGTGGTCAGCGACCCCGGCAACCGCGGCGCGGTCGGCAGCGGCGGCTACTCGCAGATCAAGTCCCTGAACGAGATCAGCGACACCCTCGCGGCCCGGCTCACCGCCCGCCTCGGCGACCCGGCGCAGGCCCGTACCGCGATGTGCCGCAACCTCCAACTCGCCCCGTTCCGGGCCTCGTCCGCCCCCACCTGGGCCGACGGCCACCCGTACGCGCTGCACCACAAGCTGGTCTCGGTCGACGGCTCCGCCTTCTTCATCGGCTCCAAGAACCTCTACCCGGCCTGGCTCCAGGACTTCGGCTACGTCGTGGAGAACCGCACCGCCGCCGCGCAGCTGGACCAGCAGTTGCTGGCCCCGCAGTGGCAGTACTCCAAGGCCGCCGCGACCTTCGACTACAGCCGCGGCCTCTGCCAGGGCTGAGCCCGCAGCCCCGCAGAGCCGCAGCCCCGCAGCCCCGCAGAGCCGCAGCCCCGCCGACCCGCCGACCCGCCGTCCGGAGCCGAGGCGCCCTGGACGGCGGGTCGGCCGCTGCGCCAGCATGGGGCGCATGCCCGAGACGCCGGAGTCCGCCCGCAGCATCGCCGACCGGTACGTCGCGCAGGTCGCGGCACTCGACCCGGCGACCTCGACCAGACTCGGCCTGCACCCGGAGGACGACCGGCAGCCGGACCTGTCACCGGAGGGCTTCGAGGCGCTCGCCGAACTGGGGCGGCGGACGCTGGCCGCGCTCGACGGTGCCGACCACGGGGCGGCGGACCGCGCCGACCAGGACTGCGCCCGGCTGCTGCGGGAGCGGCTGACCGCCGAGCTCGCCGTGCACGAGGCCGGGGACCACTTCCGCCAGCTGCGCAACGTCAACTCCCCGCTGCACAAGGTGCGCGGCGTCCTCACCATGATGCCCACCGAGACCGAGGAGCACTGGGCGGCCGTCGCCGGCCGGCTGCGCAAGGTCCCCGGAGCGCTGGACGGCTACCGCGCCACCCTGACCGAGGGCATCGCCCGGGGACTGCTGAGCGCACCCCGGCAGGCCCGCGCGACCATCGCCCAACTGGACGCCTGGTCCGGCCGTTCCGGCGGCGGGAGCTGGTTCAACGGCTTCACCGCGGCCGCCCCCGCCCGGCTGCGCCCCGAACTGGACGCCGCCGCCGACCGCGCCACCGCCGCCACCGCGGCCTTCCGCGACTGGCTGCACGACACCTACCTGCCCGCCGCCGACGGCACCCCGGACGCCGTCGGCCGCGAGCGCTACCTGCGCTCCGCCCGCTGGGCCAACGGCGCCGACCTCGACCCGGCCGAGGCGTACGCCTGGGCCTGGGAGGAGTTCCACCGTACGGTCGCCGAGATGCGCACCGAGGCGGACCGCATCCTCCCCGGCGCCGGCCCCCGGGCCGCCATGGACCACCTCAACCGGCACGGCCACGCCGTCGAGGGCGAGGAGAACGTCCGCGCCTGGCTCCAGCAGGTCGTCGACGAGGCGATCGACGCCCTCGACGGCACCCACTTCGACATCTCCGGCCCGCTGCGCCGGGTCGAGACCAGGATCGCGCCGCCCGGCAGCTCGGGCGCGCCGTACTACACCGGCCCCAGCCTCGATTTCAGCCGCCCCGGCCGCACCTACCTGCCCACCCTCGGCCGGCGGTCCTTCCCGACCTGGCAGCTCGTCAGCACCTGGTACCACGAGGGCGTCCCCGGCCACCACCTCCAGACCGCCCGCTGGACGGCCTCCGCCGACCGGCTGAGCAGCTACCAGATCACCCTCGGCGCGGTCAGCGCCGACAAGGAGGGCTGGGCGCTGTACGCCGAGCGCCTGATGGACGAACTCGGCTTCCTCACCGACCCCGCCCGGCGGCTCGGCTACCTGGACAAGCAGATGCTCCGGATCATCCGCGTGATCGTGGACCTGGGCATGCACCTGGAACTCGCCATCCCCGCCGACAGCGGCTTCCACCCCGGCGAGCGCTGGACCCCGGAACTCGCCACCGCGTTCATGGCCGCCCACCACGGCAGCGAACTCCCGCGCCGCAGCAGCGAGATCGACCGCTACCTGGGCTGGCCCGGCCAGGCCATCGGCTACAAGCTGGGCGAACGGGTCTGGCTGCGGGGCCGCGAGGAGGCCCGCCGCCGCCAGGGCGCCGCCTTCGACCTCCGGGCCTGGCACGGCACCGTCCTCGCCCAGGGCTCGCTCGGCCTGGACGCCCTGGCGGCCCGCCTCGCCGAGTCGTAGAGCCCCCGGGGGTCCTCTCTGCTCGTCAGCCCCGGGCGAGTGCGCGGGCGACGGCGCGGGCGATCGGCTGGCCGGTGTGGGACTCGTAGTAGGTGAAGGCCGGGCAGGGGTTGACCTCGAAGCAGTAGACCTCGCCGTCGTCGGCCAGCATCAGGTCGATCCCGGCGAGGGCGAGCCCGAGCCGGTCCGCGAGGCGCAGACAGCGCTCGGCGAGGTCGTCGGGGGGCTGCCAGGCGGAGAGTTCGGCGTGGCCCCCGTCGCTGTGGGCGTAGCGGTAGTCGACCCGGTCGGCCTCGACCCGGGTGGCGAACACCTCGTCACCGACCGTGTGCACCCGGACGTTGGTGCCGGTGAGGCGGCGCTGGAACTGCACCGGGCAGTAGCGGATGAGCGGCAGCCGGTCCAGGGCCTGCCGGTCGAGGGTCCGGACGATCGAGCGCACCCCGCTGATCGACTTGTAGACCAGTTCGCCGTGCTGCTCCCTGAACTCCTGGACGAGGTCCGGGTCGTTGGTCACCAAGGTCTCCGGGACCAGGAATCCGGACCGCTGGATCAGCTGGGCCTGGTGGGGCTTGGACATGTTGGACGCCATCGCGCTCTCCCGGTTCATCACGCAGCCCGGGGCGAGCTCCAGCCAGGTGCTCACGGCCGCGTGCCAGGACGCGCAGCCGCGCACGGTGGACTCGCCCGCGTCGCGGACCTCGGGGAGCCTGCGCCAGTCCATCAGCCGGAGGTAGACGCCGGTGACGTCGGCGCAGTCGACGGATCCGCCGTCGTACCGGATCCGCCCCCGGACGGCGGTGCCGGTGGCCTCCAGCTCCAACGGCTGCTCCTGGAAGCGCCGTTGGTGGAGCATGGCGAACGGCAGGCCGAGTGCGTCGAGTTCGGCGGTGACCCGGGCGACCGGCGACTCGCTGGCGATGCCGCAGACGACGATCACGGCGCACCCGGCGAGAGCGCGGTGAGGTGCTTGAGCAGGCGGTCGAGGAAGGGATCGCCGCCCGGGCGGAGGTCGGGGAGCGGGCTCGCTCCCGCGAAGACCGCCGGTGGCCCGTCGCCCTCCCCGTCGTCGCCCGTCACGTCGTCGTCCTTCCCGTCGTCGCCCGTCCCCTCGCGGTGCAGGTCGATGCCGAGGAGGTCGGCCTCGGCGAGCCGGGCGAGCCGGACGTACGGCTCCTCGTCCTCGGCCGCGGGCACGCCGAAGACGTGCTCGCCGAGCACCAGGACGTCGCCGCGCCCGGGCGGGGCCGTGGGCGGTTGGGCGTCCGGGTCGCTGGAGATCCGGGCCGGCGGGACCGGCAGCCCGGCGGCGGCCGCGAGCGCCGTCCACTCCGCGGTCGAGCGCCAGGCCCCGCACAGCCCGTAGCCGCAGGGGCGGTTGACCGAGACGGGGGCCAGGCAGGTGAGCAGGCTGAGCAGGAGCGCGCTCAGCTCCTGCGCGGCGTACACGGCATCGGTGTGCGTGCTGAACGGCAGGATCCCGAAGGGTGGGGCGGCCACCCGGTTGAGCACGCCGTCGACCTCGCGGCTGTCCAGGACGCGGCCGTCGGGCAGGGTGAGTTCGAAGCGCGCGCCGAGGCGGTCGACCCGGTGGGCCGTTCTCGTGGAGCCGAGCAGGGTCTGCGGGGAGAGCAGTTCCAGCGGCTCCAGGCCGCGTTCGCGCAGCCCCTGGTACGCCCACAGTGCCGGTTGGTCGGCCGGGTCGCAGAGCACCAGCCACATGTGGCGCCTACCCTTCCGTCCGCCCCGGTTCGGGGGGTTCGTCCCGGAGAGCGCTGTCGGCGAGGTCGGGGCGCTGGGTCGGGGGGATGAAGTGCTCGGGCGGGGGGCTGGCTCCGGCGGCCGCGTCGAGGAACTCCCTGGGGCTTTCCTTGCCCGAGTCCTTGCCGTCCTTGTGGTCCTTCCTGTCCTTGCCGTCCTTGTCCTCCTTGTCCTCCTTGTTGACGTCCTTCTGGTCCTTGTCCTCCTTGCCCTTCTCGTCGCGGGACAGTTGCAGGGTGACCTCCCGGGTGACCGGATCGTCGCAGTCCAGGACGAAGGTGGCGGTCACCATGGCGGTGGCGGGCGGGACGGACGCGGCGTCGACCGTGATGTCGAGGTGGTCGCAGCCGTTGGGCGGGATACTCGGTGGGACCGTGTGCAGCCGGTAGCCCGCGCCCATGGCCTGGTCGGCCTTGGAGTTGATGGTCAGCGGCCCGGTGCCGATGTTGGAGATCGGGATCGAGATCGTCGGCTGGGCCTTGCCCACGATCGCGGTCGTCCGGAGCGGGGTGGTGTCCATGACGACCCGGGGCTGTCGGGCCTTGTCCGCGCTCGCCGCGGTGGACCAGACGAAGCCGAGTTCCACCGGGTCGGTGTTGGTGAACCGCACGGCCCAGGGGCGGTCGTCCGGGTTGGTGATGTGGATCGTCACGGCGAAGACGTCGAAGGGGCCCCTGGTCCAGGAGGCGGTCCCGACCGCCGCCAAGGTCTCGTCGACGATCGAGGCGGTGGCGGGTGCCTGCGGGATGTCGGTGAGCGGCCCGTGTCGCACCGGCCCGGGTCCCGCCGGTCTGGTGCCCGTCTGGATCTCGATCTGCGGTGGCCGCGCGCCCAGGGGTGCGCAGTCCGGTCCGATGGCCACCACCAGCAGGGCCCAGGCCGTCGCGACCTGGTCCACCACGAAGGGGGACACCTCGGAGGAGGCGAGGTGCGCCAGCCGGATCTGGCCGGTGTCGGGAAAGATGTCTGCCATGATCGCTTCTCCCGTGGTGGAGGTGCGGCGGCGTCCGTCACCACGTTCCCAGTGGCACGACGTCGAGGAAGACCGGCCGCCCGGTGGGACTGCCGGTGGTGGGCACGGGTTCGAGCTCGAACTCCCGGACCACCAGGCGCTGGGCCCGCTGCCCGGTGTCCGGAAGGTTGATCACGTTGGTCTGCCCGAGCACGGCGGAGGCCGTCAGTACGGTGGACCAGCCGGTGACGCCGTCCGGCGCCGGCATCCCGGGGTCCTGGACCTGGAGTTCGGTCCGGACGGTGTTCCCGGCCCCGCCCGGCCCGAGACCCTCCAGGACGACGCTCGCCCGCCCCGCGCTCCGGGTGACCGTCAGCCGTCGCTGAGGGGCGAGTTGGACGGGTTCGGTCAGCACCACCGGCGAGACGTCGGGGACACGGGCGAGGGTGTACGGCTGGTAGCGGGCCAGGGCGAGCCGGACGAACGGGAAGTAGGAGGAGGCGACCACCGGCGCCAGGTCCAGGTCGGCGAACCAGCGGTCGCCCTCGGCGTCGAACTCGACCGGGTAGAGGGCGGCGTCCAGTTGGCGCTGCAGCTCGGGGAGGGTGACCTGGGCCCGCTGCGCCGCGTTGACCTGGGCAGCGGTGAGGACGGCGGGCGGCGCCCCGGTGTCCCGGATCGGGTCGCGTCCGGCGACCGTGACGTACCGCAGGGCGTCGGGGAGCACCGGCCCGGGCGGGAAGGTGAGGACGGCCAGGGCCTCGTCGTTGCCCGAGACGTACCAGGGCCGGTCGAGCAGGACCCGGAGGCCGCCGCCGTGGCGCAGCCGGGTGAGCGACCGCTGCCCGTCGGTGGTCCTGGTCCAGCCGAACGACGGGACGCAGCGGACCAGTCGGGGGGCGGGCGGGCGTACGGTGCTCGGCACGTCGAGGTCGGCGAGTTGCCCGGTGGAGGTGCAGGCGCCGGGGTCGGAGGCGAGGACGCGGGCGAAGCAGTCCTCGAAGCGGGACACGGCCGTCACGGTGTAGCTCACGTGGTGGTGGCGGGTGTCGCCGAACTCCTGGCGGATCTCCGGGACCGCCTCCAACAGCGCCAGGTGCTGGACCTCGTAGGAGCCGACGTGTGCCGTCCGCCGGGTGGTGGTGGGTGCGGCGGGCGGGTTGTCGTCCTGGTCGGTCCACTCGGCGTGCAAATCGATCCGCCCGGTGCTCGGGATGTCGATCGCGAGGTTGTCCCGGCCGAGGACGGTGTCGCGGTCGCCGGGCCCCCGTTGGGCCGTCAGCTTCCCGCCCGGGTCCCTGAGGGGGCGTTGCACCGCGTGCACCAGGGTGACGGTGCGCGGCGGGGTGATCAGGCGGTTCCGGCCGGCGACGATGTTCTGGAAGGCCGAGTCGTGCGGCACCGACGGGTTGACGCCCTGCCAGAGGGCGATGCCGAACAGGGCGACGTCGTCGTAGCCGGGGCAGGACGGGATGTCGAAGGTCACCTGCTCGGCCGGGCCGAGCGCGACCGTGACGTGGCGCGGGTCGGTCCGGCTGACCGTGCAGCCGCTCGCGGCCGCCTCCAGCCGGACGGACGCGGTCTGCAGGTCGGGCCAGGCGCCCTGCCAGATGGCGATCACTGCCTTGTCGGGCGGGACGATTTCCCCGGGCCGGCCGGTGCGGGGGTCGATCGGCCGGGGCCGGGCGTTCAGTGCGGCGCAGACGCCGCTCCGGTCGGCCAGCCAGGGCAGTGCCGCGTCGGTCTCGGGCACGATGACGTACGGGGACGGCACGGCCGGTCCGGCGGGGACGGTCCGCGCGCCCGGGATGTCGGTGAGCTCGCGGTCGGCCCGGGTGGCGATGTCGAAGAGCCCGGTCACCACGGCGTCGGGCACCGCAGGGCCCAGCGCGGCGTCGAAGGCGCCGTCGTACTGCATCGCCAGGGCGAACGAGCACTTCGCCGGGAGCAGGTGCCGCAGGTCGTAGGGGCGGTAGCCGTGGAGGGTCGCGTAGTCGGCGGCGGAGATGCCGCGGTCGCTGCGGATGACCATCCGGTCCTGGCCGTCGCCGTCGTCCCACTCCCTGGTGGGCGCCAGTTCCGGGGGCGGCAGCGGCTCGAAGCGGTAGTAGGTGATCGGGTCCGACCGGGCCTCGGTGGGGCCGACCTCCTCGACGCGCGGTCCGCCGCCGGCGAGGTCGGCGAGCCGGACCCGGACCCGGTACGTGCGGCCGAACCGCAGCCGCGGCAGGGAGCCGGGGTCGCACTCCACGGTGGTGTCGAGGGCCGAGGCCACCGGGGTGGGCATGGTGTCCCCGGTGCCGGTGACCCGTTCGGGCCGCTGGGCCACCTGGCTCCAGCCGTCCCAGCGGGCCACGATCTCGTGCAGGTACAGCGTGTCGGCGTCGCCGAAGCCGGTGACCACCGCGCCGGGGCGCAGGTAGCCCTCGTCCAGCAGGCCGTCCGGCAGCAGCGGCACTCCGCCGACGGTGTAGTGCACCCGGCGTCGGCACAGCGAGTGCCAGGTCTGGTGCTTGTCGTCGAACACGTCCATCCGGTAGCCGCCGAGGAGGGAGTCCGCGAGCAGGGCCGAGGCCATCAGACCGGCCGGGGTGGAGCGCTGCTGCGCCCGCCGGATCTGCTTGCCGTGCTCCTCCTGCCGCGCCCGGTCGACCAGGGCGAAGCCCGTCGAGTGCAGTGCGGGCAGCGCCCCGACCGGGACCGGGGAGTTCCCGTCGGGCGGGGCCGACGAGGCGTCCGACCGGGCCGTGCTGACCAGCCGCAGGGCGGCACCGTCCACGTCGAAGGACAGCAGCTCGAAGCGGGGGTTCGCGGAGGGTGCGAGACGGGCGCCGGTCAGCGGCAGCAGGCCGTCGCTGAACCCGGTGGAGGTCGGGCCGTCGACGGAGGAGGGCACGAAGCGGGTGCCGGTCAGGGTGTAGGCGGTGGCGGGGGAGAGGTCGCTCTGGGTGGCCGCGCCCCAGCCGGGCAGCGGGTGCGGGCCCGGGGCGGGCCACAGCGGCACCACGCTGAGCTCCGCCGGGTGGGCCTGGTCCACCGGGGTGAGCGCGGAGGCCGGGACGGCGAGGTCGAGCAGCAGGCCGAGTGCCCGCAGGACGACGGGGTGGTCGGCCAGGTGGGTGACGGTCTGGTGGAACTCGGGCACGGGCGCGGCGTCGGGGGAGATCCGGCGTGGTGGCGCGGTGGTGCCGGGGGCGCCGCGCCGGTAGAAGGCGTAGGCCTGGGCGAGCGCCGGCGTGGCACCGGTCGGTACGTCAGTGGGGGAGGCGTCGGCCGGGGCGCCGACGGGCGCCAGCAGGCCGGGCTGCCATTGGTCGGCGATCGCGCGCAGCGCGGCCCGGAGCCCGGGGTGGCTCTCCGGCGCCGCGCCTCGGTGTGCGGCGTGGGCCTGGGCGGTGGCGGTGTAGATGCCCTTGACGTCGGTACCGGCCTGGCCGGCCGGGAAGGCCGTGGTGTCGCGCCCGTCGAAGCCGCTCGGCCGGTACGGCTCCACCGGCATCGTGCCGGTGATCAGGGCGTGCCAGACGGCGAGTTGCCGCTCCGGCGGGAACTGGACGGTGCTTCCGTCGAGGGCGGTGTACGGGATGCGCACGGACCGCAGTGACCGTCCGGCGCGGCGGATGTCGAAGCCCGTGACGGCGAGCCACTTCGGCCAGTCCTGCAGCCCGAAGTCCGTGACGGTGAGCGCCGTTCCGGCCGGGCCGATCAGGCGCGGTGTCAGCAGCACCGACAGCAGCGCCATCGGTTCGGACTGCCCGGGGACGGCCGTCACCCGGCCCGCCGGGATCACCGTCCAGACGAACTGCCGCTCCAGGCTGGTCGAGTCGTGCGGGCCGGTCGATGACATGGCTCACTCCCCTGCGAAGGCCCGGCAGTAGGTCTGCCACGGGAAGGACTGCCCCTGCGGTCCGAGCGCGGCCCGGACCGAGGGGTCCGCGGCGGCCGGGGCGCCGGGGAGGGTGGCGCGTTGTCCGACGGAGGGCGGGCAGTTGCCGAAGCACTTGTGGCACTCCAGCGTGAAGGACTTGGAGAAGAAGGTCAGGTCCACGGTGACCACGAGCCGCGCCGAACCGCTCAGCGACCCGCTGGTGGCGTCGTACGTCAGGGCGAGGGTCAGCTCGATCGAGACGCTGATCAGCCCGAGCAGGGAGACGCTGCCGCCGAT
Organism: Kitasatospora sp. NPDC028055; assembly: GCF_040637885.1. Taxonomy (NCBI): domain Bacteria; kingdom Bacillati; phylum Actinomycetota; class Actinomycetes; order Kitasatosporales; family Streptomycetaceae; genus Kitasatospora; species Kitasatospora sp. NPDC028055. The sequence goes on along the minus strand of NZ_JBEZXE010000021.1, from coordinate 55,988 downwards.
CCGCAGATAGCCGGTGACCTCGGTGTCGGTCCCGTTCTTGGCGAACACGACGCCGCCGAAGACGTGCACCTCCGCGGAGACGATGACGAAGTCCATCGCGATGGCGGCGCCGAACTCGATCCCGCCGGTGAAGCGTTGCAGGCCGCTGTCGGCCCCGCCGGCGCTCAGGCCGAGTTCCAGGTACCCGCCGCCGCCGAAGCCGGACACCGTGACCAGGAACGGCCGCTCCCGGGTGCCGAACGCGAAGTCCATCAGGAGGGGCCGGCCGGTCAGGGAGAGCGTGACGCCGACCTGGATGGTCAGGTTCTGCAGGCTGAACACCAGCAGGCCGAGGCTGGGGACGGCGACGGTGTACGAGGCCGTGATGCCGGTGGCCGAGGGGTCGATCCTCGGGCCGTCCTCCCCGAACGAGAGGTACCGCTCCAGGGTGGCGAGGAAGCCGAGGTCCCCGCCGAGTGTGACGTCCGAGAGCCGGACCTTGAGGTCCAGCCGTCTGCCGGGGTCGGCGGTGAAGGTCACCGACGGGAAGGTGAGGGTGACGTACGCGGGGGCGTTCGGCTCGGGGACGATCAGCCGGAAGTCCGTGATCACCCCGGTGGCGTGCATCTCCGCTCTGCCGTCGACCAGTTGGGACCTCACGTCGATGCTCAACGAGCAGTCGGGGCCGGGGTGGAACGGTCCGGCGTCCTTCGCCAGCCCCTGGTGCCAGGTCAGCTCCGCGGACGGGGTGGGCGTGCCCTCCCCGGTCCAGACGAGCGTCGGCGGGGCGGAGACGGCCTTGATCAGGCTGCTCAGCGGGACGACGCCGAACAGGGTGGCATCCGGGGCGAACAGCTTGGTGGGATCGGTCCGGAAGGCGTCGCTGACGGCCGGCCCGAGCGTGCGGGAGATCTGCGACACGGTCATGTTGGGCGCCGACAGCCCGCCGACCCGGGCCCCGGCGGCCCCGAAGTCGAGCGGCAGGGGCGTCACGAGCTGGAGCAGCGCGTCGGGTGCCGGGCTGCCCCAGGGCGTGTCGACGAGCGCCTTCGAGACGGTGGCGGGCAGCGCCGGGAGCGGGCCGAGGAGCCGGCGGACGGCCGGCAGGCCGACGGCGAGCTGGGTGACCTGCGGGTAGAAGCCGACTCCGCTGGGGGAGAGCCCGGCACCGGTCCCGCCGAAGGTCATCGACTGCACCTCCTGCACCGCGCCCTCCACGGCTCGGGTCGCCGATGCCATGGCGAGCGGGACGCGGACGCCGATGTCGGACAGCGGGCGGCCGGGGTTCGCGAAGGGCCCGGTGTGCGGGCCCGTCCCGTAGATCCGGTCGAGCGCCGCGCCGTGGTCGGCGCCGGTGGCGGCGTCCTCGACGAACAGCAGCGGCAGGTGCAGCTCCACGGACTGCTGCCCGGCCGTGGCCTGGAGGGTGAACACCACCGGGGCGCCGCCCCTGGTCGGCCAGAAGCACCTCGGCGGGGTGGCCGAGGAGTCCGCCGGGATCCAGGAGGCGTCGTCGAGGCCGCCGGTCTGCCCGGGGTCGATCGAGACGCTCTGGAACGGGAACCGGCGCTCGTGCGGGCCGCCCGCGCCGATGCCGTAGTCGTCGCGGACGGGTTCGGTGACGATCAGGAACGCCTTGCGGTGCAGGGCGGCCACCGAGGGGTCCGTGCCGTCGAACCGGCGGTCGGAGACCTCGATGTAGGCGGCCCGGTGGCCGAACGGGAACAGAGCGCCGGGGACGGACACCTTGACGTGGAAGTCCCGGCCGAGCGCGGCGTCGTGGGCCCACTCCAGCCGGGGCCAGTGGGCGGCGGCGGAGAACCGGGCACCGTAGGCGCTGAGGATCAGTCGGTCGACGGTGAGGGGCACGGCCGGGGAGGCGGCGGCGGCCGAGATGATCCTGTCGTACCAGGTGTCCAGCGGAGTGCCGTGGTCGGTGCCGTCGGCCAGGGACCGCAGGGGATGCGCCGTCAGGTGCCCGTCCGGGCCGGCGATCCGGCTGTGCCACAGTTCGGTGCCGCCGGCCGCGCCGGTGGCGGGCAGGGTGCGGTGGGTGCACCGGGCGTCCGGCTGGAGGGTGAGCAGCAGGTTCCAGGGGACTTCGAGCCGGGCCAGCAGGTCGGCGGTGGTGGCCGTCGTGACGAGCAGCGGCAGGCGGTTCATCGCGTCGAGCAGGCCGGCCACGGTGAGGGTGACCGGATCCGCGCCGACGGCGAAGCACAGGGTCGACGGCCCGGCCAGGAAGCCCCGGGGCGGCTGTCCGGACTCCACCACCGTCTCGGCCAGGTGCTGCGAGGGGAGGTCCACCAGCAGGTGCCCGCCGCCCGGGTCGGCGACCAGTTGCACCGTGCCGTCGGGCAGCGTCCGCTGGTGCAGGCCCTGGCTCCGGACCGTCAGGGTGACCAGGTCCTCGGGGCGCAGCACGGGGTAGCTGTCCGTGGGCGCGGCCGGCAGGTCGAGGAGCTGCCAGTCCTGCCAGCCGCGGTCGAAGCGGCGGTGCATCAGGGCGGTGCCGGACCAGACGGCGAACACGTCGAGGCGGCTGCCGCCGGAGGCGACGGCGGCCAGCCGGGCGCCGGTCGGGCCCAGTGTGCTGGTCGGGGCCCCGGCGGTGAGGTCGCCGCCGAGCTGCTCCCAGCCGAGCCAGGGGTCCAGGGCGGAGTGGTGGAGGCCGCGGTCGCCGCCGAGGAAGACGTCACGCTCCGTCGCGGCGAGGCAGGTGAAGGAGCGTTCGTCGCCGTCGGGGAGCGGACCGAGCGCCTCCCAGGGCGGCGGCCGGTGTGTCGGCGGGGTGTCGCTCTCCAGTCGGGTGTGGAGCAGGAGGTGTTCGCGGGGGTCGGCGAGGAGCAGGTCGACCCGGCCGGGTGCGGTGGCCGTGGCCGCGGCCGCGAGGTGGCCGGGTGGTCGCTCGCCCGTGCGGAGCACAATTGGCCCCTTGCTTGGGTGGGCGTGCAGATGCTCCCAGGTGGGGGCGCCGGTGTCCGGGAGGGTCTCCAGGACGAGGTGGACCTCGCCGGGCCGGCCCGGCACGACCGTGAAGCCGGTCACCGGGCCACGGCCCAGGCCGGGGGCGCCGAGTGACGTCCAGTGCGGGTGCTCCCCGGCGCCCGGGCGCAGGCACCGCAGCTCGCCGTCGGCACCGAGGGCGAACACCTCGACCGGGCGGCCTTCGACCGCTGTCGCGCTCAGCCAGTTGAAGCCGGGGGCGCCGGTGGCCCCGGGGGTGCCGGGCGCGGGCCAGGGGCGGTCCAGGGTGCGCCAGGGGTGCCAGCCGCCGTCGAAGGCCTGGTGCCGTACGGTGCCGTCCTCCGCGCCGACGAAGAGGTGGAGTCTGCCGTGCCCTGGCGAACAGACGGCCAGGGCCCGTGCCGGGTGGGTGTGCATCGGGCGCCCCCAGCAGATTGAACGCAGCAGATTGAACGCAGCAGATGAACGCAGCGGATGAACGCAGCACATGGACACGGCGGATTGACGCCGTGCCGGTCGGCGGGGGCGGAGTACGGACTGCCGGGGCCCGCCAACTCGCGGTGCTTCCAGGCTATTCCCGGTTCGGATGCGGATCAATTCCTGGCCCTGGCCTCGGTCCTGGCCCGCTGCCCCGGCCCGCTGTCCGGGCCGGGCGGCGTCACTGCGCGTAGGCGGACCGGGGACCGCGCCGACGGTCGCGCGCCATCGGCCGGGTGCTCGACGGGCCGTACGGTTCCGGCCAATTGGGGCACCCGCGCCGGGCGGTTCCACAACTCCGCTTAGGGATGCCCAGGGGCACGATCTTTACCATGTCCCTGACAGGAGGGCCGGCGGTGACGGCCGGGCCCTGCGGCGGGTGTTCCGTTTGGCGGCCCGGAGATCCGGTGGTTCCGGCCAAGGTGCACGGCACCTGTTCCCCGGGGCCCGCCGGTCCCGGAGGATGCCAGTCGTTGCGTATGCCTCCCGGTCGGGAGTGCAGGAGCGTTGGCCCGCGCCCTGACGTGTCGCGGGTTCCGGCGGGCGTCGACGGCGTTGGAGGGGGCCTTGTCCAGAGGTGCCGGCATGGCGCGGGGGTCCGCGCGCTCGTGGTTCCGGTGGGTCGTGTTCATGGTGGCGACGGTGTTGGTGGCTTCGCTGGCCCAGGCGGGAGGCCTGCCATCGGCGCAGGCGTCGGCGTCCGCGCCCCTGCCCGAGCCCGCATCCGCGCCCGAGTCCGCCCCGGCGAGGACGGTCCCACGGGACCTGCCGATCCTGTCGGTCCCGTCGGCGGCCGAGCAGAAGCCGCAGGCCGAGGTGGGGCAGCCGAAGGCCGACTTCGCGCCCTTGGCGACGGGCGGGCATCCCCGGCCCGGCGCGCGCGGATCCGTGCGCGCCGCAGCCCCGGCGGCGCCGCAGACCAGTCTGGTGTCCCCGGTCGACGGTGCCGTGGTGGGTACGGAGACGCCCGCGCTGCAGGTGGCCGCGGCCGGTGACGGTGTCCTCTACTGCTTCAAGATCTCCACCGGGTTCGACGGCCGTTCGGGCAGCGTGGTGGACTCCGGCTGCCTCGACCAGCCGCAGTGGACGGTCCCCAAGCACGTGCTGCACGACGGCGGCCGTTACACCTGGACGGCGGCCACCGCGGTGTCCGGCGGGACGACCGCGACGCCGCCGCAGTGGGTCGGGCACTTCACGGTCAACCAGCGGGTCGGCGACCCGGGGCCGGCACCCACCGACCACCTGGGCCCGGTGACGGTGAACCTGTTCAACGGCAACGCCCACGTCGAGGCCGCCGGGCCGGCCTTCCGGACCGTCGGCGGATCGGCGGGGGTGAACCTCGCCTACAACTCCCGGGAGGGCGCCCCGCACGGCGTCCGCACGTCGTACTTCAACGACTCCCGGCACGCGGGCACTCCGGACGCGATCCCCGTGATGGTGCGCGGCGAGTCACAGGTCAACCTGGACTGGGGCATTCCGTGGACCGGCAACCCGGACAACCTGCCGTGGCGTGACAACCCGATGCCGCCCGCCCTGGACAAGAACTGGTTCGTCGTGCGCTGGGAGGGCCAGCTCAAGGCCCCGGTCACCGGGGACTTCCGGTTCGCCGGCGCGCACACCGACGGCGCCCGGATCTGGCTGGGCGACAAGCTCGTCTACGACAACCCCGGGCCCGCCGAGCCCGGCGATGACTTCCTGCTGCCCGGCCCGCGCCAGGACCACGACCTCGCGTTGAAGGCCGGCCAACTGGTGCCGATCCGGGTCGAGCTGTACCACCACTCCGACCAGCGTCCGCGCATGGTGCTGTGGGCCAAGAGCAGCACCGGCACCGACGACCAGCGCGCCCACAACCTGGATCCGAGGATCGTGCCGACGGAGTGGCTGCTCTCCGCGGATTCGCAGGCGCTCCCGGCGGGTTGGACCCTGTCGGCGCAGTCCAGCGGCTACAGCCGGGCCGAGATGCTGGACGGCTCGGTGGTGCTCACCGACGGCGCCGGCGGCAAGCACACCTGGGCCAAGGCCTCCACCGGCGGCTACGCGCCGCCGGTCGGCGAGGACGGGGTGCTCGCCTTCGACACCGCGGGCCGGATCACGCTCACCGAGGGCGACACCGTGTCGCTGTTCAACCCCGACGGCACCCTGGCGGCGGTGGAGTCGGTGCTGGACGGCAAGAAGCCGGCCGCACTGCAGTACGGCTACAGCGGGACGCCACCGCGGCTGACGCAGATCAAGGACCCGGTCTCCGGCCGGTCGCACCAGCTCTTCTACAACACCGATGGCAGCGACGGCTGTTACGGCGGAGTGCCCCGCCCGCCCGGCTCCGACCCGGCCCCGCCGCAGATGCTGTGCCGGGTCCGGTACTGGGACGGCAGCGAGACCAGGCTCTGGTACCAGATGGGCACCCTGGCCCGGGTCGAGAACCCCGGCGCGGTCATGCAGGACTTCGACTACCTGGGCCGGGCCTCGGCCAAGCAGCGCTACGACGAGGCCGGGGACAACGAGGAGGAGAAGCAGAAGGCCCTGGACAGCATCGGGCCGCTGGCCACCATCCGGGGCAGTCTGGCCTACGACTGGGTGGCGCACCAGGCCCCGTCCGCGGCGAATGGCTGCACCAACACCGGTGACACCGCCGCCGCCTGTACGGTGATCGGCTACGACTCCGTGACCGAACAGCCCCAGGAACCGCCCGCCCTGCGCGCGGTGCAGGTGCTGGCACCGGCCCCGGACGGCCGCTCCGGCGACAAACGCGCCGAGCACTTCTACCAGTACTACCTGGAGCGCAAGCAGGCCACCGTGGCCCTGGCCGGGGTGTACGACTCCACCCGCTCCCGCACCGTCACCTACGACGACGCCGGACGCACCCTGGTCACCACCGACTTCACCGGGGCGAGCATCGCCGCGGAGTGGAACACCAAGGACCAGGCCACCGCGGCCGTCGACAGCGCCGGCCGACGCTCCACCACGGTCTACGACCACGCCGACCGCCCGGTCGACAAGTACGGGCCCGCACCGGCCTCCTGCTTCACCGGCCAGATCCCGACACCCGCGTGCGCGGCGACGATGCCGCACACCCGCACCAGCTATGACGAGGGCTTGGCGGGGCTGTCGGCCGCCTTCTACGACAACCCGGAACTGGCGGGCGTCCCGACGGTGTTCGCCACCGGGGTCGGCGCCGCGGACGGGGCACTGTCACGGTCGTGGGGAACGAGCCCACCGGTGCCGAACACCGGTGGCTGGTCCGGGCGCTTCACCGGCGAGTTGCAGTTCCCGGCCGCCGGGCAGTACGGCCTCGGGTTCACCGCGGTCGACGGAGTCCGCCTCTGGGTCGACGACGTCCTGACCGTCGACGGCTGGGGCGACAAACCCGCCACCGCGGTCACCGGCACGTACGCCAACAGCACGGCCGGCAGCTGGCACCGGGTCCGCGTCGACTACTACAACCGCTCCGGCACGACCGGGGCCCTGGCCTTCACCTGGACCCCGCCCGGGGCCGGTGCCCCGGCCCCGGTGCCCGGCACGAACCTCGCGCCCCGCTACGGCTGGGCGACGGGCACCACCACCGACGACACCTCCGGCGGCGGCCAGGAGCGGGCACCGTCCAAGCACAGCACCAGCAGCTACTCGGACCCGGCGGCGGGCATCGACCCGGCGTACGGGCTCACCGTGTCCACCACGGGTGATCCCGGCGGACTGGGTCTGACCGCCCGTACCAGCTACGAGCGCCCGGGCGAGGGATACCTGCGCAAGCTGGCCTCGGCCATGCCCGCCGGTGACCTCGCCAACCCCGACAAGCGCAACACGACCGTCTACTACGGCGACTCCGAGACCCGCGCCAACCCCTGCGACCCGAGCGCTCCGGCCGCCAACCAGGGCGGCATGGCCAGGACCGCCACCGCGGCCAAGCCGGGCAGCGGGGCGGCGCTCACCGGCGAGACGGTGTACGACGAGGCCGGCCGAGTCGTCGCCGAACGTGTCAACGACGAAGCGTGGACCTGCACCGCCTACGACGCCCGCGGACGGGTGGTCAAGCGGAGTTCTCCGGCCTACGGGGACAAGCCCGCACGTACCGTCACCACCGACTACGCCGTCGGCGGTGACCCGCTGACGGCGAGGACGACCGACGAGAACGGCTCGATCACCACGGCGATCGACCTGCTCGGCCAGGAGGTCGGGTACACCGACGCCAACGGCGTCACCTCCACCTCCACCTACGACCAGGTCGGGCGTCTGATCACGGACACCACCACCGTCAAGGGCGTGACCAGCACGGTGGCGTACGCCTGGAACGACGCCAACCAGTTGACCGACGTCAAGGTGGACGGGACCACCGTCGCCACCCCCTCCTACGACGCGGCCACCGAACTGGCCGGAGTCGCCTACGGCAACGGATCCCGCCTGGACTCGCTGGCCCGCAACGGATCGGGCAAGCCGACGGCGCTGACGTGGAGGACAGCCGCGTCCACCGTGGTCGACACGGTGACCCGCTCCCGGGACAACCGTGTCACCGACGACGCGGTGACGGCGGACGGGAAGCCCGCCGCGAACTACTCCTACACCTACGACGCCGTGGGCCGACTCGTCGCGGCGGTCGTCCCGCACCACCGACTCACCTACCGGTTCGACCCGGCCGACGGCTGCGGACCGGCGCAGACGGCGGGGTCGAACACCAACCGCACCGCATCCACCGACAGCCGCGACGGCGGCCTCGCGGTCACCACCGTCTACTGCTACGACGGTGCCGACCGGTTGACGTCCACCAGCGGCGGTCTGACCCTGGCCCTCGCCTACGACACCCACGGGGACACGGTCAGACTCGGGGACGATGCCCTGGGTTACGACTCCACCAGGCGGCACATCCAGACCACGACCGCGTCCGGTACCACCATCTCGTACACCAGGGACCCGGCCGACAGGTTGACGGCCCGTACCGTCACCGGCGCCACCGACGCAGCGAAGAACGGAACCACCCGCTACTCCTACAGCTCCAAGCACGACGACGCGGACCTCGTCCTGGACAAGGACGGCAAGCTGCTGCAACGCATCGTCGCGCTGCCCGGCGGGGTCCTGCTGACCAAGAACTACGACAAGGCCGCCACCACCAACTGGTCCTACCCCAACATCCACGGAGACGTGCTGTTCACCGCGGACGGGGCCGCCACTCGCACCGGTGACATCCGCCTCTACGACCCGTACGGCCAGAACATCGACCCCGGTACGGGTGCCTTCACCGACATCCCCGCCCCCGCGACGGTCGCCGGCGGGATGGACTTCGGGTGGCTGGGCCAGCACGAGCGGCCGGTGGAGCACCTGGCCGGCCAGCAGGCGATCGAGATGGGCGCACGCGTCTATCTGCCGGTCCTGGGGCGGTTCCTGCAGGTCGACCCGGTACCGGGTGGGTCGGCCAACGACTACGACTACGTCAACGCGGATCCGATCAACGGCCTGGACCTCGCCGGAACGTTCAGTTGGAAGTCGGTGGTCCGCGTCGGCACCACCGCAGCGGAAGTGGTGGCCTTCGTGCCGGGTCCGATCGGGACGGTCGCCTCCGGGGTGGCCGTGGCCGGTCAGCTGGCGCAGGGCAACAAGCAGGCCGCGGCGATGGACGCGCTGGGCATGATCCCCGGCGGCAAGCTCGCCGGCACCCTCGCCAGGGACGCTGCCAAGGAATCCTCGACACTCGGCAAAGCAGCCGAGGCCGTCGAGAGGTCGTGCAATTCCTTCGCGCTCGACACCCAGGTCGTGATGGCCGACGGCACTGTCAAATCGATCGGCGACGTCCACGAAGGAGACCAGGTCCGGGCAACGGACCCGGCGACCGGCCACACCGCGGCTGAACCCGTCGCGGACGTGATCACCGGTCAAGGCACCAAGCACCTGATCGACATCGGCATCGAGGGCCCGCAAGCGGTGACGATCACCGCCACGGACGGCCACCCCTTCTGGATCCAGGGTCACGGCTGGGCCGATGCCGGGGAGATCAGGCCCGGTGACCTCATTCGTGGTGGGCCCGGCTCCGGGGTCGTCCGGGTCGCCACGGTCCACGACCGCGGCGAGGTCGTCGGCCAGACCGTCCACAACCTCTCCGTCAGCGGCGTCCACACGTACTACATCCAGGCCGGGGCGGCCCAGGTTCTGGTGCACAACTGCCCGGCCAAACGCCCCTCCACGCCGAACCAGATGAACCAGGAAGTGAACCTCGGGAGCGCCCCGTCGGGAGTCAAGCGGGTCGACAAAGGGATCATTCCGGGCGAGCAGGACCACGTTCACTTCACTGACGGAACGGCGTTGAACAGGGACGGGACCTGGAAGCACGACGGAAACGGAAGTCCGCGGCCGCCGACCAAGAGCCAGCAGAAGTGGCTGGAGGGGCACGGCTGGACGCTTCCCTGATCAATGAACCACCTGGTCTTCGTCCCTTCCTCCGCACAGTCCGGAGCGACGGTCAGAACGAAAGGATCCCACCGATGGAAACCACGCCTGCGAAGCACCCGAGACCCTCGTGGAGAAGGATGGCCGCCGTCGTCGTGGCACTGTTCGCGGCAGTGGGGCTCATGGCCGCCCCCGCCGCCGCGCGGGAGGAGAGCGGCACGTCGCTCACGGCGCTGATCCAGCTGACCTTCACCAACGTCAGCAACGGGAAGCAGCTGGACGTCCTGGACGGCAGCTACGACGACAACGCGCCCGTCTCGGTCAGCCCGGCTCCGGGGTCCGCCACGACGTGGCGCATCAACACGGGCATGAGCTTCGGCTCGGGGTTCGCCATCGTCAACAACACCACCGGCAAGTGCATGGACCTGACCACCGCCCGCTACCAGCTGCGGCAACAGCCCTGTGACGGGCGGGCGTCCGAGCAGTGGTACGTCCAGCCGGTCGCCGGATCGGCGCAGAAGGCGTTCAGGATCCGCCAGGTCGGCGACAACACCTGCCTGACGGTCCAGATACCGCCCGGCATGGACAACTGGGCGTACACCTACCGCTGCGACAACACGCCGTACCAGCAGTGGACGCTGCCCGCCGAGGTCTACCAGACGGCGTGGAACCTCGCCGTGGACTACGCGGCCGCCCGGTGCAACAAGGACACGGCGACCTGCTCGTGGTCCACGGCCAGTCAGACACCGCCGTTCACGCTGCCGGAGGCGTGCGTCTCCCCGATCTGGTTCAACGACACCTCGACCACGATCCCGTGGGAGTTCTCGCTGAGCACCACCACGGGGTGGACCAACACCATCGGCTTCAAGCTGGGCGGGAGCCTGAGCGTCGGCGGAAACATCGGTCTCGCCAACGTCACGCTCGCAGTCACCGGCGAGATCAACGGTGCGACCACGGTGGACCTCAAACAGGAACTGGGCAGCAAGCTGACCGTGAGCGTGCCCCCGCGCCAGTACGGGTGGGTCACGCTGTCCGAGCTGGCCACCAAGGCCACCGGGACCTGGACGTTCGACGCCCAGGGCTTCCCCTGGACCGCCGACGACACCATCACCGTGCCCCTCAAGTACGACACCAAGGGCGGCGCGAGCATCTACAGCGCACGGACCAGGCCCACGTTCACCAACTGCGCCGGAACGTAGCAGCGCCACCGGGCGCGGGGAGCAGGGCAGGGGGTGTGGTGGCCAGGGCCACCACACCCCCCTCGTCGCGTTGTGTGACCGGCCGGGGGCAGTGTGCGAAGGCGTCCGACCGGGCCGACGGCGTGGGCGACGCTGCTTGTAGGCTCGTACGGAACAGCTCGGATTCTTGAAGGGGGAGCCCGGTGCGCGCCCGTCGGTGGACAACTGTGGTTGCTGGAGTCGTCACGCTGAGCAGCCCGGCGGTGGCGTACGCCCGCGGCGGGGGCGGTAGCCACGGGTTCAGCGGTGGGGGCAGCCATGGTGGTGGGGGCGGTGGCAGCCACGGCAGCGGCTTCCACGGCTCGACCGGCGGCGGCTTCGGTTTCGGTTTCGGCTCCGGAGTCGGCAGCGGTGGCGGCGGGCTCGTCCTCCTGCTGGTGATCGTGGCCGTCCTCCTCCTGGTCCTGTGGATCATGTACCGGCGCCGGAGGACGGCGCAGGCGGTCGGTCTGAACACGGTCTCGGACCGTACGGCGCACCGCGCGGACGAGCAGGCGCGCGAGCGCGCCGCCCAGGTCGGGGCCCGGGTCGACGCCATCGCCGACACGGACGCGACCTTCGACCGCGCCGCGCTCGAGAGCCGGGCCGGCTGGCTCTACGTGACCGCCCAGAACGCCTGGACCCGGCACGACCACGCCACGTTGCAGCAGATCCTGTCCCCGGTGCTCTACGGCAAGTGGGCCGACCAGCTGCGCGACTACGCGTCACGCGGCGAGGTCAACGTCGTGGAGATCGTCTCCGGCCCGGTGGTCGAGCTGGTCGACGTCGCGAATCGCGCGGGCGAGGAGAACGACACCGTCACCTTCCGGGTCACCGCCACGCTCCGGGACTACGTACGCCGCGGCGACGGCGCGGATGCCGTCCGAAAGGACGGCTCGACGCGACCGGTCGAGTACTGGACGCTGCGCAAGAACCGGGCCGGGGAGTGGATCGTGTCGTCGGTGGAGCAGGCGGCCGAGGGTGCGCACCACCTGACCGGTGCCATCGAGACGGACGGCTGGGACCAGAAGGAGGTCGCCCGCGAGGCGGTCCTCGAGGTGGCCGGCCGGACCGCGGTCCAGGGCGCGGGCGACATCCTGTCGCTCACCAACATCTCGTGGAGCACGGATGCCGACACCGCCGTCGGCGATCTGAGCGTGCTCGACGGCCGGTTCGACAGGGCGGTGCTCGAGGTGGCCGTCGAGCGGTTCCTCGAGGAGTGGGTGATGAACGACGGCAGCCTGGACTTCACCTCCGTCCGCACGGTCGACCGAACCGTCATGCGTGACGCCGTCGTCAGGTCCGTCACGGTGCGTTCGCTGGTCTCACGCGAGCCGATCGTCTTCCGCGTCGCGGTCGACGCGGAGGGCGTCTACTACGAGGTCGACCGTCGCACCGAGCAGGTGCTCCGCGGCGACGCGCGCGAGCGCCGGCCGATCACCTTCGCGTTCGACCTCCGGCTGGACGACACCTCGACCAAGGCGTGGACCGTGATCGCCACCCGCGTGGAGTAGGGGCGTCGAGGAAGCAGGCGTGACGTCAACTGGCGTGCGAGCATGGCCGGATGACTGCGAGCATCGAAGAGGCACTCGACCTGCACCGGGTGACGACACCGGTTCTGGAGATCGCCTACCACCGGACCGGTGGGCGCCGCCGGGAGACCGACGCCCCGGTGATCCTGCTGCACGGCTTCCCCTACGACGTGCGGGCCTACGACGAGGTGGCGCGGCTGCTCGCCGAGGGCGGCCGGGAGGTCCTGGTGCCGTACCTGCGGGGCTTCGGGCCGACCAGGTTCCTGGACGGGGGCACGCCGCGCAGCGGTGAGCAGGCGGCGCTCGGGCAGGACCTGGTGGACTTCATGGACGCGCTGGGGATCGAGCGCGCCGTGCTCGCGGGCTACGACTGGGGCGGGCGGGCGGCCTGCGTCGTGGCGGCCACCAGCCCGGAGCGGGTCCACGGCCTGGTGGCGGCGGGCGGCTACACCGTCCAGGACATCGCGGGTGCGACGGAGCCGGCCGCCCCGGAGGCGGAGCACAACTTCTGGTACCAGTACTACTTCCACTCGGAGCGCGGGCGGCTGGGGCTGGAGCGCAACCGCGAGGAGCTGTGCCGGCTGCTCTGGCGGCTGTGGTCGCCGACCTGGGCGGGGGCGGAGGAGGCGTTCGCGGCCTCGGCGGCCAGTCTGCACAATCCGGACTTCGTCGCGGTGACGGTCCATTCCTACCGGCACCGCTACGGCCTGGTGGAGGGGGATCCGCGCTACCGGGCGCTGGAGGAGCGGCTGGCGGCCCGGCCGCCGGTCGGGGTTCCGACGGCGGTGCTGGTGGGCGGCGACAACGGGGTGATCGCGCCCGCCGACCAGACCGGCACCGAGCGGTTCACCGGCCCGTGCGAGCTGCGGACCCTGCCCGGGGTGGGGCACAACGTGCCGCAGGAGGCGCCGGCGGCCTTCGCCGAGGCGGTGCTGAGCCTGGGGTGCTGAGCCCGTTGGGGTGCTGAGGCCCGGGGTGAGCCGTGTGGGGGCCGGACGGGCTCCCGTCCGGCCCCCACGGCTTCACCGGGCGGCCGTCAGCCGTGCGTCACGCACTTGTTGGCGCTGTTGGACCACAGGCCCTGGAGGTCGAAGGTGCCGGTGCTCAGGGTGACGTAGGCGTCGAGGTTCTGGCACGCGTCGCCGATCTCACCGCCGCCGCCGTTCCAGCCGATGCTGGGCCAGAAGTCGGTGACCGTCTCCGCGTACTCGTGGGTCTCGGTGGACTCGATGCCGGAGAGCAGCCGGCCGTCGGTGAAGGTGGTGCAGGCGCCCGCCCCGTTGTCGGGGATGTACGGCAGGTTGGTGTACGCCAGGGTGCCGTAGGAGCTGCTGGTCTTGTCGTGCCAGGCGCAGAAGCCGGAGTTGGGGAAGCCGTCCGGGTGGGTGCCGGTGGGGGACACCACCACGTACTGGGCGTTGAGGTTGGGCGCCTGGGTGGTGTTGCCGAAGTGGGCGGCGGCCTTGCCGGCCTCGGCGGCGATCTGGGCGGCGGTGGCGTTGGCCGGGGTGGCGGCGGCGTTGTCGAACCAGACTCCGGCCAGGGGGGAGGAGGCCGGGTGCTGGACGTGGGTGCCCTTGGTGCCGCAGGTGGTGGTGCCCTTGGCGACGCCCTCGCAGTACTGGCTGAGGATGGTGCCCCAGGTGTCCTGGCTGCCGTAGAGGCCCTTGAACATGTTCTGCATGTCGGGGGCGACCCCGGCCGGGTCGGAGGACCACTGGGAGCCCCAGAACACCAGGTACACCTTGGGGGTGGGGGAGACCACGCCCTGGGTGGCGGAGGAGCGGACCGAGAGGGTGTTGCCGGAGGTCGCGGTCGGGCTCTTGGTGGTGGTGCCGGGGTGGAGCGGCTTGGCTCCGAAGTGGGCGGCGGCCGGGGCGGGTTGTGCCTCGGCGCCGGCGGCCAGGGTGGTGGTGCCGAAGGCGGCCAGGGCCAGTGCCGTGAGGGTGTGGGCGGCGGCCTTGAGGGGGGTGCGCATGCGTCTGCTCCCGAGTGTGAGGGTGTGGGAGGTTCGTCCGTACGGGCCTGCGGGACTACGGGCCTGTGGGCCCGCGGGCCGGGTCCGGACACCACATCAACTCGGCCGTCCGTCCGTCCAGATGGTGGGCGCGCGGGCGGGGAACCCTTTGCCGTGCTCATACCAAGTCCTTGTCGCGGCGGCGGCGGCGGGGCAGGGCGGGGCGGGGCGGGGCTGGGGCGGGGGTGGGACGGCGGCGGAGCACCGCCTCCGCCACCGGCACCTACCCCGAACTCCTGCACGGCCACCCGGACTTCCGCCAGCTGGCGGGCCACCACCGGTCGGGCTGACCGATCATCACCGGGCGGGTGTTGTCAACCGGCCCGTCCCCGAACGGGTGTCACAGTCCCGTCCCTGTCATGTCCTGGTGATTGTGACGCCGGGTGTGCCACCGAATACCGGTGGGCCGACGTCCTGTGAAGTGTTCCAGGCAGTCAGCACACACCGTCATCGGGGAGCCGCCATGTCCGTCCGCCACCGTCGTCCGCTGCTCGTCGCCACCGTTCTCGCCGGCGCGGGGCTGGCGTTGACCGCCTGCGGGCCCGACAACACCGACCCGGCCGCCGGGCCGGCGCCCTCCGCGAGCAGCACGGTGGCCGCGAAGCCGACGGCGGGCGGTGCGGCCACGGCGGGCGCGCCGACCACGGGCACGGGCTCGCGCCCGGCCACGCACGCGCCGTCCGGCGGCAGCACCAAGTCCGGATCCGGGTCCGCGGCCGGTGGCCCGTGCGACGTCCAGCACCTCTCGATCCACGTGTCGGCCCGCTCCGGGGCGCCCAGCCAGCGGGTGATCGAGGTGCAGAACACCGGCGGGAGCTCCTGCAGCCTCAGCTCCTCCCCGGGCGTCGACCTCGGCAACGCCACCGCGCGCGACCGGAGCAAGAACATCAAGCCGATCCTCGCCAGCGGGACCACGCGGTTCACCGTCGCGGCGGGCCAGAAGGCCTACGCGGTGATCGACCTCGACCCGAGCGGCGCCACCACCGGTACCGCCCCCGGCATCGACGAGCTCAACGTGCTGGCCGACGACGAGGGCACCAACATGCCCCTGTCGAGCACCCAGAACTTCCCGCTCGGCGCCGGCGCCAAGGTGCTGGAGCCCAAGATGAGCATCTACCGGGGCACCGTGGCGGAGGCCGTCACCTCCATGACCGCCGCCCCCAACTGAGCGGGACCTCGAGCGCCGTCCGGGGCAGGCCGGGCTCCGACCCTCGAATCGAGGGTCGCCTGACCTGCGGGAACGGCTGGATCGCCGGGCCGAGCCCGGGATCTGGGCGTGTCGGGCGGGCGGACGGGGTACCCGAAGTGCATGGCAGTCTTCCGAAAGCCGGGGCGCTTCAAGCGGGCGGGCCGTTCCGGTCCGGCGCGTCCCGAGCCTGTTCCCCGGTCCGGATCCGGTCCGGAGGGGGGTCTGGCCGAGGGCCTCGCCGAGCTGGTGGAGGAGGCCGAGCGGCCCACCGGGGCCTGGCAGGTCGCCGAGTACCACGCGGAGCGCGGGCGGGGGCGGGCGCTGGTGGCGGGCGTGGCGGGGCGGCTGGGCAGCGGGGGCCGGCTGGCGGCCCGCGGCGCGGCGCTCGGCGGCAAGGCGCTGGCCGAGCAGCTGGTGCGCACGGCGCCACGGATCCCGGTCCGCGACCTCGCGACCCTGCGCTCCCAGCACCCGGACGCGGCCGACCCCGAGCAGCTGGCCGATCTGCTGGTGTCCGGTGCCACCCGGGCCTCCGCCGCCCTCGGCGCGGGCGTCGGGGCCGCGGCCATGCTGCCGGTGCCGCCCGCGATGCCGCTGGAGATCGCGGCCGAGACGCTGGCGGTGGCGGCCGTGGAGGTGAAGCTGATCGCCGAGCTGCACGAGGTCTACGGCGTCCCGGCGCCGGGCAGTGCCACCCAGCGGGCCGGGGCCTACCTGGGGGCCTGGGCGAACCGCCGGGGGATCGACGCGATGCTGCTGACCCGCCCGGCGGGCTTCGCGGCGCTGGCCCTGGGCGCGGAGGTGCGCCAGCAGGTGCGGCGCCGGCTCACCCGCAGTTGGGTGCGCCGGTTGCCGTCCGTGACCCCGCTGCTGCTGGGCGCGGGCATCGGCGCGACGGTCAACCGGCGGGACACCCGGCGGCTGGCCGGGCAGGTCCGGGACGACCTGCGGTCGCGGCCGCCGACGGACCGCGGGTACTGGGCGGCGGCCGGGCCGGCGGTCGAGGGCGAGGTCCTTCCGTGACCCCTCGCCCGGGACAGGCCGAGCGCCCTCGCCCGGCACAGGTTGAGCGCCCTCGCCCGGGACGGGCCGAGCGGGAGCGTTGACGGCCGGCCGGGCGCGGTCAGTCGAGCAGGCCGAGCCGTGGTCCGCCCCGCTCGTGCAGCCGGCGGAGGAAACCGAGCACTCCGGCGGAGCCGCCGGCCCAGGTGGCGCTCGGCCGGGCCAGGCCGGCGTCCGGGAACACCGGACGGGACGGCGGGCCGCCGCTGCGGCTCAGCAGGATCGCCGCGACGGTGCCGGCGGCGTCCCAGAACTCCTCGGCTCCGGTACCGCCACCTGACTCGGTCCCGGAGCCGGACGCGACGGCGACGTCCACCAGCAGCTCGCCGACCCCGGCCAGCCCGCAGCACTGGGTGACCAGCGGCATCCGGGGCGCGAGCGCGGCACAGGTGCGGGCGGTCCGCCGGGCGAGGTCCAGGTACCCGGGTTCGGCCAGCCGGTCGGCGGCCCGGACCAGCACCGATCCGACCCCGGCCAGGCCCCGGCACCAGGAGCCGTAGCGGCGGGTCGCCCCCGGCGCGGTGGCCCGGGCGATCAGCCCTGGGGTGTCGGCGGCGAGTCGGGCGCAGGCCTGCTCGGCCCGGTGCCGGTCGGCCGGATCGCCGCTGGAACTCCCGTACTCCAGCAGGAAGTAGGCGACGCCCGCGGTGCCGTGCGCCAGGCCCTCGCGCAGTGCGGCACTGCCGGGAGTGTCGGCCCCGGCGGGTGACAGGCGGGCCCGGCCGGTGGCCAGCAGCCGGGCGCACTCGGCGGCGACGGCGAGGTGCCGGTCCCGCCCGGCGGGGTGGGACCGGGCGAGCAGCAGTCGGCCGACGCCGATCCCGGCGACGCCCTCGATCAGGTCGGCCTCGGGCGGTCCGCCGTCCGGACCGCGGGTGGGCAGGTCCTCGCCCCCGCCGGCGGGCAATCCGGCCCGGGCGAGGAACAGTTCGACCCCGGTGCGGCCCGAGTAGAACCCCGGGGACAGCCGCCGGGACTGCCCCGCCGTCCACTCGGCCAGCGCCGCCACGGCCTCCGGCACCCCGGGCCGGTGGAGGTGGTGGAGCAGCTCCAGGCCGAGCCCGGCGCTGCCGCCGTAGACGTCGATCGGCGTCGGGACGGCCGCCCGGGCGGCGAGCACCGGGTCGGCGATCCGGTGCGCCTCGGCGACGCAGTACGCGGTGGTGTGCTCGACGACCGCGCGGAGCCGGTCGGGGGCGAGCCGGGTCCGGCGCGGTACCGGCGGGGATGGAGTCCCGACAGCCGGGCCACCGCGGAGCCGGGCCGCACCGGTGGTGCGGACGGCCGGGTCCGGGCTGGTCAACTCGGCGATCAACGCGCGGAGTTGCCGGTGCTCCCGGCCGGGCAGTGCCCAGGCCAGCCCGGTCAGGGTGCGGTCCCGGTTGACGGCGGTGTCGCCGTCGACGATCACCGGGTCCAGCCCGGTGGCGGCGAAGCCGAGGGTCGCGCCCAGGGCGTGGAAGTCGTCGGCGGGCCGCGCGGGTTGCCCGGCCGGGCGCCGCACCGGGTCGCTGTAGCCGGGTGTCGAGCCGTCCGGGCCGGCGCCGTCCAGCGCGCTGATCCCGAAGTCGACCAGGTGGCAGCGGCCTTCGGCGTCCAGCGCGATGTTGTCGGGTTTCAGGTCGCGGACGACCACACCCCGGCGGTGGATGCCGTCCAGCAGGCGCAGCAGCCGCAGGGCCAGTTCGGCGAGCCGGGCGGCCTCGTACGGGCCGTGCTCCTGGACGTCCCGGCGCAGGTCCCGGTCGCCGCAGCTGGTCATCACCAGGTACTCGTCCGAGCGGTGCCGGAAGGCGTCGAGGGCCCGGGGCACGCCGGGGAGGCCGTCGAGGGCGGTGAGCACCGCCCGCTCGTTGCGCAGCCGGTCGCGGGCGTCCGCACCGGACTCGTCCTCGGCCACGAAGGCCCGGGCCTGCTTGACCACCACGGGCCGCCCGGTGGTCAGGTCCACCGCCCGGTAGACGTTGCCCTGCGGTTTGCGGGCGATGCCGCCGGTGATCCGGTAGCGGCCGCCGCCGAGGCCGGGGGAGTCCTGGGGCGGCGCCGCCTTGCGCGGGAACGGGTCCTCGGCCCAGGGCGGGCACCGGTAGGAGCCGGCCGCCAGCCCGTCGAAGGCCCGGCCGTCGGGGCCGACCATGACGGACTCCAGGCGCCCGCCGCGCCCGGTGCGGTAGTCGCCGGTGAAGGGCCCGTAGCGGTAGTAGACGGGCGCGTCGGGGTCGACCCGCCGGTCGCTCACGACCTGCGGTCCCTGCTGCCCGCGCAGTGCCGCGACCAGTTCCCCGGCCAGCGCGACGGCGGTGCACGGCGCCGGGTAGACGGTGAGCGCCTTCCCGACCGAAGCGGCGCTCCGGGTGCCGGAGTTGAGCTCCCGCAGCACCTCCGGGCCGCTGGCCCACTTGGCGTGGCAGACGTACCGGGCCAGTACCGGCAGGGCAAGGGCGAGTACGGTGTCGAGCCCGCCGGGGCGGGCCGAGACGTGCAGTTTCCAACCGTGTTCCACCGCCGGCATCCGCGGGTCGTTCAGGTACGACCAGGTCTCGTCGGACCAGCCGCTGCGGCCGGCGATGGAACCGGTCACCGTCAGGAGTTGAAGTCGCAGGCGAAGCGGGTGGTGGCGGTCACCCACGGGTCGGCGAGACACGCCGTGGCCTCGCGGTCGCCGCGGTCGTCGTCCTCGAACGCGATGGTCTCGTCATCGACCAGCAGCGGACCCGCGTCGCGGACCTCGTCGATCATGGCTCCGGGCATGGGAAACCTCCAGATCTTGTGGTGCCTCCGGTGATGGTGCGGGCCGCGGCCCCTGCGGCTGACCGAGCGGGCCGGGATCCCGAAGCACGAAGGTAGGGAGGAACGTTCCGCCTGACAAGGGGTCAGGACGCACCAACTCCACTTCCTGGACACATTCGTGGAGGATCCGTAAACACCGGACGGCCGTCCGGCCCAGGCCGCCCCCGAGCGCCTAGAGGCTGAGCAGGCCGACGGCGTGGCCGTCGGGATCGACCACCGGCCAGGTGGTCAGGCCGCGGGCGCTCATGGCGGAGGCCGCGGTGGCGGCGGGCATGTCGGCGGTGGCGAACGGGGCGCGGTCGAAGGCGATGTCACGGACCGGGGTGCGCTCGGTGGACCGGGTGCGGTTCTGGAACGGGGCGAGGTGCAGGCGGGTCAGCAGCCCGGCGCAGCGGCCGTCGTCGTCGCGCACCAGGAGGTGGTCGGCGCCGGAGCTGTGCAGGATGTGGATCGCCACGTCGAGCATGACGTCGTCGCTGATCTGCAGCTCGGGGCCGGTCATGAGGTCGCGGACCGTGGTGGTGGTCGCGGGGCGTTCGAGGGTGAGGGCCATGGGGGCTCCGTGGTGTCGTTTCCGCCGGGGCCGGCGGTGGTCGGGGTGCTGGCGGCGGGACGGCCGCCGGGGCCCGGACCGTGGGAGCGGTCCGGGCCTGCTTTCCTAGGCGGCGAGGGCGACGCGCCGGGGTGCCCGGCGGCGGCTGGAGGAGGCCTGGGTGGCGCGGCTCGCTCCGTCGGCGCGGGTGCCGCCGCCGGCGGGGGCGGGACGGCCGCGGCGGCCGCGGTTCGTGGCCGCGCCGCGGCGGGGGCGTTCGACGACGGGGTCGGCGATGACGACCGGCACGCCGGTGGGGACGCGGGCGCCGGTGATGCGGGCCAGGTCCTCGTCGCCGGCGCTCACGCGGGTGGTGACGGGGGTGATCCCGGCGGTGGTCATCAGACGGGCCGTCTGGCGGCGCTGGCTGGGCAGGACGAGGGTGACGACGGTGCCGGACTCACCGGCCCGGGCGGTGCGGCCGCCCCGGTGGAGGTAGTCCTTGTGGTCGGTCGGCGGGTCCAGGTTGACGACGAGGTCGAGGCCGTCGACGTGGATGCCCCGGGCGGCGACGTTGGTGGCGATCAGCGCGGTGACCTGGCCGGTGCGGAACTGCTCCAGGGTCCGGGTGCGCTGGGGCTGGGACTTGCCGCCGTGCAGGGCCGCGGCCTTCACCCCGTTGGCGAGCAGGTCCTCCACCAGCGCGTCGGCTCGGTCCCGGGTGTCGGTGAACATGATCACCCCGCCGTCGCGGGAGGCGATGTGGGCGATCGTGGCGTCCTTGTCGAAGTTCTGCACGTGCAGCACGTGGTGCTCCATGGTGCTGACCGCCGCGGCGGACGGGTCCACCGAGTGGGTGACCGGGTCCTTGAGGAAGGTCCGCACGAGGCGGTCGACGTTGCGGTCCAGGGTGGCGGAGAACAGCATCGTCTGACCGCCTTCGGCGACCTGTTCCAGCAGTTCGGTGACCTGCGGCAGGAAGCCCATGTCGGCCATCTGGTCGGCCTCGTCGAGGACGGTGACGCCGACCCCGTCGAGCTGGCAGTCGCCGCGCTGGATCAGGTCCTTGAGCCGGCCGGGGGTGGCCACCACGACCTCCGCCCCGCGGTTGAGTGCCTGCGCCTGGCGGCCGATCGACATCCCGCCCACCACGGTCACCATCCGCAGCCGCAGCGCGTGCGCGAACGGGGTGAGAGCGTCGGTGACCTGCTGGGCGAGCTCGCGGGTGGGGACCAGCACCAGGGCCAGCGGGCGGCGCGGCTCGGCGCGTCGGCCGGCGATGCGGGCCAGCACGGCGAGGCCGAACGCGATGGTCTTGCCGGAGCCCGTCCGACCACGTCCGAGGACGTCCCGTCCGGCCAGCGAGTTGGGCAGCGTCGCGGCCTGGATCGGGAACGGAGTGGTGAGGCCCTGGCGGGTCAGCACCGACAGCAGTGCCTTGGGCATGTCCAGCTCGGCGAAGGACTCGACGGCCGGGAGCGCCGGGGTGGTGCTCACCGGCATCGCGAACTCGCCCTGCGGAGAAGGACTCTGGCGGGCGCTACGGCCGCGGGCGGGCCGGTCTCCGTAGAAGGAGCTGCCGCCGGAGCGGGAGGACGAGGAGGAGCGGGAGTATGCCGAGGACCGGGAGGACGCCGAGGAGCGGGAGTTGGCGTTCTGGTACGAGGAGCGACTGGAGCGGTTCATGTGAGACCTTCCTGGGGCGGCACGTCGCGAGGAAGCTCCGCAGCGCGAGGCGCCGGCAGGAGGCCACAAGGAACGGGCCGAAAGTGTGGAGAGCGGGGCGTGGACGGTGGAACCGTGCGGCACGTCACCTACGGTCGGCCGCTCACCGCGGAGGGCGGGAGCGGAGAACCTCGAACCGTGAGCTGTCACGGCGGGGCGGCGATCCGGACGCGGCGCTGGGCGTCTCGCGTGGGGACGGCCGCCGGGTGGCGGGGCCAGGGGGCCGGAAACAGCCGGGGAAGCGCGTCGTGGCGCAATGCCGAGGGGCCCGCACCGGGCATCATGTACGCGGTGCGGGCCCCTCGCTACCAGGCGGGTGCCGTGGCAGAAACTACAGCGGACGAATGTTCTCGGCCTGCGGGCCCTTCTGACCCTGCGTGACGTCGAACTCGACCTTCTGGCCCTCGAGCAGCTCACGGAAGCCGTTGGCGTTGATGTTCGAGTAGTGGGCGAAGACGTCCGGGCCGCCGCCGTCCTGCTCGATGAAGCCGAAGCCCTTTTCCGCGTTGAACCACTTCACAGTGCCATTAGCCATAAAAAATCTCCTTCAAGGGGCTGTCCGAAGCGTGCACAGCGCGCGCTTCGAGTCGCCGCGATGAGCACCCACCCGGGAAAGACCCGGGAAACAAAAATGCGCCTGCGAAACATCAGCAGGCGCACACAAAGTTCATGGGAACCACTACTGCAACTGGAACGAGCCTAGCAGGCTTGGGCCCGCCGTGGGGGGATGACTTCGAAACCGGGTGCGCCGAAACGGCCCGGCCGCGCGTTTTCGGCGCATACTGCAGGCAATGACGAAATCTGCAGCAGTCCGCCGCGTCCTGCCCGCCAGCCCCTTCAAAGCCCGGACCGAAGCCCCGCGCAAGCACTTCGCCGTCGGTGACCGCGTGACCCACGACACCTACGGCCTCGGCTGGGCCATCGGCGTCGAGGGTGACAGTGACATCGCGGTACTCGTCGACTTCGGAACGCGACGGGAACGCATCACCCAGCCGTACACCACGATGTTCAAGCTCTGACCCGGCGGTGCGGCAGCGCTCGCGGCGCGCCGCCGCACCGCGAGCGCTGCCGGAAACCGCCGTGGCCGCCGGGCCGCCCCTGGGCGCCGAGGCGGCATTGTCGTAGCCTGGGGCGCATGTCGAACCCCGACGGGCTGCTCGTCGACATCGCCGCGATGGTCGAGTCCGAGCACAGCAACCAGATGTCCCTGACCGTGGTGGTCCCCGGAGCCGTGATCACCGGCCGGCTCGCGCCGGTGACCTTGTGGCTGGAGCGGGTGGCGGAGGTCCTCGAGGCCTCAGAACACCTGAAGCCGTTCGCCGCCCTCTTCGCCCCACCCGCCGACGGGGCGCCCGAACGGCCCACCCATCTGCACCTCCATCGGGCGAAGATCCTCCAGGGTGACTTCGGGCTTCCCCACACCGGTGGCATGTACCGCATCGCCATCGAGGACGTCAGCAGTTGGACGGTCGGGGACCTCAGCTACTCCGACTCCTGACAGCCACGGTGGGCGAAGCGGCCGCCAGGCTCGGCGCCCGGGTCTCCCCGGTCGGCGGCCTGGCGGCCGCTCGCGCTTGCGGCCGCTCGCCCTTGCGGCGCGGCGGATCTGACGCCAGGCCGGGCGCACGTCACCCGGTCAGGGCCGGTCCGTGGCCTGCGGCGGGCTCCCCGGCCACACTTCGAACGCCTGTGAGAATCCCGTCGGCGGTCCGGCGCGGAAGCGGGCACGGATCAGCGCCTCGACCTTGACGACGGCATCGGCCCGGCCGCTGAGTTCCACTCTCACCGCGTCGGTGCCGGCCGCGGCGAGGGCGACCGGGCGGGCGGGGGCTTCCTCGACCGGCGCCGACGTGTCCACCTGCCAGCGGGTGCGGACGACCTGATCGGCGGGTGAGACGTAGTCCCCCGCGCCGCCGGGGCCGGGGACGGTGGTCAGCCGGAACGACTGCCCGACCGTGTCCGCGACCACGTTCGCCGCGGCGGGCGCGCCGGAGATCGACATGTGCGCCATGGCACTCGGTTCCCGTGTGCCACCGGTACTGGTCATCGCTCTCCTCCGAGGTCGGCTTCCCTCCCAGGGTGTGCCGGTGCGAGACCCCGCGCATCCGTTCGGCGGGGGTGAGTCCCGTTCGGGTCCGCGGGCATCGGCGGCTCGCCGCGCCCGGGGTGCGTAGGGGTGCGTAGGGGTGCGTACGGGTGGCAGGGATGTGCCGCCGCGTGTCCGGTGCGCGGTTCCCTGGCAGGGGGAGCCCCCGCGGTGTAACGTTTTGATCAAGCAGTCGTGGTTCCGAAGTTCTCGCCCGCGGTTACGTGCCGTGGGCGTTTTTGCTGTTTCGACGCCTCTCCGGACCAGGGCGATCACCTCCGGGCCCGCATCGGCGGGACCCGGTCAGTTCCCGTGAAGGAGGAGCGCATGGCTACCGGCACTGTGAAGTGGTTCAACGCGGAGAAGGGCTTCGGTTTCATCGAGCAGGACGGCGGCGGCCCCGACGTGTTCGCCCACTACTCGAACATCGACGCCCAGGGCTTCCGTGAACTCCAGGAGGGCCAGAAGGTGTCCTTCGACATCGTGCAGGGCCAGAAGGGCCCGCAGGCCGAGCACATCCGCCCGGCCTGACCTCGGCACCTGAGCGGGTGCCCCGCACGTACCCGCGTGCGGGGCACCTGTGCGTCTGCGCCGGATCGTCGGCGGCCGCGGGCCCCGCGACCGGCCGTAGGGCCGAACCGCCGTGCTACCGCGGCGACATGACTTCGTAGAGGTTCCCGGCGTCATCGGTGAAGTACAGCCCGCGGGCGCACAGCGGGTGGTCGGTCCGGCCGTTGTCGGGCTCGCGGGGATCGTCGCCGTACGGCACCCCGGCGGCCCGCAGCCGGTCGAGTATCCCGTCGAAGGTCTCCGGGTCCACGTCGAAGGCCAGGTGGTGGCCGGACGGGTCCTCCGTCGTCAGGAAGTCCAGCGTCAGCGAGTCGTTCACCCGCACCGGCGCGAAGTGCCGGTCGGGGCCGGGGTAGTCCAGGCCCATGACGGAGGCGAAGAAGCGCGCCGCCGCCTCGTTGTCGACGGCCGGGACGATGGTGTGGTTCAGCGAGATGGGCATGCTCCGCCTTCCTGGGGCGACTGGTCGTCAGGGTGTCGAGTCCTACCACGCGGCCAGGGCGGGATCGGTTGCGTCCGCACCAAACTGACGGTCCGTCGGGCGGGCGCGCGGGCCGGCCGTCAGGGGCCGGGGGCGAGGTAGCGGCGGCCCGGTATCTGTTCGAAGATCAGGTTGGTGCGGGTCTGGGCCACCGCGGGGTGGGTGGTGAGGTGGTCGACGACGAAGTCGCGCAGGGACTCGGGCCCGGCGACGCCGACGTGCAGCAGGTAGTCGTCCGAGCCGGCCATGTGGAAGACGGCGAGGACGCCGGGCAGGTCGGGGGCGGTGCTGCGGAAGCTCTCGTTCTGCTCCCTGGTGTGGGCGCGCAGCCGCACCGAGATCATCGCCTGGAGCGGCAGGCCGATCGCGGCCGGGTCGAGTTCGGCGCGGAAGCCGCGGATGATGCCGCGCTCCTGGAGGGCGCGGACCCGGGCCAGGCAGGTGGAGGGGGCGATGCCGACGGCGGCCGCGAGGGCGTTGTTCGGGAGGCGGGCGTTGTCGGCCAGGGCGCGGACGATCGCCCGGTCGACGTCGTCGAGGGCTGCCCGCCTGGCCTGCGGATTGTTCGGCATGCCTGCCAGGATCCCAGGCCGTTCCGCAGATTCGCAAACCTGATCGACCTGGAACCGAATGTTCTTCGGAAGGGCTTCCCTCGGGTGTCCAAAAGTTCCATCCTTACCGACGGTCCTCCCCGGCACCCAGGGTGACGGTGGCGACCTCCCGTCGTCGTCCCCGCACCTCCGGAGCGCCCCGCCCATGAGTCCGACCGCCTTCCCCGCCGCCGCGACCGCCGTCGACCCCGGTCCGGAGCTGGACGGCGGCGACTTCGCCCTCCCCGAGGGCGGCCTGGACGAGGCCGGGCGGCTGCGCGCGCTCGACGCCGTGGACGAGTACCTGACCCGCAAGCGCAAGCACCTGGTCGGCTACCAGGCCACCCAGGACATGCAGGGCACCGCGCTGGACCTCGCCCGGTTCCTGCCGAACAACATCAACAACCTCGGCGACCCGTTCCAGAGCGGCGGCTACAAGCCCAACACCAAGGTCGTCGAACGGGCCGTGCTCGACTACTACGCGAAGCTCTGGCACGCCGAGCGCCCGCACGACCCGGCCGATCCGGAGTCCTACTGGGGCTACATGCTGTCCATGGGCTCCACCGAGGGCAACATGTACGCCCTGTGGAACGCCCGGGACTACCTGAGCGGCAAGGCGCTGATCCAGCCGCCGACCGAGCCCCTGGACGCCGTGCGCTACGTCAAGGCCGACCCCGACCGGCGGAACCCGAACGCCCACCACCCGGTGGCGTTCTACTCCGAGGACACCCACTACTCCTTCGCCAAGGCCGTCGCCGTGCTGGGCGTGGAGACCTTCCACGCCGTCGGCCTGGAGAAGTACCCGGACGAGTGCCCGCTGGTCGACCCGGTGACCGGCCGCCGCGACTGGCCCACCGAGGTGCCGTCCCGCCCGGGCCCGTCCGGCCTGTCCTGGGACGGCTCCGGCGAGATAGACGTCGACGCCCTCGCCGTCCTGGTGGAGTTCTTCGCCGCCAAGGGCCACCCGGTCTTCGTCAACCTCAACCTCGGCAGCACCTTCAAGGGCGCCCACGACGACGTCCGCGCGGTCTGCGAGCGGCTGCTGCCGATCTTCGAGCGGCACGGGCTGGTGCGGCGCGAGGTCGTCTACGGCAGCTGCGAGCGGACCGGGCGCCCGCTGGTCGACGTGCGCCGCGGCTTCTGGATCCACGTGGACGGGGCGCTCGGCGCCGGCTACGCGCCGTTCCTGCGGATGGCCGCCCAGGACCCGCAGGCGTACGGCTGGACGCCGGAGGCGGAGCTGCCCGAGTTCGACTTCGGACTGCGGCTGCCCACCGCCGGGCACGGCGAGCTGGACATGGTCTCCTCGATCGCGATGAGCGGCCACAAGTGGGCCGGCGCGCCCTGGCCGTGCGGCATCTACATGACCAAGGTGAAGTACCAGATCTCGCCGCCGTCCCAGCCCGACTACATCGGTGCGCCGGACACCACCTTCGCCGGCTCCCGCAACGGGTTCTCCCCGCTGGTCCTCTGGGACCACCTGTCCCGGTACTCCTACCGCGACCAGGTCGGCCGGATCCGCGAGGCCCAGGAGCTCGCGGCCTACCTGGAGCGGCGCCTGGTCGCCATGGAGCGGGAGCTCGGCGTCGAGCTCTGGCCGGCCCGCACCCCGGGCGCGGTCACCGTGCGGTTCCGCAAGCCGAGCCCGGAGCTGGTGGCCAAGTGGTCGCTGTCCTCCCAGGACGTGGTGATGGTCCCGGGCGACGAGAGCACCCGGCGCAGCTACGTGCACGTCTTCGTGATGCCCTCGGTGGACCGGGCCAAGCTGGACGCCCTGCTCGCCGAACTCGCCGAGGACCGGGTGGTGCTGGGCACCTCCTGACGGAGGGCGTCGTCGGAGCGGAATCCGTTGTCGGAGCTGAGGGCGGCCGTCGGAGTGGAGGGCCGCCGTCAGAGGTTGGTCAGCCGGTCGCCCTTGGCGTCCTGGAGCACGTGGTCGACGCAGACCGCGAGGACGACCAGCAGCAGGGCGTCCCGCTGCTCCAGGACGTCGACGGCGTAGGCGTCGCGGACGGTGAACCAGCGCCGGGAGACGTGCGCCAGGGTGGTGCCCTCGTGCTGGATGTCGAACTCGCGGTCCCACAGGTTGCCGTTGACCCGCAGCCGGCGGCCGTCGCCGAGGCGGACCTTGAAGCGGTCGCCGAAGAGCGTGAACATCTTCTTGCTGATCTTGGCGGTCGGCTGGCCGTTCTGCTTGATCAGCAGGGTGTGGTGGATCGTGAAGGCCTTGCGGACGATGCTCGCGACGTGCTCGCCGCGGGTGTCCTCCAGGGCGAAGGTGCGGCGCAGCCGGAAGAACTTCCGGTTCACGCGGTAGAGCTTCTCCCGGTGCTCGGTCTCTATCCAGGCCTCTTCGTGGAAGGCGAACATGCGGTCGCGGACCAGGTAGCGCACTGTGGGTCCCCCCGTGGTGGTGCCGCCGGCCCCCGTGGCGCGGCGCGGCCCAGAGCGTAGCGGCTGGTCAGCGCGGGGGAGGGGCGGGGGGTGGTGGCTTTACCGGTCCGCTACCGGGCTGCGACGATCCGCTGACGCGGCGGTGACCCGACGGTGACACCGGGCCGCGCGGCGGGCGTCGGCGGGTGGATCTCCAGGGCCTCGGCGGGTGGATCTCCAGGGCCCCGGCGGGTGGGTGTCCAGGGCGCCGGCGGGTGGGTCAGGCGATGCCCTGCCCGTCGATGTCCGCCCCCCACTGGTCCTCGCCGACGGCGCCCACGCAGTAGCCCCCGCCCTGCACGGTGCCGCCGGCCTCCTGGCACTGCTCGGCGGTGACGTCGGCGGGGAGCACGGCGGCGGTGGCGGGCGCCGCGCCCGCGAGGGCGAGTACGGCGGCGGCGAGCGGGACGGTGAGCGGGGCGGCCAGACGGGCCGGCGATGAGATGAACATGTGCCTCACAAGAGCACGCGCCGGGGGGTGACGGCCAGTCAGATACGTCCGTTCGCGGGCCCCGGCCCGTCAGTGCGGGTGGGCCGGGGCCGGGGGCCAGGCGTCCGGGTCGAGGACGCCGAGGGCGTAGGCGCGGGCGACCAGGGCGGTGCGGTTGGGGAGCTGCCAGCGGCGGGAGAGGCGGGTCAGGTGGTAGTTGACGCCGTCCGCGGTGAGACCGATCTCCTTGGCGATCCGGGCGGTGGTGGCGCCCCGGGCCGCGGCGGCCAGGATGCGGGCCTCGATCGGGCTGGCCTCCGGGCGCGGGGGCGGCGCCGGGGGCGCCTGGCGGGCGGCCGGTACGGCCAGGGCGCGGAGCGAGAGCAGCATGTTCGGGGTCTGCTCCGGGGTGTCGCTGACCAGGTCGACGGTCATCTCGCCCGTTCGCTCGGTGCCGCCGGCGGGCGTCCAGGACACCCCGACGGAGTACTGCGAGCGGCGGTGCAGCCGGATCGCCTCGGCGAGGGTCTGCAGCGAGGTGTCGTCCCGCAGGGTGAAGTACTCCAGGATCCGGCGGTTGCGCAACTGCCCCGGCAGTCCGCCGAACTCGGCGGCCATCGCACGGTTGACGATCATGATCCGGCCGCCCCACTCGCAGACCGCGATGGGCACCGGGTTGTGGTCCAGCAGGCGCAGCGCCCGGTTGCGCCAGACCACCGCGGCGTCCACGCGGGTGCCCGGCACCGGACCGCAACCGTCGGTCGGTCGCATCATCGTCTCTCCTTCCGCGGCAGCCGCCCACGCCAGATCTGACAGGCCGTGGGCAAGGGTCGGGCAGCCGCCGGCACTACACAATCATGTAGTGATCGCGGCCCGGCGCTCCTGACGAGGGCAGAGAGTGGAGATACCGAGAACTTTCCTGCCGTGGGAGGGACCTACCGATGACCGACACCACGACCGAGGCCGTACCGGCGCCACCGACCGCCGAGGCCATGCCCGCGCTCCGGGCCGGCGCCCAGGCGGAGCCCCGGACCGGGCTCCAGGCCGGGCCCCGGGCCGCCGCCCCGGGCGTCCCGTTGGTGGACATCTCCGACCTGCCGCCGGTCGGCGTCCCCGTGCTGCGCACCATGGAACTCGCCAGAACGCACGGCCCCGCGTTCTTCCAGCGCCTGCACGGCCGCGAGACCCTGATCGTCAGCAGCCTGGAGCTGGTGGAGGAACTGGCCGACGAGGAGCGCTTCACCAAGTCCGTCGGCCCGGCGCTGGAGAACGTCCGGGAGTTCACCGGGGACGGTCTGTTCACCGCGTACAACGACGAGCCGAACTGGGCCAGGGCGCACGACATCCTGATGCCCGCCTTCGCGCTCGGCTCGATGCGCACCTACCACCCGGTGATGCTGGAGGTGGCCCGCCGGGTGATCGGCGCCTGGGACCGCCGCGCGGCCGCCGGGCTGACCGTGGACGTGCCCGGCGACATGACCCGGATGACCCTGGACACCATCGGGCTGGCCGGGTTCGGCTTCGACTTCGGCTCCTTCGAACGGGACGAGCCCCACCCGTTCGTGGAGGCGATGGTGCGCTGCCTGGAGTGGGCGATGACCAAGCTCACCCGGGACCCGGATCTCGACCACCGCGAGCGCGACGCCGCGTTCCGGCGGGACGCCGACTACCTGGCCGGCGTGGTCGACGAGGTGATCGCCGCCCGGGCCGGGAGCGGCGCCGAGGCCGGCCCGGCGCAGGACCTGCTCGGCCTGATGCTCGGTGCCGTCCACCCCTCCGACGGCAGCAAGCTGGACATGGAGAACATCCGCAACCAGGTGATCACCTTCCTGATCGCGGGGCACGAGACCACCTCGGGCGCGCTCTCCTTCGCGCTGCACTACCTGGCCAAGCACCCGTCCGAACTCCGGCTGGTCCAGGAGGAGGTGGACGCGCTCTGGGGCGACCGGGCCGACCCGGAGCCCTCGTACGAGGACGTCGGCCGGCTGCGGTACACCCGGCAGGTGCTCAACGAGGCGCTCCGACTGTGGCCCACGGCGCCCCAGTTCAGCCGGGAGGCGCGCGCGGAGACCCTGCTCGGCGGGCGGATCCCGGTCCGTCCGGGGACGCCGATCTTCGTGCTGACCCCGATGCTGCACCGCGACCCGGCCTGGGGTGACAATCCGGAGCTGTTCGACCCCTCCCGCTTCGACCCGGAGCGCGAGGCGACCCGCTCGCCGCACGCCTTCAAGCCCTTCGGAACCGGCGAACGCGCCTGCATCGGGCGGCAGTTCGCGCTGCACGAGGCGACCATGCTGCTGGGCATGCTGGTCCACCGCTACCGGCTGATCGACCACGCCGACTACCGGCTGACCCTCAAGCAGACGCTCACCATCAAGCCCGACGGCTTCACCCTCGCCCTCGCCCCGCGCACCCCCGCGCCGCTGGCCGGCACCGCCCCCTCCGCACAGGCGGCCCCCTCCGCGCAGGCGGCCCGGGCGGGCCGGCCGGTCGGGTCCGCGTCCGCGGCGGAACGCGCCGCGCGGGTCCGCCAGGGCACCGGCCTGCTGCTCCTGCACGGGTCCAACTACGGTGCCAGCCGGGAGTTCAGCCGCCAACTCGCCGACGTCGCGGCCGAACTCGGCTGCGACACCGCGATCGCGCCGCTCGACGCCTACGCCGACGGGCTGCCCACCGACCGCCCGGTGGTGATCACGGCCGCCTCCTACAACGGCCAACCCACCGACGACGCGGCCGAGTTCGTCCGCCGACTGCGCGAGGCCCCGGACGGCGCGGCCGACGGCGTCGAGTACGCGGTGCTGGGCATCGGCGACCGGACCTATGCCGCCACCTACCAGCGCGTCCCCACCCTGATCGACGAGCGGCTCGGCGCCCTCGGCGGCACCCGGCTGCTCGCCCGCGCCGAGGCCGACGCCTCCGGTGACCTGGCCGGTACGGTACGGGAGTTCACCGAGGCGCTCGTCGAGCTGCTGCTGACCCGGCACGGCGACGCCGAGGCGGTGGCCCCGCCCCGGGAGGAGGCCGGGTTCACCGTGACCGAGCTGGTCGGCGGCCCGCTGCACGCGCTCGCCACCCGGCACGGCATGAGCGAGCTGACCGTCACCGCCGTCGACAGCCTGACCGACCCCGGCTACCACCGGGTGAAGCGCCTGGTCCGGCTCGCCCTGCCGGACGGCACCGACTACCGGACCGCCGACCACCTGACCGTGCTCCCGGCCAACGACCCGGCCCTGGTGGAACGCGCCGCCGCGCTGTTCGGCGCCGAACTCGACACGGTGCTCGGGATCGTCGCCCACCGGCGCACCGGCCCGGCCGTCGACCGCCCGCTGACCGTGCGCGAACTGCTCACCCACCACGTCGAGTTGCAGGACCGCCCCACCGCCGAACAGCGCGCCGTGCTGGCCGGGCTCAACCCGTGCCCGCCCGAGCAGGCCGCGCTGCGGGCGCTGCCCGCGGACGACCCGCGCACGCTGCTCGACCTGGTCGAGGACCACCCGGCCCTGCGGGAGGCGCTGAGCTGGCCGGTCCTGCTGGACCTGCTGCCGCCGATCCGGCCGCGGCACTACTCGATCTCCTCCTCGCCGTCGGTCGACGGCGACGAGATCGACCTGATGGTCTCGGTGCTCAGCGCGCCCGCCCGCTCGGGCCGGGGCACCTTCCGGGGCACCGGCTCCGGCTACCTCGACCGGCTGGCCGTCGGCGACACCGTGCTGGCCCGGGTCCAGCCCTGCCGGGAGGCGTTCCGGATCGGCCACCGCACCCCCGTGGTCATGATCGCGGCCGGCACCGGCCTGGCGCCCTTCCGCGGCGCCGTCGCCGACCGCCGCGCGCTGCTCGGCACGGGCGCCGAGCTGGCCCCGGCGCTGCTGTACTTCGGCTGTGACGCCCCGGACGCCGACTACCTGCACCGGGCCGAGCTGGAGGAGGCCGAGCGGGCCGGCGCCGTCTCGATGCGGCCCGCGTTCAGCGAGCGGCCGCAGGACGGGCGGCGCTTCGTCCAGGACCGCATCGCGGCCGAGGCGGCGGAGGTCTGGGAGCTGCTCGCCGCCGGGGCCGAGGTGTACGTGTGCGGCGACGGCGCCCGGATGGCGCCCGGCGTGCGGGAGGCCTTCCGGGCGCTCTACCGGGAGCGCACGCCGGGGGCGGACGAGCGGCAGGCGCAGGACTGGCTGCAGGGCCTGGTCGAGGCGGGCCGCTACGTCGAGGACGTGTACGCGGGCTGAGGGCCCGTTCGGCGCGGGACGGCCGCCCGGCCGCTGCTCGGATCGAGCGGCGGCCGGGCGGCCGGTGTGTCAGTGGACCGGGTGCGGCGGTAGGCCCGGGGTGTCAGTAGACGCTGACGTCGTACGCGGCGAGGGCCGCGTTCACCGGCTGGAAGAAGGTCGTCCCGCCGGTGGTGCAGTCCCCGCTGCCGCCGGAGGTCAGACCGAGCGCCTTGTCGCCCTCGTACAGCGGGCCGCCGGAGTCACCCGGCTCGGCGCAGACGTCGGTCTGGATCAGGCCGCGGACCGTCCCGCCGCCGGTGTAGCGGACGGTGACGTCGAGTCCGGTGACGGTGCCGGTGTGGGTGCCGGAGGTCGAGCCGGTGCGGGTGACCGCCTCGCCCACGTACGCGTCGGGGGCGGAGCTGAACCCGCCGGGGTGGTCGAGCGCTTCGTTGTCGTAGCGGACCAGCGCGTAGTCGTGGCCGGGGAAGGTGGAGGCGACGGTTGGGCCGATCCCGGTGCGGTGGGCGCTGTCCGCGTACCAGGTGGCGGCGACGTTCCCGCAGTGCCCGGCGGTGAGGAAGTAGTGGGCGCCGCTGTCGACCACGTTGAAGCCGAGCGAGCAGCGGTAGCGGCCGCCGTAGACGGCGTCGCCCGCGGCCAGCAGCGGGGTGAAGCGTCCGGGGACGCGCTGGACGGTCAGGGCGGGCGCGTCGGGGCCGACGGCGTGCACGAGTTCGGCGAGTGCGGCCGGGGAGACGCTGCTGTCGGCGGTCACCACGACCCGGCCGCCGGCCCGGTCGACGTACCAGGCCGTCCCGTCCACCTCGGCGTTCAGGACGGCGTCGCTGACCGCGGCGAGCCGCTCGGCGGCGGCGGTGCGGGTGGGCGCGGTGGCGCGGGCGGGCACGGCGGCGGCGCCGGGCGCGGAGGTGGCGAGGGTGGTGGCGGTCAGCAGGGCGAGCAGTGCGGCGGTCCCGGGGATACGGGCGGTGGTCCTGCGCATGGTCCTCCTCCTGGGGGCGGGCCCTGGGGGGCCGGGCCTCCGGGAGCAGCACGGGATGAGCTGCTCCTGACAGGCGCTGTCCGGAAGTATGAGGAGCAGGACGGTTCCGGTACAGCCTTTCTCGGACGGCGTCGGAGGCGTGGTCCCGGCGTGCGGATGCGCCGGTGCGACGCGGTTCGGGTCAGTGCGCCGTGCTCATGGGCACCGGAGGACGGCGTCGACCCGGGCGGCCGTGGCGAGCAGTTCACGGTCGGCCAGCCGGCGCCCGATCAGTTGGACGCCGACCGGGGCGGAGCCGGTGACCGGGAGTGGGATCGTCACCGAGGGCAGGCCCGCGGTGGCCGCCGGGGAGGTGTTGCGGATCAGGGTGTGGAAGGTGGGCGCGTCCCGGCCGTTGAGCGGGAGGCTGTCCTCGTACCGGCGCAGTGGCCGGGCGCACACCGGGACGGTCGGGCTCAGCAGCGCGTCCAGGCCGTGGGCGGTGAACAGTTGGGCGTAGGCCTCCTGGAGGGTGCGGCGGGTGGCGAGCGCACTGCGCAGGCCCGCCTCGCCCGGGTACCCGGGGGAGCCGGGCAGGGCGGTGGCTCCGAGCAGCGCCGCGAGGTCCGGGTCGCCGACCGCGGCGATCAGCTCGGCCGGGCCGACCCCCGCGCCGTGCTCCGTCAGGTAGCGGCCCAGGGCGGTGGCGAACTCGCCGAAGACCAGCGGGAATCCGATCCGGGCGTCGTACTCGACCAGGTGCGCCGTGTCCACCGGCACCCACGTGGTCCGCGCGGCGGTGAGGCGGTCGAGGGCCTGCTCCCAGGCCGTACGGACCGCGGCTTCCAGGTCCTCGGCGAACACCTGCCTCGGCAGGCCGAGGCGCAGCGGGCGGGCCGGGGCGGCGGGGGTGTCGGCCGTGCCGGTGGCTCCGGCGGTTCCGCGCGCTCCGGTGGTTCTGCGGGCTGCGGTGGCTTCGCGGGCTCCGGTGACGAGGGCGTCCAGCGTGGTGAGGCGGTCCAGCGTGCGGGCCATCAGGCCGGGGGTGTCCCGGGTGGTGGACAGCGGGGTGACCCCCGCCGAGGAGTAGCGCCCGGCGCTGGGCCGCAGGCCGTAGACGCCGTTGAGCGCGGCCGGGATGGTGACCGACCCGCCGGTGTCGGTGCCGAGCCCGGCCTCCGCCACGCCCACCGCCACCGCGACGGCCGTACCGCCGCTGCTGCCGCCCGCGAACAGGGCCGGGTCGGTGGCGTTGCCGACCGCGCCGAAGGTGTGGTTGCACGAGGTGGCGCCCAGGGACAGCTCGTGCATGTTCGTCTTGCCCAGCACGATCGCCCCGGCCGACCGCAGCGCCGCCACCACGGGTGCGTCGGCGGTGGGCACGAAGTCGGCGAGGGCCGGGGTGCCGGCGGTGTTGGGCAGGCCGGCGACATGGGTGTTGTCCTTGACGACCAGGGACCACGGCGTCGGGCCGCCGCCCCGGGCGTCACGGCGGGCGTCGCTGCGGGCGGCCTGCGCGAGCGCCCCCTCGGCGTCGAGCGTGATGAAGGCGTTGAGGTGCGCGACGGCGGCGGCGCGGTCCAGCGCGGCCGCCACCAGGTCGTGGGCGCGGCCCGGGCCCCGTCCCTGGCCGGAGGTGGTGTGCGGCTCGGCCATGGGGGTCGGCTCCTTCGTTGCGGGCGTGCCTCGGTGACGGACGGTCACACCGTAGCCCCCGCTACCGGTGCGTGTGGACCTGGATCACGGCGTGGCGGCCGGTGGTGCGCCACGGTGTGCCGGTGGCGTCGAGCTGGGCGACGGTGGTGGGGGCGAGGCCGACGACCACGTCGGACTTCAAGGTGCGCAGGGCGGCGACGGGCGAGGGGAAGTGCCCGGCCGCGGTGCGGAACGGGGTGGTCGGCGGCCAGTGGCGGTCGCCCACCAGGCGGCGGTAGTTGAGGTCGCCCTTGAGGATCGTCAGCGCGGCGCCCGCGAGTTCGGACCGCAGGTCGTCCGGCAGGTCGTGGTACGGGAGCGGCGCGCAGAAGAACGGGTGGGTGCGGATGGTGAGCGCGCCGTCGTTCAACGCCCGCCACAGGCGGCGGCCGACGGCCCCGGCCGCCGGTGACGGCGCGGTGCGCAGGCGCTCGACCGCGGCGAGGGCGTCGGCCGTGGTCGCGTCCGACACGAAGTACGGCCGGGGCTTCACCTGGAGGACGACCTCGGCCACCGGGCCGGTCCGCAGGAGGTGGTCGATCAGGACGAGGTCCGGCAGCAGCTCCCGGCCGGCGTTGTCCGCGATGACGTGGACCCGCCCGCCGCCGGCCCGCTGCAGCTCGGCCCGGAGCAGCGCGCTGTCGTCGGCGAGCAGGTCGGCGTCGGCCGGTCCGCCGCCGGGCCCCGCGGTGAGCTGGAAGCTCAGGTCGGCGCGGTTGCCCCACAGCGCGGACCGCAGCAGCGCGTCCGACCGGCGCGGCTCCGGCAGGGCGTCGAGCCCGTCGAGCGCGGCCAGCTCCTCGTCGACGGCCGGACCGGCCAGTTCGGCGTGCTTGAACGGGGCGAACGGGTCGACGCCCTGCCAGGCGCCGGGCCCGAAGTACCCGGTGGCGTCGAGCAGCCGGTGGTAGAACCAGCTCTCCGCCCACAGGAACGGCGCCTCGCCCCACGGCCTGCCCCACAGGCCCTCGCCCCACGCCAGCCAGCGGGCGGCGTCCGGCCCGTCCGCGGCCGGTGGCTCCAGGACGCCGCTGGTGCTCTCCGCGAGCAGCCGCTCCACGGCTGCCCGCTGCTCCGGGCCGTACGGGAGGGCGCCGAGGACCCGGCGGACCAGTTCGGGGTGGCGCTCGTGGAAGACGCCCCAGGCGAAGGAGCCGGGGGCGTCGCTGCGGATCACGGGGGCGTTCGGCACGGTGGGGCTCGGCTTTCTCGTCGTCCTTCTCGTCGCCGCCGCCGAGGGGAGGGGGGTTGCGGGGGCCGGGGCGGCGGCTGGAGCCGAGGGTAGACGATCAAGGGTGCCGGAGGGGGCGGCCGTGGCCGGGGAGTCGGGGAGCCGGGGCGGCGGGGCGGCGCGGAGGTGGCGGGAGGAAAAGTGTTATCCGGCGTGCCGAGCGGGGCTCTCCTGGGCGTGGGAACGAACGCGCAAGGCCGCAGCAGAGGGTATGCGGCCGGCCTGCGGGGTTCGAAATGGGGCGCTCCGCACGGAGGCGTGAGTCTCCGGTCGCGTTCGTTCCCACGGCGCCCGGCCGGATCGTCCCGTCCGACCGGCGCCGCCCGGCGGTCCGCCCGCAATCCCCCACGGCGGCGGACCGCCGGGCCCTCGTACCACCGGGCCGGTCGGCGGTCAGCTGGTCTGGCGATCAGCTGGTCCGGCGGTCAGTTGGCTGCCCGTCAGCTCCGTCGGAGCCGCCAGATCTGCTCCTCGCCGGTCTCGGCCGGGGCGAGCGCCTCGGCCGGGCGGCGTGCGTGCACGGTGAAGCCGAGGCGGGCCGGGACGGCGCCGCTGGCGAGGTTGGCCGGGTCGTGCACGATCTCGACGAAGTCCACGCCGGGGAGCCGGAAGGCCTGGCCGACCAGCGCCCGGGCGGTACGGGTGGCGATGCCGCGGCCGGTGGCGGCCGGGTGCAGCCAGTAGCCGATCTCCCGGCCGTTGTCGGCGGTGTCCGCGCGCCGGAAGAGCCCGCAGGCGCCGACGATCGCGCCGTCCAGCAGGATCGCGTAGGTGAAGTCCTCGCCGCTCTCCCACTTCCCCGGCCGCTCGGCCAGGAACTCGGCGGTCTTGGCCTCGCTGTGCTCCGCGACCCACGGCATCCAGGGCCGCAGGTGCTCCAGCGACTCCTCGATGACCCGGAAGAACTCGGGGAAGTCCGCCTCGCCGCGGAAACGGCGCAGCGTCACCTCGCCCAGGTCGATCTCCTCTTCCGCCTGCTCCGTCTGCTCTGTCGGCTCCATTCACGGATCATGGTCGTGACCCCGCCGCCCGCGCAACGGGATTTCGGCGTCCCCGCAGGAGGTGGAGCAGTGCGTCGACGACGGCCGCGACACCGGCGATGAGCAGCGGGGACAGGTCGGCGACGCCCACCATGGCGACGTCGAACCGGGGGTTCTCGGCGGCCTCGGTGAACTCCGGGTCCACCAGGCCGTCCGGATCCTCGGTGACGCCGGCGGCCGGCGCGGCGGTGTCAGTGGTACCGGGCATGATCGGGGGTGGCTGCACACTGACGGCGTGGGCGTGAGGGGGGTGGTGGCCGTGGGGCCGAGGCGGGTTCTGGTGCTGGACGCGGCGCCCGGGGAGTTGCTCGACCGGGAGCTGGAGCGGCTGTGCGGGCACGGTCTGGCCGTCACGCTGAACCTGCGGCGGGTGGCGGATCCGGCGGGGGTGACGGCCCGGTGGGCGGAGCGGGTGGAGTTCACCGACGTCGACCTGTTCGACGAGGCGGTACTGACCGCC
Organism: Kitasatospora sp. NPDC028055; assembly: GCF_040637885.1. NCBI lineage: Bacteria > Bacillati > Actinomycetota > Actinomycetes > Kitasatosporales > Streptomycetaceae > Kitasatospora > Kitasatospora sp. NPDC028055. Next base: position 17,926 of record NZ_JBEZXE010000021.1, on the reverse strand, counting down.
GAGCTGGTGCGGGGCGGGCTGGGCTTCCACGCGCTCAAGTCCCGTGCGGGGGTCCCGCTGCGCGCCGCGCTCCTGGCGGCGGCGACGGACCCCGCGTTGGCCCACCGGCTGGGGGTGATCGGACGGGCGGGCGCCGGCACCGACCACGTCGACCTGACGGCCGCCGCCCGGCACGGCGTCGCCGTCACCCACACGCCCGGCTCCAACGCGAACGCCGTCGCCGAGTTCGCGCTGGCCCAGCTGCTCGCCCTGACCAGGAACCTGGTGCCGTACAACGAGGCCGCGCAGCAGGGCCGTTGGAGCACGCCGGGCGCGCCGGCGGTCGGGCTGTCGGAGCTGACCCTGGGCATCCTCGGGCTGGGCCGGATCGGACGGGCGCTGGCGGAGCGGGCCACGGCGCTGGGCATGAGCGTCCAGGCCCTCACCCGGCACCCGGCCCGCGCCGCCGTACGCCCGGTCGCCGACCTGGACGCCCTGCTCGCCACCAGCGACGTGGTGTCCCTGCACGTCCCGCTCACCCCGGACACCCGGGGGCTGATCGGCCGGGCGGAACTGGCCCGGATGCGGCCCGGTTCGATCCTGCTGAACACCGCCCGCGGCGGCATCGTCGACGAGCAGGCCCTCGCCGAGGCCCTCCGCGACCCGGCCCACCCACTGGCGGCGGCCGCCGTGGACACCTTCGCCCACGAGCACGCCGCCTTCGCCTCACCACTCTCCGGGCTGCCCAACGCCCTGCTCACCCCGCACGTCGCCGGGATGACCAGGGGTGCCATGGCCGAGGCGGCCCTGCGCTGCGCCGACCACGTCTCCGCGCTGCTCGCGGGTCGGCCGGAGGGGGTGCCGGTGGTGCGCTGACCCAGGGTCAGGGCCAGGGGCGTCGGCGGTCACGCCTGACGCCCGAGGATGTCAGTGCAGGGGGCTGAACGGAAAGAGGCTGCCCGCGGGCACCGCGCGGCGCCTACTTGACGTGCCAGGTGGGTTCCAGGGGTACGACGTGGCCGGTCAAGGTGGCGACGTCGGCGGGGACGTTCGCGCGGGTGCGCAGGGTGGGGAAGGTGTGGGTGGTGTAGTCCGCGTGGGCCTCGGGGGAGGTCCAGAGGGTGGTGACCAGGTAGCGGTCGGCGGCGAGGCGGGTGACGGTGCCGGCGAGGAGGCCGCCGGCCGCGGCCATGCCGGGGGCCCAGATGTCGCGTTGGACGGTGAGGAAGTGGTCGGCGCGGGCCGGGAGGAGGTGGCAGTCGGCGGCGCGCAGCAGGGTGGCGTGCCGGAGGGCCTCCGGGAGGGAGGGGGCCGCGCCGGGGAAGGCCTGGACGACCGGGCCGGTGGCGACCCGGATCGAGTCCCAACTGCCCTGCTGGGCGGCCTCGGTGGCGACCTCGTCGTGGCGCTCGCGCATGAAGCGGTCGTAGGCGGCCCGGTCCGTCCAGAGGGCGTACAGCAGGGCCCGGTCGCCGGTGCGGTCCCAGCCGCCCAGTTGCCCGAGCAGCCCCGGCTGGTCCGCGATCGCCGACCAGCGGCGCTGACCGGCGGCGAAGGCCGCGCGGGCGCCGGGCCGGACTCGGCAGTCGATCCACTTGCCCCACATGGGGGCCATCATGCTGCGCCGGGCGGGCCGAGCGGCAATCGGCCGGAGGTCGCGGGCGGGCTCGGGCCACGGGCGTAGGGCCGCCCGGTGGCTCCGTTCAGCTGGTCCGCCGCGCTGCTGCTGCCCCTGCTGCGCAGCTGACCCGCTTTGGCTCCGAGGCGCCTGACCAGGCATGATCGGGGGCATGGTCGAACGAGTCATTGCAGCGTGTGACGGAGCAGCCAAGGGCAACCCCGGCCCGGCGGCCTGGGCCTACGTGGTCGCGGACGCCACCGGGGCGCCCCAGCGCTGGGAGGCGGGGCCGCTCGGGCACAGCACCAACAACATCGGCGAGCTGACGGCGCTTCAACAGCTGCTGTCCGCCACCGACCCGGCCGTCCCGCTGGAGGTCCGGCTCGACAGCACCTACACCCGGGACTCGGTCACCAAGTGGCTCAAGGGCTGGAAGCGCAACGGCTGGAAGACGGCCGCGGGCAAGCCGGTGGCCAACCGTGAGCTGATCCAGCGGATCGACGAGCTGCTGGAGGGCCGGGACGTCACCTTCGTCTACGTCCCCGCCCACCAGGTGGACGGCGACCCGCTGAATGCCATCGCCGACAAGGCCGCCAGCGACGCCGCCCGCACCCAGCAGGCCGCCGCCGGGACGGCCGCCGACCTGCCGGTGCCCGACCCGGCCGCGGCGGTCAAGACGCCCCGGGCCGCGAAGCCGCGCACCGCCTCCGCCGGGACCGGCACCGGAACCGGCACCGGCACCGGAGCCGCCAAGCGCAGTGGCGGCGGCTCGCGCACCCTGAACGCCCGCTTCCCCGGCACCTGCCCGTGCAGCCGCCCGTACGCCAAGGGTGACAAGATCACCAAGGTCGGCAGCAGCTGGGGCCACCCGGAGTGCGCCGCCGCTCACGCCTGAGCACCGCCGGGACGCCGCCTGAGTACGGGTACTCAGGCGGCGGCCCGGCCCGGCCGGGCACGATGGTGATCATGACGAAGCGTGTTCGGACGGACGGCCGGGGCGGCCGCAAGGCGGTGCGGGTGGCACTGGTCACGACGGTCGCCGGAGCGGCGGTGCTCGGTACGGTCGGCTACCGCGGCGCCGTGACGGTCGCGGCGGAGGTCCCGCGGGTCTGGTCGGGGGAGCCGTACCCGGTGGCCGACCCGGCCGCCGTCGCCGCGCACCTGGACGCCCGGACCCAGGCCGTCTACGACGCCCTCGCCCTGCCGCCCGGCGTGGCACTGACCCCGGCGCGGGTCGGCGACGACGGGATCACCGCCCGGGTCCAGGGCGTCTGCCACGCCCGCGGCCTGGAGCACCTCCTGGAGAGCATGAACGACGGGGGCGCCGACCAGCCCCGCACGGCCGTGCTCAGCGCCCACTTCACCCTCGCCGGGGTCAGCCCGGCCCAGTGGACGGAGGCCCTGGGGCGCGCCCGGACGACCCTGACCGCCCAGGGCTGGACGGTCGTCTCGGTGGACGAGTCCGCGCCCGTCCCTAGCCTGAGCCTGGCACCGCCCTCGGACGGCCCGGGATCCCTCGCCGAGGGCGCCTCGCTCCGCTACGACCCGGTGGCCCGCACCCTCACCGTCGGCGCGGGCGCCGAGTGCTCCCGCTTCACCGACGGCACCGCGGTGGACCAGGCCGGGGAGCCGACCGCGCTGCCGACCCCCACCGCCCCGAAGCAACTGCGCGCCCGCTGAGTACCCGACCCACCGCGCTCCGTACAGCCGGGTGAACAGACCGGCCGAGCAGACCGGCGAACCAGTACCGGCGGACCAGCACCGGCGAACCAGCACCGGTGAACCGGCACCGGCGGACCAGTACCGGAGGAGCGAGGAGGTGGGCCCGGTGATCGTCTCCGAGACCGCGGAGTTCCACATCGGCGACCGGGTGTGGGTGTACCGCGAATCCTCCTACGGCACGGTGGAAAGCGCCGTCGTGGTGGACGCCCCCGCGGACCGCAGTCTGCGGCTGGAGTTCGCCGACGGCCACCGCAACCACCTGCGCCACGGCCGGGTCGAGCTGCACGGCCTGCACCGTACGGGTGTTGACGGAGCGTTAAGATCCTGCCCCGGAGAGCCTCCGCCCGCCCAGGCCGCCCCGGCCGCTGCCATCATGGGCACGACTCCGGCGGCGGGCGCCGGCGTTCGACCGTGAGGAGCGGGCGTGACGGAAGCCGGTACGGCGATCGACCAGCCGCGGCAGCAACCGGTGACGGTGGCGGACGAACAGGTCGGGCTGAACGGCGCGATCGCGGCCGCGCTGACCCGGGCCGTGGGCTCGATGCCCGCCCTGTACGTGACCCTGGTGCTGGTCGCCGGCTGGATGGCGCTGGCGACCTGGGGGCCGCTGCACTCGATCGACCCCTACCCCTTCGGCTTCCTGCTGTTCCTGGACAACGTCGTCCAACTGGCGCTCTGCCTGGCGATCCTGGTCGGCCAGCGGGTGCTGGGCCAGGCCGCCGACCGCAGGGCGGTGCAGACCTACGAGAACGCCGAGGCGATCTTCGCCAGGGTCGCCGACCTCCAGGCGCACCTGGACCGGCACGACCGGGCGCTCGGGCGCGGGGTGAGCCTGCTGGAGACCAGCGGGCACCCGTGGATCCAGCGGCACCGGGTGCAGCCGCCGCCGCAGGCCCTGGACCAGGTCGCCGGGGTCAATGGGCGGATCGCCGCCTGGCTGACCGGGCGGCTGGGCAGCATGTGGGCCTTCTACCTCGCCGCCGTGACCCAGGTGCTCTGGATCGGCCTGTCCCAGCTCGGGGTGCAGACCTTCGACCCGTACCCGTTCGCCTTCATGAGCTTCCTGTCCACCCTGGCCCAGCTGGTCTTCATGATCGTGATCATGGTCGGGCAGGACGTACTGGGCAAGGCCGGCGACCGCCGGGCCGAGCAGACCCTGCTGGACGCCGAGGCCGTGCTGCACGAGTGCGGCCGGATGAAGGCCCGGCTGGAGGCGCAGGGGAGGGTGATCGAGAGCCTGGCCGACTACACCGACGCCCAGGTCACCCGGCAACTGGCCCGGGCCATCCACCGCAGCCGGGTGGCCGCCGCGGTCGAGGACGGCGAGGAGGCGGGCAGCCGCCCGGCCCTGCTGCCCTGGGAGGAACTGCCCGAGGAACTGCGGACGGCCAACCGGCGCCAGGCCCGCCAGCTCGGCGAGCGCCTCGCCGCGGTCGGCTGCCTGATGGTGCCCACCTCCGAGCAGGTCGCCCCGGACGCCGTCGGCGGCTTCGAGGACTTCACCGAGGAGGAGGCCGAGGTGCTGGCCCGGCTGGAGCACGAGCACGAGCACCGCTACGGCACGGGCGCCGAACCGGAGGCGCTGCTCCCCGGCCAGCGGGACGGCCGGGCGGTGTTCCTGCCCTGGGAGGAGCTGTCGGACCGGGCCCGGGCCCGTACGGTGGAGTCGGTGCGGCTGATCCCCGCCGTGCTCGCCGAGGTCGGCTTCCAGGTGATCCGGATCGGCCGGGTCGCCGACGGCGCGGGGGAGTTGGACTTCACCCCCGAGGAATGGACGACGCTGGGCCGGGCCCTGATGGCCTCCGGCGTGCTGGTCGCCCTCGCCGAGGGCGTCGCGGACCCGGAGGAGGTGATAGCGATCGTCAAGCTGCTGCGCGAGGCGAGCAGCACCCATCCGCGGCGCTTCGTCCGCGAGTTGGCGGCGGCCTCGACCTTCGACACCGGGCTGCGCCCCGACACCCGCTACGCCGGGTACCGCGGGCCCGCGCTGGAGACGATCCGGGCCGCCACCCGGATCGTGGCCGAGCGGGCCCCGGACGAACTCGCCGGGTACCGGGAACTCCTGCTGGAGATCGCGACCGTGGTCGCGGACGCCAACGAGGAGGGCGGCATCCTCGGTCTGGGTGCCCGTACCCGGGTGCCGAACGAGGTGGCCGCCATGGAGGCCGTCCGGGCCGCGAGCCTGGGCGAGCCCGAGGCCGCGCCGGCGCGGGCCAGGACGGGCCCGCGCAAGCGCGGTTGAACGGACGCGACCGGCCGACCGCGGGAGCGGCCGGTCGGTCGGTGCGTCAGGGACGCATGCGGGGGCGCGTCAGAGGCGGTAGCGGCACCCCTCAGGAGCGGGTCACTTCTCCTCGGCCATCGCCTTGATGTCCTCGAAGCCCAGCCCCATCTTGTTGAACGCCTTGGCCTGGGCCTCCGACATGCCGAGCGCGGCCAGCGACTTGAGCTGGGCGTCGGTCAGCGGCGCGGCCTCGGTGTTGAACGGCGGGACGCCGGTGGCGTCGTCCCCGGCGGTCGGGTCCTGGCCGCCGGTGGCCAGCGCGAGGAAGGACTTCATCAGGTCCTCGCTGGTCATCGGGGTGGCGTCGGCCGGGGCCTCGACCTTCGGCGCGTCCTGGTTGAAGGCGAGCTTCACCGGGAAGCTGACGCCCGGGTCGACCTTCTTCTCCAGCTGCGACAGGTCGAAGGTGGCCGAGTTGAGCGCGCCGTCCTTGAGGTACAGGTCGACGCCGACCTTGCGGTCCGGGACGTCGGTCGGGGCCTCGGTCGGGAACTTCTTGAACTGCTGCGGGAACTTGGCGGAGAGCGGCTTGACGGCCTTGTACAGCTCGTCCACGGCCTGGCGGGCCGGGGCGCTCATCCAGATGTGCTCGGTGCCGTCCTTCGTGCCCTTGTCCTCGAAGGTGACCGTCCGGTTGAACACGTCCTTGAGCGAGTTGAGGAGCTCCTTGCCGGCGGCCGGGTCGACCGAGGGCACGGCCTCCGGCTTGCCGCCCTTGGCGCCGTCCTGCTTCTTGGCCTCGTCCGCGAGCTGCTGGAGGTCGAGCGAGACCCACTTGCCGTCCAGCAGGCTCTTGGCGGGGGCCAGGTCGGGGGAGAGGTCCTTGGCGATGGTGTCGGCCTCGGCCGGGTCCTGGCCGGTGAGCTTGAGCACGCTCTTGAGGTCGAGGTGCAGGAAGCCCTTGGCGTCGACCTGGCGGTACTCGAGGAGCGGGGTGCCCTTCTTGTCCGCGACGAGGTAGGAGATCCGCACCGACTTGTCGAGCGTGATGTCCTGCTGGTTCTTCCGGTCGCCCGCCCCCGCGTTCTTGACGGCGTCGAGGTCCTTGAGCGGCTTGTCGGCCGAGACCGCGACGGAGACCGAGAGGCCGGACAGGCTCTTCGCGCTCTGCTCGTCGATCGCCTCGCCGCCGCTGGCCTTGGTGAAGGCGACGATCTGCTCCGGGGTGGCGTCCACGGAGAGGGTGAAGTCGGCGGACTTGCCGTCACCGACCTTGCCGAAGGCCTTCGACACCTTCTGGCCGGCCGAGAGCTGCTCGGCGGTGCCGCAGGCGGTGAGGCCGGCGGCGAGGACGGAGGCGGTGACGGCGACGGGCAGCGCACCGCGGGCGGCCGTGCGGATGGCGGTGTTGATGGTGGAACTCCTGGTCTGACGGGGCCTGAGTGAAACGGGTCAGGCCATTCCCTCCCCTGCGGTGAGGAGCGCCGCAGCGTACACAGGCGATCACATTATCAGCAAGAAAGCACCTGATTATTGACCTCAGCTTTAACTGAACAGGCCGATATGCGTACCTTTTGGCTGGTTTTCAGCCCTTTGACGAGCCGGAGTTGGCACCCCGGACGAATTGGCGCTGGAAGCAGAAGAACAGCACCGCCACCGGCACGGTGGAGACCAGCGCCGCCGCCAGCTTGAGCGGGTACTGCGTCCCGGAGCCGAGGCCGCCGGAGACGAAGTGCGCCAGACCCGTCGTCAGGGTGTCGTGCTCACTGGACTGGGTGGAGACCAGGAAGTGGGTGAACTCGTTCCAGGAGCCCTGGAAGGACAGCACGGTGAGGGCGATCAGCGAGGGCCGGGACATCGGCAGCACCACCGACCAGAAGATCCGGAACGTCCCGGCGCCGTCGATCCGCGCCGCCTCCTCGATCTCGCGCGGCACCGAGACGAAGAACTGCCGCATGATGAAGATCCCGGCGGCGTCGACCAGCAGCGGCAGCACCATCCCACCGTAGGTGTCGAACATCCCGAAGCTCTTGAGCACCAGGAACTTCGGGATCAGCAGCACCACACCCGGCACCGCCATCACCGCCAGCACGAAGCCGTACAGCAGCCGGCGGCCGGGGAAGGCGATCCGGGCCAGGGCGTAGCCCGCCATCGAGTCGAACAGCACCCGCCCGGCCGTGACCAGGACGGTCACCAGCACGCTGTTGCCCAGCCAGCCGAGGAACGGCACGTTCTCCACGCCGTGCGCAAGCCCGAACAGCCGGCGGTAGGAGTCGAGGGTGCCGCCGTCCGGGAGCAGCGTCATCGGGTGGGCGGCCGCGTCCGGGTCGGTTTTGAAGCTGTTCGCCAACTGGAGCAGGAACGGCAGCAGGTAGAGCAGCGCGAAGCCGAGCAGCACGGCGTACCCGAGCAGGCGCAGCGGCCGGGGGAAGCGGGCGAGCACGGGCCGTTCCGTGCCCGTCCCGTGGTCAGCGCGCCGCACGGCGGACACCCTTCGAGCGGGGCCCCGGGGCACCGTCCCGCTCCCGCAGGGCCCACCGCTGCACGGCGGTGAGCAGCAGGACCAGGCCGAGCAGGACGAACGCGATGGCGGCGCCCTGCCCGTAGTCGGCGTTGTCGAAGCCGGAGGAGTAGGAGAGGTAGGCGGGGGTGAGGGTGGTGTTGCCGGGCGCGCCCTTGCCCATCACGTACACCTGGTCGAAGACCTGCCAGGTGGAGATCAGCCCCAGGGTCAGCACCAGGAACAGCACCGGCCGCAGGGCGGGCAGGGTGACGTGGCGCAGCACCTGGCGCCGGCCGGCGCCGTCCAGGGCGGCGGCCTCCTCCAGTTCGCGCGGGACGTCCTGGAGGGCCGCCAGGAAGATCAGCATGAAGGTGCCGGAGGTGGTCCAGACGGCCATCAGGATCAGGGTGCACATCGCGACCGAGGGCCCGGCGAACCACTCCGACCAGGCCAGCCCGAGCGGGCCGCCGGCCGTCGGCGCGGGCTGGTCCACGCCGAACCACCCCAGCACCAGCCAGACCAGCCCGCGCGGATCGGCGAACCAGTTGGGGCCCTGGACGCCGACCCAGCCCAGCATCCGGTTGACGGCGCCGCTGCCCTGGAAGAGGAACAGGAAGACCGTCGAGACGGCGATCGAGCTGGTGACGGACGGGAAGTAGAACACCGTGCGCAGGGCGCCGCGGCCGCGCAGCAGCCGCTGGTTGACGGCGAGCGCCAGGGCCAGCGCGAGCACGGTCTGCACCGGCACCGTCAGCACCACGTAGTAGAGGGTGTTGCGCAGCGAGGTGGCGAACAGGGTGCGGTCCAGGCCGTCCACGGTGAACAGCCGGCGGTAGTTGTCCAGGCCGACGAAGTCCGCGCTGCCGTCGAAGGGGTTGGACTGGCCGTCCCAGTGCAGCAGGCTCACCCACAGCGCCATCGCGATCGGCAGCACCATGAAGAGGCCGAGGACCAGGACCATGGGGGTGGTGAACAGCCAGCCCCAGGCCCCCTCGCGCAGACCGCGCAGACCGCGCAGACCGTGCAGACCGCGGGGGCGCGGGTCAGCGGGCATTCTTGACGACCTGCTCGCCGTTGCGCTGGAGGGCGGCCAGCACGGCCGCCGGGTCGGCCGTCCGCAGCGACTGGAGGTCGGTGTTGAACTGGGTCAGCACCTGGTTGAACCCGGGCACGGTGACCGGGGGTTGGGCGTGGGCGACGCCGTCCACCCAGGCCTTGGACTCCGGGTACTTCTCGGCGTAGGTGGCGAGCGCGCTGGTGCGGGAGGGCATCACGCCGAAGGCCTTGGCGAACTCCAGCTGCTGGTCGGCGGAGGTGAGCTGCTTGACCAGGTCGACGCCGGCCGCCTGGTGGCGGCTCTTGGCGGCGATGCCCCAGCAGTTGCTGAACGCCAGGGTGCCGGGGCCGGCCGGTCCGGCGGGCAGCGGGAGCACCTTGTACGGGACGTTCGGGTAGTCCTTGGCCATCGCGCCCTTGAGCCAGTTGCCCTCGATGGTCATCGCGGCCCTGCCCTTGCCGAGCGCCTCGCCGCCCCAGCCGGCGTCCACGTCGGCGACGTACTTGGCGGAGCCGGCCTTCAACAGGCCCTGGACGTACTCCAGCGCCTGCCGGTTGCCGGGGGCGTCGGCGGTCATCGCGGTCTGCTCGGGGTTGGTGATCCAGCTGCCGGCCTGCTTGAACAGGGCGCCGAGCCGCTGGTAGTCGGGGGCGGTGACCAGGCCGGTCACGCCGTCCTTGGTGAGCTTGGCGGCGTCGTCGGCGAGTTGCTGCCAGGTGGTGGGGTAGTCGGCCTCGGTGAGGCCGGCCTGCTGCCACATCGTGGTGTTGACGGCCAGGGCCAGGGTGGAGCTGTCCTTGGGCAGGCAGGTGAGCCTGCCGTCGTGGCTGAACGCCTTGCGCAGCTGCTCGGAGAAGTCCGAGGCATCGGGTATCTGCTCGCCGTAGGCGTACAACGAGCCGCCCTTGGCGTAGTTGGCGAACTGGTCGGAGTTCACGTAGAAGAGGTCCGGCGGGTTGCCGCCGGCGAAGGCCTGGCCGAGCTGCTGGTTGATGTTGCTCGCGATCTGCACGGTGACGGTGTTGCCGGTCCGTTGCGCCCAGGCGGCGGTGGCGGCCTTGACCGCCGCGGTCTCGGCCTCGCCGGAGCTGGCGATCAGGACGGTCAGGCTCTGACCGGCGCCGGTGGACTGCTTGGCCGACGTGTCCCCGAATCCGCCCGAGGAGGAGCAGCCGGTGACGGCGCCGAGGGCGACGGCCGTGCAGACGGCGGCCGTGGCGAGGGTGCGGGAGGTGGCCATGCGGATCTCCTTGCGGGGGTGGGTGGTGAACGGCCTTCGGTGGACGGGTGCTTCGGGTGGGCCTCGGCGGCGGGGATCCGGGGGAGTGGATGGGACGGGGGCGGCGCGGGCGCTACGCGCTTTCGCGGAGCACCAGCTCCGGTTCCAGCAGCACGTGTTCGACGGGCCGCCCGCGGTCGCCCAGGCGCTCCAGCAGCAGCTGCATGCAGACCCGGCCGACCGCGTCGAGCGGCTGGGCGAGGCTGGAGAGCGAGGGGAAGAGCAGCGGGGCGATCGGGGAGTCGTCGAAGCCGATCACGGCGGCCTCCGGGCCGGGGGTGCGGCCGGCCCGGCGCAGGGCCTGGTACCAGCCCAGCGCGAGGGTGTCGCTGGCGGCGACGACGGCGGTCGCGCCGCCGGCCAGCAGCTTCTCGGCGGCCTCGGTGGCGCGCTCCGGGTCGTCCGGGCTCTCCATCCGGCGGCCCCGGGTGGACAGGCCCAGTTCGCGCATCGCGCTCTGCCAGCCGCGGGCCCGGTCGTCGCCGACCCCGGAGCCCTTGGGCCAGCCGAGGAAGCCGATCCGGCGGTGGCCGAGCCCGGCCAGGTGGCGGACGGCCGCCGAGGTGCCGGCGGCGCCGTCCACGTCGACCCAGTCCCCGACGTCCTTGCCGGACCAGGTGCGGCCGAAGGCGACGAAGGGGACGCCGCGCTCGTGCAGCCAGGCCTGGCGCCGGTCGCCGCGGTCGGTGCCGCTGAGCACGAAGCCGTCGGCGCCGTGTTCGTCCAGCAGCTGCTGGTAGCGGGTGAGTCCGTCGTCCCCGGGGGCGACGGCGAACAGCACGACCCGGTAGCCGGCCCGGTCGGCGGCCTCGGAGAGCGAGTGCAGGAACTGGTCGAGGACGGGGGTCGGGACACCGGTGCTGCTGGAGCGGATGCCGTAGCCGATCAGCCGGCTGGCCCTGGTCTTGAGCGCCTGGGCGGCCCGGTGCGGGCGGTAGCCGAGTTCGTCGATGGCGCGCCGGACCCGCTCCAGCGTCTGCGGCCGCAGCAGCTCGGGCGAGTTGATCGCGTTGGACACCGTCTGACGGCCCACGCCGGCCCGGGCGGCGACCATTTCGAGGGTCACCGCGGACCCGTGGCCGATCCTGGGCGATGAGTGTGCATGCATGACGGTGATCCTAGGTTCTGTCGCCGCAAGGCTTGGCTTGGAGCGTTCCAAGCGGGGGTTCCATCAACCCCACCAGGGGAGTTAATGTCTTGGAACGCTCCAATGACAGAAAGGTTGCGCCCGGGTGGAAGCAACTGTCAAGCCCCGCACCGAGAACGAGGAGACCATGCCCGCTCCCGACCGCCAGCCCTTCCTGCACGACGCCCGGCTCTCCGTGGCCGCCCCCAGCTTCTGCGCCAGCCGCCCCGACGGCCGGATCGGCGAGGGCGCCGACGGCTTCTACCACGGCGACCGCCGCATCCTCTCCCGCCTGGAGATCGGCGCCCCCGGCATCCCCGAAGCCCCCGTCGCCACCGCCGAACTCCCGGACGGGCACACCGTCTTCGTCACCGTGCTGCGCGGCCCCGGCGAACGGACCGCCGACCCCGCCACCACCCTGGAACGCCGCCGCGAACTCCACCCCGGCCGCCTGGTCGAGCACTGCACCCTGCACAACGCCGGCGCCCGCCCCGCCCGACTGCGCCTGGAGATCCGCGCCGAGAGCGACTTCGCCGCCATGGACACCGTCAAGGCCGGCCGCACCGGCACCCCGGTCGAACCCCGCGCCGACGGTGACGACGGCCTGCGCTGGCAGGACGGCCCGCTCACCGCCGCCCTCACCCTCACCCCCGCACCCCACCACCTCGACCCCGCCACCGGCACCCTCGGCTACGACCTCGAACTCGCCCCGGGCCAGAGCTGGCACGCCGTCCTGGAGTGCACCGCCGAACACCGCGACGGCGACCTCTTCCCCGCCGCCCGCACCACCCCCTGGAGCACCCCCGAGATCACCGGCCGCGACCACCACCTCGCCCACTGGCTCACCCGCTCCCACCACGACCTGCGCGGCCTGCTGCTCGCCGACCCGCTGCGCCCCGCCGACACCTTCCTCGGCGCCGGCGCGCCCTGGTTCCTCACCCTGTTCGGCCGGGACTCGCTCTGGGCGGCCCGGATGCTGCTCCCGCTCGGCACCGACCTCGCCGCCGGCACCCTGCGCACCCTGGCCCGCCGTCAGGGCCGCGCCGTCGACCCGGCCACCGAGGAGCAGCCCGGCAAGATCCTGCACGAGGTCCGCCGCGCCGAACAGCACCTCGACACCGGCTCCCGCCTGCCGCCCCACTACTACGGCACCGCCGACGCCACCCCGCTCTGGCTCCTGCTGCTGCACGACGCCTGGCGCTGGGGCCTGCCCGCCGAGCAGGTCGAGGAGCTGCTCCCGCACGCCGAGGCCGCCCTCGACTGGCTGGAGCGCTACGCCGACGCGGACGGCGACGGCTTCCTGGAGTACGTCGACAGCACCGGCCGCGGCCTCTCCAACCAGGGCTGGAAGGACTCCTCGGACGGCATCCGGTTCCGCGACGGCCGGATCGCCGCCGCCCCGATCGCCCTCAGCGAGGTCCAGGCCTACGCCCACGAGGCCGCCGTCAAGTCCGCCGACCTGCTGGAGGCCTTCGGCCGCCCCGGCGCCGACCGGTGGCGGCAGTGGGCGCAGCGGCTGCGCGAGCGCTTCCGCGACCGGTTCTGGACCGAGGACGAGCACGGCCGCCACCCGGTGGTCGCCCTCGACCGGGACAAGCGGCCGGTCGACTCGGTCACCTCCAACCTCGGCCACCTGCTCGGCACCGGCCTGCTCACGGCCGAGGAGAGCGCGCTGGTCGCGCGGCGCCTCACCGCCCCCGGCCTGGACAGCGGCTTCGGCCTGCGCACCCTGGACACCGCCACCGCCGGTTTCAACCCGCTGGGCTACCACACCGGTTCGGTCTGGCCGCACGACACCGCCGTCGCCGTGCACGGACTGGCCCGGGCCGGCCGGCCCGAGGACGCCGCGCCGCTGGCCGCCGGACTGCTGCGCGCCGCCGCGGCCTTCGACCACCGGCTGCCCGAGCTGTACGGCGGCCACCCGCGCGAGCGCTACCACCGCCCCGTCCCGTACCCCGCCTCCTGCCGCCCGCAGGCCTGGGCGGCGGCCTCCGCCGTCCTGGTGCTCCAGGCGCTGCTCGGGCTCGCCGCGGACGCTCCCGGGCGCCGGCTGTGGGTGCGCGGGAGCGTCCCGGCCGGGTACGAGTCGCTGCGGATCGACGGGCTGACGGTGGCCGGGCTGCCGATCGAGGTGGCCACCGACCACACCGGCGCCGTCCGGCTGCGCGCCCCGGAGGGGTTCACCGTCATCACGGTCTGAGGGTCTCGTGAAGGTCCTGCATCGCCCGGCGGACCGGGCGTCAGCCGGCCGACAGCCGTCCGCCCTCGGTGAACTCCCGTCACCCGGGCCACCGTCGGGTGCTCCGTGTGCCGACTCGACCTCGCCGGGAAGCGGCCCGGCGGGGCCGCGGCCGCCCCCGGGGGCGCTGGTGTTCGAGGTGTCATCACCACCTGCTAACCTCAGCCGATTTCCCGCCGCACCGAGCCGGCGGACACGACGGGGTAAGAGGTACAGAAGACATGGCATTCCTCCGGGCCAAGCAGAAGGCCCAGGTCATCGAGAAGCTGTCGCAGGTGGCGCCGCCCGGCGAGACCTTCATCGCCTGTGTGCACGCGGAGAGCGGGCCCAGCCCGTGGCTCGCGGCCGCGCTCGGTGAGATTCCGCTCGTCGGCCTGATCATCGTGCTGACCCGCAGGTACTACTTCCTGACGCTCACCAACAGCCACGTGGTGATCAACTCGGCCAACCGCTGGAACAACCGGCCCGGCGACGTGGTCGCGGCCTTCCCGCGGCAGGCCTTCCCGGTCAGCCGGGTCAAGCGGGCGAGCATCTGGAGCTCGATGTACGTCCAGATGCCGGGCAACGCCAACCCGGTGCGGCTGAACATCCACCGCATCTGGCGGGCCGAGATGGACCAGCTGAGCGCCGCCTTCCCGCCCGGGGCGATCGACCCGAGCTCGCAGCCCTTCGACACCCCGCAGAACCAGGGCTTCCCGCCGCCGGCGTACCCGATGGGCGTCCAGGCCGGGCCCGGCCAGCAGATGATCCCGCCGCAGCCGCCGCACCAGCAGCCGCAGCAGGGCTTCGGCGCGCCGCAGGCGCAGCCGTACCCGCCGCAGCAGCCGCAGCCGTACCCGGGGGCGCAGCCGGGCCAGCCGTACCCGGCGCCGCAGGCCTACCCGCCGGCCCAGCCGTACCCGGCGCAGCCGGGGGCCCCGGTGCCCCCGCAGGGCCAGCCGTACCCGCCGCAGGTCCCGAACGTGCCGTACCCGGGGCAGCAGGGCTACCCGGGCCAGCGCTGACCGCGCGCCCGCGCCGACCGCGGCCCCGGTTCCCCGTGCGGGAGCCGAGGCCGCGGCCTTCGGTTCGGACCCGGGCCCGGACGCCGGGACCCGGCCACCGGGGGTGAGGCGGTGGTCGCCGGGCGCGGCCGGCGTCGGCTCGGCGCGCCCGCCCGGGCGGACTCTGCGAGGCTGAGAGGGACAGCAGCCTCGATCGAGGAGGCCCGCACCGATGTCAGCGCAGAGCCCGGAGCCGTCCGGGCGCAAGGCCCACCTCGCCGCGATCCGGGCCGCGGAGGTCCGGCACGCGCGGACCAGGCGGTGGCTGGTGCGCGGTCTGGTCGTCCTGGTGGTGCTCGTGGTGGTCGGCGCGATCGCGGTCGTGATCGCCGAGAACCAGGGCAGCTCAGCGCCGTCGGGCGTCCCGGCGCAGCCCCGGACCACCGCCGAGGGCCGGACCACCCCGCCGCCCTGGGACGCGCCGGCCGACGCCGCAGCGGCCGTCAAGGCGGCCGGCCTGCCGATGCTCGGCGCCGAGGGCACCGCCCTGCACATCCACACCCACCTCGACGTCTACGCCGACGGGCAGCCCGTGACCGTCCCCGCGCTGGTCGGCATCGACGAGAGCGCCCAGCGGATCAGCCCGCTGCACACCCACGACACCAGCGGGGTCGTCCACATCGAGTCGCCGGTGGCGGCCGACTTCACCCTGGGCCAGTTCCTGACCGAGTGGCAGGTCTCCGCCTCCGCGGACCACTTGGGCGGTCTGCGCACCGACGCCACCCACACGCTCACCGCGTACGTGGACGGCAAGGCGGTGGGCGGCGACCCGGCGGCGATCGTGCTGCACGCCCACGACGAGATCGCCCTGGTGTACGGCACGGCCGCCGAGAACGCCGCCGTCAAGGTGCCGAGCGGCTACGACTGGCCGAGCGGACTCTGAGCCGGCCGGGACCTTCCGCCTGGCGGTGAACCGCCGTCGAGTGGGGGCAGCCGTCGGGTGATCCGGTCGAACAGTTCCCTGAGCGGCTCGCCCAGTTCGCGGCCGAACTCGGTGAGCCCGTAGGTGACCTGGGGCGGTGTGGTCGGTGCGACCTCCCGCCGGACCAGGCCGTCCTGGACCAGGGCGCGCAGGGTCTGGGTGAGCATCTTCTCGCTGATGCCCTGGATGCTCTCGCGCAGCTCGTAGAAGCGCAGGTCGTTGCTCCGCAGGGAGATCAGCACCCAGATCCCCCAGCGGCTGGTCACGTGGTCGACGACGTCGCGCGCGGGGCAGTCGGTGTGAAACACGTCATACCGGCCCCCCGGTGCGGCCGCTCTGTACTGCGGGCCTTCCCTCATGTGTGGAGCTTACTTCAAGGTATGTCCTTACCAAAGGTAAGTCGATGCTCCTAGGTTGAGGGCCTCGGAGGACCTCCGAGAAGGACGAGCACGACGAGTGGTGGGAGCTGAACATGATCGTGGTGACCGGGGCCACCGGCAACATCGGCCGGCCGTTGACCCAGGCGCTGGCAGAGGCGGGCCGGGAGGTGACGGCGGTGTCGCGGCGGGCGGCGGCGGTGCCGGACGGCGTCCGCCACGTGGCGGCCGACCTGGCCGAGCCGGGCGCCCTCAAGCCGGTGCTGGCCGGGGCGGAGGCGCTGTTCCTGCTGCTGTCCGGCGACCTGCACGGCGCCGGGGCCCGCCCGGCCGACCTCCTCGCCGACGCCGTGGGCGCCGGGGTTCGGCGGATCGTCCTGCTCTCCACTCAGGCCGTGGTGACCAGGCCCGTCGGCCCGACGCGGATCGCGTTGCGCGCACTGGAGGACAAGCTGCGCGGGTCCGGCGTGGAGTGGAGCATCCTGCGGCCCGGCGGCTTCGCGTCCAACGCCTTCTGGTGGGCCGAGTCGGTGCGCACCGACCGGCTGGTCGCCGCGCCCTTCGGGGACGTCGGCCTGCCGATCGTCGATCCGGCCGACATCGCCGAGGTGGCGGCGGCCTGCCTGCTGGACGAGCGGCACGCCGGCGGCCGCTACGAGCTCACCGGGCCGGAGGTGATCACCCCGCGCGGGCAGGCGGCGGCCCTGGCCGCCGCGCTGGGCGAGCCGGTGCGCTTCCACGAGCTCAGCCGGGAGGAGGCCATGGCCGGCATGGCCCGGAACATGCCGGTGGAGCTGGCCGACGACACCCTGGACATCCTCGGCGCGCCCAGCCCGGCCGAGACCCGGATCAGCCCGGACGTCCAGCGGGTCCTCGGCCGGCCGCCGCGCCCCTTCGCGGACTGGGCCGCGCGCAACGTCGCCGCGTTCCGCTGAGCGAAGGTCCGTTGAGAACGGGACCGTTGGGCACGGGGCCGTTGGGCACGGGGCCGTCGAGAACGGGTCCGTTGAGCACG
Organism: Kitasatospora sp. NPDC028055; assembly: GCF_040637885.1. Classification (NCBI taxonomy): domain Bacteria; kingdom Bacillati; phylum Actinomycetota; class Actinomycetes; order Kitasatosporales; family Streptomycetaceae; genus Kitasatospora; species Kitasatospora sp. NPDC028055. Next base: position 822 of record NZ_JBEZXE010000021.1, on the reverse strand, counting down.
GGTCCGCCGGGGCGGGCCGGTCAGGGTCGCCCCGGGCCTGCCGAACGGCACCGAGCGGGCCAGGGCCCTGGGCATCGGCGTCGACGGCACCCGCTACCACAAGCCGCTCACCGCCGACGCGCCTGCGGGCGGGGACCGTGCACCGGCCCCCGCCCCGCCCCCGGTTCAGGCCAGGTCGCGCATCCGGCGGATCGGGCCGGCCAGCAGGATCACCGGGCTCACCACACTGACCACGGCGACCAGCAGCAGCGCCGTCCGCGGTCCCCAGGCCGCGGCGGCGGCCCCGGCGGCCAGGGCACCGACCGGGATCGCGCCCCAGGAGACGAAGCGGACCGTGGCCATCACCCGGGACAGCAGCTCCGGCGGGGTGTGGGTCTGCCGGTGGGTGCGGGTCACGATGCTGGTGACCACGACCCCCGCCGAGAACCCGGCGTTGCCGAGTGCGAACACGAGCGTCGCCCATCCGGGCCCGGCGAGCGGGAGCAGCAGGGCGAAGGCGGTGGCGACCACGGCCGCCCAGCGCAACGCGACAGCGCCGCCGAACCGCGCCACCAGTCGGGGCGTGGCGGCCGCGCCGAGCAGGCTGCCCAGCCCGCCGGTGGCCATCAGGGCGCCGACGGCGGCGGCCGGGGCGGCGAGGGTGCGGACCAGGAACACCGGGGTGAGCGTCATCAGCCCGCCGCAGACGAAGTTCACCGCGGTGGCGTCGGCCACGCAGGGCCGGATCACCGGGTGCCGGGTGACGAACCGCCAGCCCTCGCGGATCTGCTCGCGCATCCCGGTGCCGCCGGGGGGGCCGGGGGGGGGGCGGGCGGCCCGCGG